>NZ_JAKJTB010000009.1:0-465630 GCF_050337565.1 Vibrio kasasachensis | reverse complement strand
CTGCTGAGACTGCTGAGACTGCTGAGACTGCTGAGACTGCTGAGACTGCTGAGACTGCTGAGACTGCTGAGACTGCTGAGACTGCTGAGACTGTTGATCTTTCTCTGGAGTTGATTGAGCATTTTGTTCTTGCTGTTCTTGCTGTTCTTGCTGTTCTTGCTGCTGTTGAGCGTGTTCGATCATCTCAAGGTTAGAACGGGCATTCTGGTAGTTAGGCTCCGCCGCTAATACCTCTTCATATAATGTTTTCGCTTGCTTGAAATTACCAAGTTGAGCATGAGCGTTGGCGAGATTATATTGGCTGTCAATATCGCTAAATGCTTTTAATGAATTGACTGCTGCAGTGTAATCTCCAGCGTAATACTGGCTTATCCCTTTCCATCGTGGGTCTTCAAAGCTTTGCGCTGCACCTTGATAGTCTTGTTGCTCGAATTCTTGATAACCTTTTTGGTCATTATTTACAAATGGGTTTGCGTGGGCTTGTTCGGGTATGATTGTGCCAGTGAGTACGAGTACTAAAGAAAGTGAAAGGAGAACACCGCGTCTAAACATCAGTAAAGCGGGTAAAAGTAACAGTAATACAAGCCAGTACCCGTGATTGATGCGATCGTTCATTTTTTGATTGTGTTGGTTTAACACTGTATCTGAGATTTGACTTGTCAATGCTGCAATTGCTTCAATATCACTGTTGTCCGCTTGAATCGGAACAAATACGCCTTCAGTGGATTGCGCCAATTTTTTCATAGAGTTAAAGGGTGTTTTAGCGATAGGTGTACTGCCTGCGCTTGTACGAAGCAGCGAACCATCGTTGAGCTGTATAGGGGCTCCAGATTGAGTTCCTATGCCCAGAATACTGAGCCGATAACCACCACTATTGGTCATATGTTCTATTTCATCGAGTTCAGAGGGTTCTATATCATCACTGAAGAGCACAATATCGCCCTGTGCAAAACCAGAGCTTGAGATAGTTTCGATTGCAAGCTGAACAGCAGAGATGGCATTAGCTCCCTGATAAGGCATGATCTCTGGCGATAAGTTCGGAATTAGGTTCGCCAATGTTGCACTATCGCTCGTTAGTGGGCTTGCGAGGTAGGCGTCGCCGGAATAAACCACCAAGCCGGTTTGTCCTTCTTGCCACAGATCCAAAAGGTCAATGGCTTTGTAACGTGACAGCGTAAGTCGGTTAGGTTTTATGTCATTAGCGTACATTGATAAGGACATATCCATAACCAAGATACGAATACTGGACGTGGTATAACTCGGTCGCTTTGTTTTGGAGAAGCTTGGACCGGATAATGCGATCACCGCAATGAAAGAGACAAGCGTAAATACATAAATCAGAATTTTTGACGATTGGCTCGTGTTTGCGCCCATTGCCTTAGCAAGATGTGGTGCAATCAAATTTTTGTGTCGCTTGCGCTTTAGCAGCCAAAATGCCATGACGGCTAATGGGATCAAAGCAAATAGCCACACTGGATAGAGAAAAATAAATTCAGACATGATTTCTTCTCATTACAATCAGTACGCAGCTCAAAAATAGTGCCGAGGCTAGGGGGAATCTAAACCATTCTTGTTGTGGTCGCCATGTTTGAGTTGCTTGGCTTACGGGCTCTAATTGGTTAATTGTTTGATAAATATTTTCAAGGTCGTCGCTATTGCGAGCGCGAAAGTATTCCCCGCCAGTAAGCTTGGCAATTTCTTTTAACGTTGTTTCGTCAAGGTCGCGAGCGGTGTTCACCTTGCGAGTAAAGAGGAACTGTTTCACTTCCATTTCACCCGCTCCCACACCGATAGTGTAAATAGTCGCACCGTATTTTTTAGCTATTTTAGCGGCTTCCATTGGCGCAATGACACCAGCGGTGTTACTGCCATCGCTAAGTAAAATCATCACACGTTGGGGCGCAGAGCTATCAACGAATGTTTTTGTTGCGAGCCCAATGCCTTCACCAATGGCAGTTTTAGAACCAATGAGATTAAGCACTACCTGCTGCAACTGCTGGCGAATAGCGTTGCGGTCGAGAGTCAACGGCGTTTGCAGATAGGCATGGTCGGCGAAAAATACAAGACCCAGCCGATCCCCGTTTCGTTGTTCAATAAAATCACCCAACACATGCTTTACAGCGCTAAGGCGATCAATATAGTTGCCTTGATAGAGCATGTCTTCTTGGCTCATTGAACCGGATAAGTCGACAACCAATAGCATATCTCTATGCTCGGGTTGGTGAACAACAGGGTCTCCGTACCATACCGGTCTTGCCACCGCACAGATTAGAGCAACCCAAGTTAAACCTGCGAGCACTTTAACCGTGTAACGGTTGCCTGCCTGCTGGATTGCTTGTTCTGGCAAATAAGGCAAATAGAGTGGTGCAGCCGATTTCGCCTGAGGTAGCAGGAAGTATGCTATCAAAGGTAAGGGCAATAAGAAGAACATCGGCCACCAAACAAACTCTAAGTTAGACAAACATTATTTCCTTCTCTTTGGTGGTAGTGCTTGCTCTACCCACTGATAACAGTGTTGTACTAACTCGTCGTCATTTTCGACGGTTTGCTTACGATAAAGAACGCTTTGCCACAGCTCATAGTTTTGTTCAAACACGGGGATTGCTACCTGTGAATCAAGGAAGGTGTACCAATCTTTACCGGTTAGTTGTGCGATTTGCTCACGAGGGTAGTAACACAGTGCAACTTGACGAACTAATTCGAGTGCCGCTGCGGGCTTTTCTTTTGGGATTAAATGGAGCGCGGTTTTTTTCGGAGCAAGACGCTTTTTTTTCCAACGTATGTAGAACAGAAAAATGGCAAAAACTACCACTATTCCAGCCAGTGAAGCCCACCATCCCCAAGCAAGAGGAAACCAATCAGGAACTTGAGGTAAAGCCATATCTTTAAGTGGTAAAATCGAATCGTTATCAGTGCTGGTCATACATTCATCCAGAAATTTGATTTAGTAGCGGTTGCCCACTACTCAAGGCGCAAAAACTAATCCCTGTTTTTTGTGCAAGCGTTTTTAAGCCTTGTTGTTTATTGTTAAATGCCAATTCAATCTGTTGGCGAGATTTTTTTGATGAAAAGTCTAACCATTGGCTACGACTACCATCAGATACTTTCTCCGATCCTCTAAAATTGGTTGAACCAGATTCCAGAGGATCAGAAATATGAACAAAACGAACGCTATTGTGTTGCCTTAGCTGAGATAGTGCATATTGATCATTACTACTTAAGCGAACGAAGTCGCTTAAAAAGATAATTTCACCGCCTTTAGGGGTTAAGCGTCTCAAGGCTTGTAATGCCGGCTTTAAATCGTGAGAGTGCGCTGTTCGCGGTGTAGTAAGTTGTGTTTGGTGTAGTGTGATTAATTTGTGCAAAATGGCAAGGGGACCGCGGTTTCGGCTGGTCGGCTTTAACTCAACCAATTGGGACCCAGTATCGATAATTGCCCCCACTCGATCTTGTTGGGCAACGGTGAGCCACGCAATCAGGCTTGCCATATGCGCCATCATGACAGATTTCAGCATCAGTTTTGAACCAAACATCATACTTGGGCTGAGATCAAGATAGAGTACGAGAGGCTTTTCTCGCTCTTCTGAAAACAGCTTAGTGTGTGTTTTTCCTGTACGCGCAGTCACACGCCAGTCAATTGCGCGAATATCATCACCCACTTGGTATTGGCGAACCTCACTGAAATCCATCCCGCGGCCCAATTGACGGCTGTGATGCTGACCGAGCATTTGTGACCAAAGACTTTTTGCCGGAGGCAACCACTTGACACTTTGCTTTTGAAAGTAAAGTAGCTCATCAAGGGATAAATCAACGCCGTTAGAACATGGCACAAAATCACTTTTCATCGGCATAACCTTATGCACTGCCAACTAATGAAAGCAACTTATCAATTACTTGGTTAGGGGAAATACCTTCTGCCTGAGCATGGTAGCTCAGCATTAAGCGGTGACGAAGTACAGGATAAGCCATTGCTTGAACGTCTTCAGGTGAGACAAAGTCTCTGCCGCTTAACCATGCATGTGCTCGGGCGCAGCGATCTAAAGCAATGGTTGCTCGTGGGCTAACGCCTATTTCAATCCAGTTGTCCAAGTCATCATCGTATTGGTTTGGTTGTCGAGTGGCGATAATAAGGCGAACAATATACTGCTCTATTCCTTCCGCCATATGAATGTTCAACACTTCTTGACGAGCTTGAAAAATTTGGCTTTGCGTTAAATTAGGAGGTGTTAATGGTGTTTCACCTTTCGCTTCACCGCGATTTAAGCGCAAGATTGCCAACTCACTTTGTGCGTCTGGGTAGTCGACATTTAGATGAAGTAAAAAACGGTCGAGTTGCGCTTCTGGCAACGGGTAAGTCCCTTCCTGTTCAATAGGGTTCTGCGTCGCCATAACCAAAAACAGCTCTGGTAGTGGATAGGTATGTCCACCCGCTGTAATCTGCTTTTCCGCCATCGCTTCCAGCATTGCGGCTTGTACTTTTGCAGGGGCGCGGTTTATCTCATCAGCGAGGACTAAAGAGTTAAATATAGGACCTGCTCGGAATTGAAATTCCCCAGTCTCAGGGCGGAAAATATCGGTTCCCGTGAGATCTGACGGCAAGAGATCGGGTGTAAATTGAACTCGATGGAAATCCCCTTCAATGCAATCAGCAAGGGATTTTACCGCTCGGGTCTTTGCCAGCCCCGGAGGACCTTCAACTAAAATGTGCCCATCAGCGAGAAGTGCAACTAGCAATTGCTTAACGAGTTCATTTTGACCGACTATTTGGCTTTCTAGGTACGTTCGTAACGTTGTAAATGCTGTTGATGTCATCGGTTCCTCATACTCCTTGATTTCAAATGGCGCCCCAAAGAGGGGAAACAACAGTTCGATTTAGCGGAAAGCTTATTCTCTAATATAGTGCTAGCAGTATCGAAACAATATCATGATGTTTTTAAGTAACGATATCAAGGGCAATTTCATATCATAATCAGCTAGTTAAGCAATAGTAAAAGAGCAAAAAATGGGCTGTCTTTCCATAAATTCATAGAATACTAACTCTGTAAAAAAGAAGTTGTTCACTTTTAGAGCACCAGATCGCCTAATAAGCCTTTTTATTTGGATAGGCGATAAACAAAATAGATTGAGCCCCTACGATAACAGATAATAGATCATGATGTTTTGATGGCTGCTTGATGTGCTACAGACGAATCATTTAGTCATTTTTATTGGAGAACGTTAATCTAGAATAAGTGTACGGAAATGAGTAAACTCACTCTAGATTGGAATTTATAGGTAAGTATTGATCATGAATGATTTTGAGAAAGAACTAGAGAAAATGTCGCAAGAAATGGTTAATGAACCAGAAGTGGCATTGCCTTCAATAGAAGAGCAAAAAGCAATAGCAGCAGAGCTAAAACGCCTAGAAGAAGCCGGAGAGCTTACACCAGAAGTACTAGAGCAGTATTTTGGTCAGTTTTATACTAAGTCAGATGCGCCAATTCATTGATTGAGCAAATCTAGACAGTTTAGCGCTGCCACGGCAGCGTTTCTTTCCTTACACCTCACACCTGTCGCATTACACTTTCACGCGAAAACGAACATACAACCAAATCACGCATCTCGCGAACACTTCAAATCATTTGAGAATCCCACAGTGCTTACTTAGTAATCATCGAAATATTATCACTAAATTTTCCAATAATTAGAGTTAAGTATGATTTTAATGTAACTGAGTTGTTTTTCATTGGACAATAATTTGTAACTTAATATTATTAGAGTAGCTACTGCGTCGTTAAAATGGCTTAACAACCATAGACCCACTTTTCAGCGACAAATACACCTCCATGTATAATACTAAAGTTTAGTTGATGATGAAATTTGATATAAAGCAATGGTTTTCTATACCTAAAAAGTCACTTTCAATTCTCTACTTTCCCGCATTATTGATATTAATCAGTGCTGTTGTTGTCAGTATAGAGATGGGGTTGCCGATTTCAGTTTTGACGAAAGATCCACTTTCAGTTACTGGTCAGCATCCATTTACTGGTGTTATCTCAAACTTAGGTATTGTCCTTTGGGCGTTTTCTTGTTCAATCGGTTTCTTTACCTATGGCATCTTGAAAGTCAGGGCAAAGGATAGAATTAGAAACAATTTTATATTATTGGGTGCAGTAATAAGCTTCGCATTCTTATTTGATGATCTGTTCATGTTTCATGAATGGATTTTTCCGAAAGTATTCGGCTTGAATGAAAAAATTGTACTTATTCTATATGCGCTTTTATTGATTTATTATGTGGTTAACTTCAGAAGGCAAATACTGAGCCGTGATATCACGCTGCTGTTCTTTTTCTTTGTAGGTTTTACTATCTCTGTAGCAATAGATTTAGTACCAGATACCTATTTCACATGGCACTATTTGTTTGAAGATGGACCTAAATTTTTAGGCATCGTAAGTTGGTTTGGCTATCAAGTAACAAACTGCTTGCTAGAATTAAAATCACCACAGCTTAATTAGGCGTTTGGCACTTTAATGATACGTATTCGGGTATAAAGTGCCTTGCCGCTAAATATTTTGTCGTTTAGTTTTAGGGCAGCTAAGGGCATAGCTTTCCTTTACGTGGGATACTGTTGACTAGATAGTCGCCACGTGGATTGTGATGTACAGTTCCGTGCCAAACTTCATCATTTTTTAGTTCGACTTCAAACGCGAAGTAACGTCCGTCTTCGTTTAACGCGCGTACATCTAATACTTGCTTGATTGGAGAGCGCGAATCCACATTCTGCATAAAGCGATTTAGCGCTTGATGGACATCTGCTGTTATTTTTGTCTCTTTCCAGCTCGCATATTTTTCATGGGTGTCGCATTTGCTCATGGTCGGCTTTACTGGTTCCTCCTCGGTGGCATAGGTGTTGATCGCGATTATACTTACGCTAATAGCCAACAGCATTTTCATCATCATCCCCTCATCATTTGATGTAATCGTTTGGTGTCAATTAATCTTCTATAAGATTGAATGTGATCGCTATCACGAGAGTTGTCAAAAAAATAGATGATATTTAATGAGGTATCTAACTCATCAAAAACTGAATACTAGGCGATGAGGTGGGGTGTTGAGCTAACGCCGAGAAGACTCGCCGTTAGCTAGGACATTGCAGTGTGTGTGCAGTATTAAGGACAAAATTGACCTTGTTTGGGCAAACTATCGATCAAGTAATCACCGCGAATATTGCGGTAAACAATACCATGCCAATATTCCCCATTCTCTAACTGAACCTCGATGGCGTAATTAGTGCCGTTCACCGCTTGAGTCCGTACTTGATTCGCTGACTTGAGAGGCGTCACATAATCTATGCGATCATTAACGTGCTAACCGTTACTTGTGCATTTGTTGTCAGTTTTAGGTTAAAAAATGCTATTTTTTGACTCTATTTGTGAACATATGCAATGTTTTTGTCAATGTTGAATAAGGGTCTGTACTGAATAAACAGATCTGTTAGTGTTTCGACTCGATAATAGTCAATCTAAGGCATATGTAGCAGCAATGAAGAGTACAGAACTTAATTTGATACCAATATTCGTTACAGTTTGTGAAGAAAGAAACTTGTCGAAAGCAGCTACTCGCTTACATTTGAGTCAACCAGCCGTGAGTAAAGCGATAACTCGTTTAAGGTCTATCTATGGTGACCAGTTGTTTTATCGTTCTTCTTATGGCGTTGAAGTTACAAATTATGCGAGAGAACTTTGTAAGTCGATGAAAACGATATTGGAAACGGTTGACTCTCATTTGGTAGGAATTAATCATTTTAATCCTGAATCATCATCTCGATTGTTCTCTGTAGCTTGCCCTCCATATGTGAGTCATGAGTTTATCCCTAAATTGATCAATAAAATTAAGAAAAATGCGCCAAACATTGTATTACAGGTTAATCCCCTGTTTGTTCCGGATTATGAAGAGGCATTACGTTTTCACCAATATGATGTAATTATTGATATTGAGAGGGAGTTGCCTGCATCCGTACGTTATGACGTAATTACCAATGAAGAGCTAATGGTTGTATGTAGCGAAAATCATCCTCGTATTGGAAGCCAGTTATCACTAAAACAATTCTTGCAAGAAGAACACGTTGTACTCACTTCTTGTCAAAATGGGATGAGTTCGCTGACTAGTTCGGATATTAATGAATTATCAGACAGAAGAGTGGCTTATAGTGCTTCGAACTACATAGAATTATTATCGGTAGTTTCTCAGACTGAGTATATTGCTATTTTACCTAAGAAAACAACGGAAAGATTCGCGAAGAATTACGGTTTACACGCATTTACTGCACCATTTAATAAAACAAATTTTAATGTGTGCAATATGTGGCATTCGAACCGTAGTAATGACGCTGGACATCAATGGTTGATGAGTAAGATTAAAAATGTGGCTAGTTTTCGGGACTATTTATAGCTTGCTATAGAACCATCAATTAAGATCGCGACAATAATATTTGAATAAGGTATTGTTAATAGCTCTGAAACATTTGTGAATATGACATTATTGTCACTCAAACGAATAACGTCGCCTTGTTCATTTAAGGCTACAGCACCTAGTGTTTTGTGAAGGGCTACCGATGTAAATGGTGACTTTTGTGCAGACCACTCATTGATATTCGTACCATTGCTAAAAGAGATTACAGAACCGTCATATTTAAGAGCGATGAAGCCGAGTTCTCCAGCATTTATATCTTTGACATTAGTTAAATTTGATAAAAACGCATTATTAAGAGGCTGTCCATAAAAAAGACCCCACAAGACGATGCTCCCATCAGATTTCAGGGCTGCAAAATTAGCAAAATCTCCAACAATTTTATCAACATTAGTTAGTGACGCTTTTACAGATGAACTATCTCCACCTGCGTTCTGCTCTCCCCAACTTATGACACGACTATTGTTATTGATAGCGGCAAAAGCTCCTTGGCGTGTAGCGGATACACTTTTGATATTTTTTAATTCAGACTGAACTTTGGAGCTATCAGCTCCCCAATTCGCGTTCCCCCAAGTTACCACTGAATTGTCGTTTATAATAGCGGCGAATGCTTGCGCGTTGGCTGTAACACTTTTGACGTTGGAGAGCGGTGCTGTTAGAGGGTTTGTTACATTTCCCCAACTTATAACAGTATTGTCATTCCTATGCACAGCTCCGGTTTGATAGCCTAAAATTACATGCTTTATATTTGTTAGTTGTGCATTAATTGAACTAGTATCTCCGACATTTCCAAACAATATGACTGAGCCATCTTGTTTAACCGCTGCAAATCCCTGAGCATCACCAAATGAATAATTATCATATGGGTCGGGATAAATGTTTTTAATATTGTTTAAAAGGTGTGATACACCACTTATATCAGCTTGGTATGGTTTGTTTTGGTCAACCACGCTCCCTTCACTATCTAGTACTATAAAGCTATTTTTAATCATAGCCGCTGAAACAAAACCTTTCACGTACTGAGTATCAGGGTAGGACGCAGTTATTCCTTGTAAGTCAGCATGAACATCGAAGTTTCCATATTTTTTCGCTACCACCTTTCCATTATCTATGCTCGCAATCTGCGGCTTACTTATAGCCCAATTGGCTTCATTTGTAATATTGTTGACGTGACCTTCTCTGTATTTGGCTTGCGCTTCGAACTGAATAACCTCACCAAGTTTTAAAGATGTTTGCGGGTTTTTCGTAACTATCTCAATAGATATAATCGATCCAGGAGATATCGGTTCTGCTGGCAGACTTCGGTTGAATGCATCTTTTGAATCGCAACCCAATAGAAATATCGACAAAAGAATAGAGAGGAAAGTTCTATTTATATATCTAGCCATCAAATTAATCATCCGAATTTTGATACAAGAATGCCAAGAAGGTGACGATAACTCGGCGATTTTGTGAACGTCCTTGTTCTGTTTCATTCGTTGCTATTGGTGTTGTTTCACCCTTACCTATTATGGTTAATTGATCGGAGTTAACCCCCAATTCTTTTAGAATATTTGCTACAGCGAGAGCTCTGCGCTCAGATAAGTTTTGATTATAAATTTTTGAGCCACTTGAGTCGGCATGACCGACAATCATAAGTTTGGACTTTGAGTCTTTTTTTAACACGGTCGCAATTTTCTTTAGCGTGTCCATATATTTAATATCGATATTTGTTTTGTTGGATGCAAACAATAAACCGCCATCGAATAAATTTTCTGTAAAACGGTAGATTATTGGGCTCTTATAATTAGTTTCAGTATCGTTGGCTTGATTGTCAGTTGTGGGCGTAACCGATGGGGATGCTATCACTGTTGGTGTTTTAGCAAAATGATAAGATAGTTCGAATACTAACGAGTAGTTGTCATATTCACCAGTGTTTGAATTACCGATACTATCAATATATTGGAAACCTGTTGATAGCTGAACATTAGGACTAATATGGAATCCTAATCCTATTTCACCTAATGGTGACAGACCTTTGGCATTCATTGTTTCAAAAACGCCAGGACTATCTTTTTCTATATCCCAATAGCTAGCGCCTAAGCGCCCATAAAGACTTAAATCATGGTTAAGATACCAGTCGTAACGTAACGCAGTTTCAATACGAGAGGTTTTTATGGTGGTCGATGTTGCCACCGCTTTGAAGTCATTTTGATATTGGAAACCGACATCCCAACGCAAGTTAGTCGATATTTGTATTGCTGCAAAAATGCCAGCGAGGTAAGCATCTGGATTTTTACCGTCGTATGTCTCATCTGTAGCTATCTGATAACCCGTCTTAACGCCAGTAATGAAAGCGGGATAGCTAACGCTGCTTTCGGCTATTCTATCAGTCGATGCTATTACGAAAGAGCTTGCAACTAAACTTAAGCAAAAAATATAAATTCTTATTAGCATAACTTTATTAAAAATACCTAATTATAAAATGCCATGACTATATTTCAGTTTTATTCGTTATTGGGAGTGCAGTTGTACCACAATATGTCGCATTAATATTTTGTAGCACTTTTTAACACTTATCCAGCTGTAGATTCAGTTTGAGAAATCTATTGAATGGTTATATATCATTGAATACGTGTGATATTTTTATCTGGTATGCATCTTGATGCATTTATTTTTGTAATAGTAGATATAACATGATTAGGCTTGGAACTTTAAGTAATATCAACTTTGAAAAGCGAAAACTAATACAACAAACGTAATATTAAATTAATTTGTATTGAGCTATGAAATGTGAGCTCTAGCAATAAGTGTAGTGCAATGGTGCTACCGAGTCGGTGGGAATATTTGAGACTATCTGCGATGAAAGTCCATAATGATAATAAGGGTTATTGATGTTAAGAAAAATGAGTATTTGGCTGTCAGTTTGTGTTGGTATTATTATTGCTTTCGTATCATCAGCATCGTATTTATATGTTCAAAATAACGCAAAAGAGCAACTAGAACAGCGTGAAACTCAGAGCGGGAAAGCGGTAGAAACCGTCTATGCGTTATTGGTGGAAGTTTTAAAGGATGAGGTTTCTAGTATGGCATTGTTGATAGAAACTCTCCCTGATAAAAAACTAAATACTATTGAAAATAAAAGAAATCAACGGAATTTAAAACAATCTTTGGGAGAGATCGAAAATAAGTATGATGATTTCTCAAAAGTATTTATTGTTGATACCGATGGTGACGTATTTGATTCGAATGGTTGGCTTGAGGATTTTAATGCTAAAGTAGAAAAAAGACAGTGGTTCGAAAATGTTCTATCCGGAAAGAGTGCTACGTTTATAAGCGCGCCATATAAATCATGGAAAGGAGATTACACTATCACGATTGCTGCGCCAATAATTACTGATAAAAAAACTGTTGCGGTCTTTGGTATCGATGTGGATTTATCTGAGTTTATGCCAGATTTAGGGTTTGAATTTGTAATGACCACTAATGATAATATTATTTTTATGGCAGATGAGCTAAATTCAAAGAAAGGTTTGATTGGCAAGAATTTATTTGAATTTAGACCGCAACTTGATGGATTGATGGTTAATGAAATAATTAAATATAGGAATAACGTATCAGACTCGTATGCAGTAATGCGGCACGATACTAAAGGCTTCAATTTGTATACCGTAGCTTTACAGAATAAAGTTATGGATGAAACGAGAGAGCAAGTTATTTTAGTTTCAGTTGTGGTTTTATTTGTTGGTTTGATTTTAATAACATGTCTGATATTTGTATTGAGGCTAGAGCTCAAAAGATTACCAATGGTTGTTAGCTACATTGAATCATTTGCTAAAGGGGATTTTAAAGAAATTGAAGTTGTAAAATGTAATAACGAACTGGATACAGTGTTCGATTCGCTTCGATTTTTGAGAGAAAATGTTACGAGAATTTTAAAGTCTACTAACGAAGTACAATTTGAGCTTAGAGATAATCAATCAAAAATATCTAAAAATATTAAAACCGTTAGTGACAATAGTCATAATCAAAACACTAATTTGGAAAATGTAGCTACAGCGTGTGCTGAACTTTCATGCTCATCGGAGAGTGTTGCGCATCATGCAATATCAGCCGAAAAATTAAATAATGAAGCAATAGATAAGATCAATGAAGGGAGTGAGATTCTCTGCAGGGTTAATGCCATATCAGAACAGATTGGTGGATCCATTACAGAATCAGCCAAAATATCAACTATCGTGATGAATAATGCTGAAAACGTAAATGACGTAATCGAAATAATTGATGGAATATCAGAGCAAACTAATTTGTTGGCTCTCAATGCGGCAATTGAAGCTGCTAGAGCAGGTGAGCAAGGAAGAGGTTTTGCTGTCGTTGCTGATGAAGTAAGAGCGTTGGCGGCGAAAACTCAACAATCCACCTCTTCTATACAAAATATTGTTATACAACTTCAAGAAAAAGCGAAACAATCGGATCAGTTAATGCAAAACAATATTAAACTGATGTCCGAGTCTCAAGGTCTATATTCTGATTTGGATGTGAATTTTACCGAAATAGAATTAAAAGTTAATGCATTATCAGATGTCAATTCAACAGTATCGACTGCATCGGAAGAACAGTCATTAGTAACGCAAAAAGTATCAGAACAATTAGAAGAAATAAATACTGCAGTAAGGGAAAGCTTACAAGAAATTAATAACGTTGAGTCTTTGAATGGTGAAATATCATCTTTGATCAAAATTATATCAAGTGATTTGAATTTCTTTAAGGTAGGTGGTAGTAGTGGGGAATATGACAATTAACAGATGCAAACTATGTGGTTGTAGTACGGATTTAATCATTGCATATAGTACCGTGTCAATGTGTGATTCATGTGTTGATACGATCGTTTTATTAAATGAAATTAAAGCGAGTAGAAAGAGTGATCGGTTATTTAAATCAGTTCTGTTTCTGCTGAAGATGGAAGCAAAGAAAATTGATTATGTCCTGGAGAAAAGTAACCATATTGATGATGAAGTATTGTCTGGTATCTTAAATACAATTGAAACAATTGATTTTGAACATACATATGTTGACGATGAAATAAAAGCTTGTGGAAAGAAAATAATATCAGAGTTAAGGCTTAAATGTTCCTTATACCGGTAAGTGTTTAAACATGTAGTTCTTTAGTGATGTGTAGGAGGGGTATGTGTAGTCGTTTTAATTATATGGATAAAAACAATCTACTTGTTCGGTCTCGTTCAATTAGAATTCTGGGACATTCTACAAGTTTAAGAATAGAAAGTAAGTATTGGGATGTTTTAGAGAGCATTGCAGATAAAGAAAACAAAACGCGCTCGGAGTTGATTTCAGAAATATATTCAGAAGCGATTGAAAGTGGGGTTGACTATAACAGTTTTACGTCACTATTAAGAGTGTATTGCATTGTATTCTTGGAAAATGAATCATTCACAGAATGATTCGGATGTATTTTTCTGGTTCTATATAGGGAGATATTAGATGGATAAATTAATAATTACAAATACCTATCAACCTATAGTTTGTTTAGATAGTGGTGATATTAAATCATATGAAGTTTTATGCCGATCTAAAATGGGTGATATAAAGTTTGGCGCGTTAGATACGATTAGGTTAACAGCGAGTTCGATTCAAGAACCGTTATTGATCTCAGTTGTCAAAAATCTGATTGAAGATCGAGTTTATTTTGATATGAATACCAAGTTTAACCTGAATGCTTCGTGGGTGGACCTGTCTAACAGCCATCTCTTGTTAAAGGTTATCCATTTGTTTGAGAAATCTAGTTTTCCATTTGGCGATCTAACCATCGAGCTCACAGAGAGTTCGGAGTGTGTTATTAGTGATGAGTTGATAAATAATTTTGCTTCTTTCAGTTCTCTCGGAACTAAATTTTCGCTAGATGATTTTGGTTGTGGCTTTAATAGCTTTGAAAAATTTTTATTTTTGCCTTTTACAGAGGTGAAATTTGATAAAAATATCATGGAAAGGATGTGTAAGTTTCATAAAGGCTCAGTTGAATTCAAAAAATTTGTTTCATTTCTTAAGTCTAGTGGTCTATGTGTCGTTGTTGAAGGTATTGAGAGTAAAAAACAATATGATTTTGTGAAGTCTATCGGCGCTCAATATGGGCAAGGATTCTATATCAGCAAACCTCGTACGGCTGAGACTTCATTGCTGGATAATTCTATTTGTTTAACTTAATTATGATGGTTATGAAGAAATTATTTGTTCCAAGTTTATTGATAACACTTTTAGGATGTGATTCTGAGGGAGCGTTTAACAGTGTTACCAAAATAAAACTTCCGCCTAACCCTAAAATCACCAGTTTACAGTTAAAATATAGGAATGGTTTTTTAGTTCCTGATGTAATTTGTACGACTTGCGATGAGGCAATGTATCAATATCAATGGGTAATAGATAATAAGACGGTTGGAACCGAAAGTACCTATGAGTTAACGGACAAAGATGTTGGTTTCGATGTTCGTATTAATATTATAGGAATGGATGATTATAAGCAGTCAACATCAGCATACAGTGTTAACCGTGTTTCTGTCGTTGTCAGTATTGAATCAGCAGCAGCTGCCTTTGCTGCTCTTAAGAATGATGGTTCCGTAACTGCATGGGGAAGAGCTTCCAACGGTGGTAACATTCCTTCTGGATTAGATTTGAGTAGTGGGATTAAAAGTCTATTTTCAAATTATTATTCCTTTGTTGCAGTTAGAAATGACGGCTCTGTCGTTACGTGGGGCGACTCTAGCAAAGGGGGTGACAGTTCAAGTGTGGACTTAACTGCAGGAGTGAAGGCGCTTTACTCGACAAGAGGTGCATTTGCTGCGTTGATGTGTGATGGTTCGGTCACAACTTGGGGATCTCCTTACGAAGGCGGTGACAGTTCAGGTATCGATTTTAATAATAGTGTACATGCTATCTATTCAAACTTATTTGCATTTGTGGCACTAAAGGAGGATGGCTCCGTGGTCACTTGGGGTGATGCTGATAGTGGTGGAGACGCCTCCGGTGTGGATTTTAGTAGTGGTGTAAAAGAGATATTTTCAACTTCATTTGCGTTTGCAGCACTTAAGAATGATGGTTCAGTGGTTACGTGGGGGAAAGCAAACTCGGGGGGAGATAGCTCTGGCGTTGACCTTAGTGGTAATGTGCAAATGATTTACCCAAACGGAGAATCTGCATTTGTTGCGGTTAAGAATGATGGCTCAATTGTCACGTGGGGTTTTGCATCAAGAGGAGGCGATAGTTCAGGCGTAGATTTAAGTGGAGGTATACAGAGTATCCATTCAACTTTTTCTGCATTTGCAACGTTGAAAGATGATGGTTCAGTCGTTACGTGGGGAGACCCTTCATATGGCGGAGACAGTTCATCGGTGGATTTTGGCGCAGGTGTAAATGAGATATATTCAAACATGTATGCATTTGCAGCGGTTAAGAATGATGGTTCGGTTGTTTCATGGGGAAATGCGTTAAGAGGTGGAGACAGCTCAAGCGTAGATTTGAGTAGTGGTGTAGAGAAGCTATATATAGCTAAAGGTGGCGCATTCATCGCGGTTAAGAATGATGGTTCGGTTGTTTCATGGGGAGATGCGGTAAACGGTGGCGATAGTTCTGGCGTAGATTTTATTGGTAAGGTGTACAAGGTTTATTCCAATTTTAACGGTGGCGTAGCTTCAATTCAAGAGAATGGCTCAGTGTTAACGTGGGGGAATTATAATTATGGCGGTGACTCTAGTCTTGTGGAGGATAAACTAAAACCTTCTATTGAATTGATTGAAACTTCTATTTAGGCGACACACCATTAGGCGCTAAATGACGCAATAAAAGAAAGACTTTAGAGTTTCAGCCAACGATCAAGTGGATTGATTGTTAGCTGAAATACTGAGGGGATATTACGGGCAGAGCTTCCCTTGTTTTGCCAAGCTATCAATTAAATAGTCACCTCGAATATTTCGGTAAACAATACCATGCCAATATTCGCCATTTTCTAACTGAACCTCGATGGCGTAGTTAGTGCCGTTTACCACTTGAGTCCGTACTTGATTAACTGACTTAAGAGGCGATGCATTGTTCATACGATCCATAAACGTATTGACCGCTTGCTGGACTTCAGGTGTTAACTGAGCCTCATGCCAACTACCTGGCATCGCTTTTTGCTGGCATATTGGAGAGATTGGCTTAGTCGGTTGCGAGTTGTTGGCGCAGCCGCTAAGTGCCGTTGCTGCAAGCGCAGCGATAATGAAGTATCGACTCATCTGTTTCCTCTTGCTCGTTGATTGAGCTGCGAGTTTTATTGTTGATTCCAATGTGATTGGAGTTTGGCTTATTGTCAAAAATATTCTGTATTTTAGAGTCATGTGAAAGTTAAATTATTCGCATCATTGCACTAATCCTTACTAAATGCTGAACTGATATTGTGCGTTTCGAAACTGGAACCGTATAAACGTTAGTTAGTATCAAACAGAGGAAGTTATGAAGCGATGGTTTATTGTTGTTATCACATCGATGATGCTCATGGCGTGTGGCACAAAATTCATTTATGACAACTTAGATTGGATCGCGATTGAGTATATTGAAGACTTTGTTGAATTGAATGATCAACAACAGAATCTGATCAGTGAATCTATTGAGCGTGCTTCTGTTTGGCATCGCACTTCAGAGCTTCCTGCATACCTTTCTCAATTGGATGAGTTGCTACTTTTAACCCCAGCGACATTAAGCTTGCAACAGTTTGAACAACAGGAGCTTAAGTTTAGGGAGCACTCTTTGCGTTTGCTTGATCATTTCTTTCCTGCAATTGTTGATGTTGTCGAACAAATGAGCGATGAGCAGGTTGAACAATTAATGAATGAAGTACGTGTTCGCCATATAAAATTTAAGAAAAAGTACATCAATGCAAGTGACCTCGAGCTCCAGTCCCTATACCAACAACGGATTGAAGAAAGTCTTACGCAATGGATTGGTCCATTAACCGCGCAACAGCAATTATTAGTTGAGTCATGGGTTCAGGACTTAAGAATAACGACACCGTTTTGGTTTGAATATCAAACGCAAGTTCGCGTTGAGTTGGGCAAAATGTTTGCCAGTAGAACGCAACGTGAGCCGTTGGAGTTGTCTCTTCGCAACATCCTTTATGATCCTCAGCAGTACTACTCGCAACCATTGAAAATGCGCACCAAACATAATTCGGAAATCAGTCGTCGTTATATAGTTGAGATTGTCAATTTGATGACAGTCAATCAGACAGAGAAATTAAGGGAAGAGCTGAGCGAATGGCGTGACATTGCCTACCAATTAACGCTTATACCCAAGTAACCTCAAGATGCTTAGTTCAGCGAGAATTGTTAGGTTTGCAGGCAAGGCGTTGATTTGCAAATCTAGTCGCTCTAAATTAAGAATCGATAACGTAGTCTGCGAACCTAACAAACTCGCCCTTCGGGAGCCTGTCACTGGAACCATTTTTTCGTCAAACAACTAGGAAATAGATGGCTATTCCACGTCGTTGTTTTCCTTGAACTGGAACCAGTGACAAGGCTCTGAATTTTGCATCTTGAAGTCACTTGGGTATTGATTTGGCTAAAGTTGAATACTGATAAGTCGTGCTATCAACTAGAATACATGCACTAAAAGGAGTGTCGTATGGATTGGTGGTTACTTGTTGTTGCCGGAGTTATTGGTGGGGTGTTAAATAGTGTAGCCGGAGGGGGAAGTTTTATTACTTTTCCAGCGCTGTTATTTGTGGGTATTCCTCCAATAGGGGCAAACGCTACTAATACCTTTGCCGTGAGTGCTGGCTATCTCAGTGGGGCTTATGGTTTTCGGCAAGACATTGTTAAACAGCCGGAGGTTGTGCTGCCTATAGTACTTCTGAGTCTGTTTGGCGGTGCTTGTGGCGCTTTTCTGCTTTTAAATATTTCAGAACAATTCTTTTATCAAACCATTCCATGGTTATTGCTATTCGCAACGATATTGTTCATTGCAGGCGAAAAACTGAGCCGTAAGCTACCACAAACTCAACATGCCGTGGTGTTACTTGGGGTGGTGTTGCTGTTTGTTAGCGCATATGGTGGATTTTTTAATGCAGGCTTAGGTATTGTTGTCTTGAGCTATTTGGTGTTGGCGAAATATACCGACATTAATCAAATGAACGGCTTGAAGCTGTTGGTTTCAAGTTGTGTATCATTAAGTGCCATTGTCATATTCCTCTCGCAAGGGGTTATCGCGTGGTTGCCAGGTCTTGCGGTGCTAGTTGGTAGTGTTATTGGCGGGTATGTTGCGGCGCGCGTTTCGAGGCAAATTAATCCAAATTACGTGAGGAATTTTGTTACCGTATCAAGCATCGTGATGACGATTTATTTCTTTGTTGATGTGTATGGTTAATATTGGTTAGTAATTGAGCCATTTGTGGGTGATATCGCAGATTGCTCTGCTGTTATCGTATTTTGTTCTAATTGAGATCTGTGGATGGTTTTTTGTTCGTTAACGGCTAGATAATAATATCGCAAACCGGTTGAAATTGGTTTGCCACTAACCAAACTAATTACAGTTTTGTTCGTGCTTTTCTATCTGAGGAGGAGTTATGAATAAAAAGTTAGGTCAGGTGATGACAAGCAGTCGTATGATCACCTTTATCGCGTTCCTTACCGCTATCTTTGCGTGGTTCTTAAGTATGCACGCATTATTCTCATTTACCGTCCTTGCTCTCATATGCGCCGCGTACGTGTACATCAAAGACAAGGTTGTTGGGTACGCTCAAGCACACTCCATGGTTAGAGCCCATACGGGAAGAATCGCGATATACATCGATGAATAGCTCTTATTAACCTCAAGATGCTTAGTGTAGCGAGATCAAATCTCCGTTAGCTGGAACCTGTGTTGCTACAAAATATGGTAGTCGAGAAGCGCTAAGCTTCTCGACCAATCATTTCTCAAAAATGATGTTGGCTGAAAATTGAGTTAGATCATGTAGAAAGCACACTTGGTCAGAAGAGCCCTTCAAAAAAATATCAAAATACAGTTATCCAAATCACCTCATAGTGTTTGCTTAACAGGTTTAATTTTTTAGAAGGATCTGATCATGAAGCGCATTCCTGCGTTGGACTCAATTCGAGGGCTATTGCTCATCGTCATGACGCTGAACCACTTGTTCTGGATTAGTGGTGGCAACTCCATTTTTCAAATGTTTACCTTGCAGCCTTTTGGGCAGTTTGGTGCAGCAGAAGGGTTTATTCTCGTTTCCGGTTTTTTAGCTGGAGCGATTTACAGCAAAGCTAAATTATCCAATACCGAAATCAGACAAAAAGCATGGGGCAGAACGCTCACTATTTATCGTTACCATTTTGCTTGTCTTGTGATTGTTTTTGCTTGGTTTGGTATATGCAGCGTTTATCTTCCGGAGGCTGCTCAAACCTTACAACCTAATTTAACGAGCCTAGTAGAAGCACCGTGGTCATCTACCATCCTCAGTTTTCTGTTGGTCAACAAGCCTAATTATCTTGAAATATTACCCTTGTACATCATGTACATGTTTCTGTTACCCGGTCTGATTGCGGCTTATCGTCGAGGTTGGATGGTGTGGGTATTGCTCATCAGTGCAGTGATATGGGGTGTGAGTGGTAGTATTTCTGATAGTGTTCTACTGAGTTTGTTGACAAACATATCGCCAGATTTGTCTTTGCAAACCGGCTATTTTGACCCATTTGCATGGCAGTTTATGTTTGTGATCGCTTCCGCCTTTGGGTACGCGGCTAACCAAGCGAATTTCCGTTGGTATTCGGCGCCATTAGCTATAATTGCAGCCATAACTGCTTTAGCGATTATGTTGATGCATCATGGTGTTTTTAATTCATTGGGGCTCCATCAAGGAGTACTGTATTCGCTGGCAGATAAACCGGAGTTAGGCTGGTTCCGACTATTTAATATTGCCATTTTTGCATATTTGGTGGCGGTGGTGATTCGAATGCGTCCGACTTGGTTGGTATTTGAACCGCTGAGTTATATTGGTCGACATTCTTTACAGGTATTCGCTTGGCATACCGTGATGATTTATATCATGGCTCCGATGTTGATGACGCAGCGATTTGAATCTCATTATGAAGTACTTGTATTGTTGTGTGCCGCGTCTATTTGGATACCTGCATGGATGCGCGAACGTAGTGGAGACCTTTCTACAAGGAAACGCTGGAGTTTGGGCGGTGGTGGGGCGATAACGGCTGCTTTATTACTGTCGATTATGTTTAAACCAGCCGTGGTGCCTGTTGTCGAAGTTGATGACAATGGTCTTGCGCCTTTGGTTGTTAAGATCAATAACATTCAAGGCGAAGGTCCCGTAGTTGTGCTGGTTTACAGTGAGCAAGATAGCTTAACTGGAATGCCAAGCATTCATGCTCAAGGTTACTCTCCGGAACAAGCGAAGTCAGGGATTGAGATTAAAGAAATACCAACAGGTAAGTATGCGATATTTGCTTATCAAGATGATGATGGCAACAATCAATTGACGACTGGTCCAAGGGGAATGCCAACAGAAGGGTTCGGATATTCAAATAACCCGGCGTTGCAAGGTCCTCCGAAAATGAGGCAGGTGCAGTTTTCTCACCCTGAAAAAGCGCACCAAACGATACAGTTTTTGAATCTCTAAATGTGTATTTTACTCGTGTGCGCTTGTTTGGGTAATTTCAAATCATCCAAACTGATTTTTGTCTTGTGGCAGTGCAGAGCTCAATAGGGGTAAGCAGTTCAAATTCGATTCTGTTGTTATTGAATGAGAGCTGCTGAAATATTTCCGGTGCAGCGCGATATTTATATCGCTTATGCTGTGAAAGGCGCAGATAAAATTGCTCTAATTGATGTTCTAATTGCCAGACATCGTCACCACTCCATTGTGTGGATAGATATGTCCCTTTGCAGGAAACTGCATTCGCTTGATGTGTTTCAATGTCATGGTGTTTGGTGCTACTTACGGAATATTGATATTGGCTATCTTTGTTTTCTGTTGGTGTGTGAAATGCGACATTGATAGGAGTGTCTTGAAGCAACCCGAGTAAATCATTTAATAAAGTGGTTAAGCGGCGTGTTCCTGCTCGTTTGTTGTTAGGAATTGAATCTGAAAATAGTGGAACCAAGCTTAGATCAAGAGTCAGCTCATTTTCTTTAGCGAACCACTTTGCGATTGGGTCGAAATCGATGCTGTTGCATGGTTCAATTCGGCACTTATGGTGTAATTGTCCTGTTAGGGGATCGTAATTCCAAAACGCCGGTAAGCCGCCAAAGTAGTGCTGATGTTCATTATAGAGCCGTTGATACAAGGTGTAGAAGAGCGTCGGTACGTAGTTTGGATTTGGTAGAGAGACAGAAATCAGGCGTGATGTCGGCAGACGTATTTCCAGTAGTGAATTTGGAATGACATCATCGTTGGTAAATGGAATTCCAATCGATAGAGGATAAGTACTAGACACCTCTTGGTTGTGCTGACGAAATTCTAATATCTGCATTTGCTGGAAATTGAGTTGCTCGGCGTAAGGTTCTAACATCAAAGATTGATGGGCTAAATTGATGGCATCAGTAATGACTTTTATATCTCGTTGAGAGCTATCAACAGTAAATACGTAACAACCCCAGCGTGTTTCTGGTTGGTTCACCAGAGTCAACGGTAGAGTTTGCAGTGTAGATAGATGAGCGAGTTGGTTTGCCCCCAAGCGTGGGAAGTACATTCGCTCTGCCCATACATTCCGACCTAACAAATGTGAAGGTGCAACTGAAGAATGCTGTCGAAAAGCACGTGCGAAAGCTTCTTGTGATTCAAAACCTAATTCGATAGCAACATCCAACACACGATGCTTGCCTTCAGCTAAACGATTTGCCGCTATGCTCAAGGCGCGAGAACGTTGATAGTGCGTGAGACTGTAACCAGTTGCTGCTTTAAATTGATGTTGGATATATGAGCGGCTATAACCGCATTGTTTGGCTATGTCACTTACGCTGATTGGTTGCGGAAGGTGATTTTCTATAATATCAATAATCGTCAGTATAAGTGTTTGATTCATGGATGTTTCAATGTAACGGTTGATACCGACACTCTATAGATAGCTTTCATTCTATCAAGGCGTAAAGCCTTACCATTCCCATATTTGCGAATGTCATCTCAGCTCTTAGGCTTGTTGGGTTTGAGTCGTAATAAAGCCTCATCAGAATTGAAACAAGAGGCGAGGGTACAGATGATAAAAAACCGATACAGGTGAGAGTATCGGTTTTTTAGTATTCGTTGCTTAGTTGTCGAAACAAAGCAGAACGAACGGAGAGATAGTTAACTCACGATCAATGTTGCAGCTTGCTTCATTGCTTCTTTAGTTGAACATTCGATTACTTTTGCATTGGCAAAGCGGTGAGCGTCTTTAACCTGAATATCGTGTGCAAGGATAACAAGTTTCGCGTTAGCAACGTCTAGGTTGGTAATACGGTTTTGCACGCCGTTTTGACCTTGAGTTTCTACTTTGATCTTGATACCAGCTGCTGCACCTGCTTTTTCTAGTGCTTTTGCTGCCATGAATGTGTGCGCTACACCTGATGGGCAACAAGTAACGGCTACTACATCGTACTCGCCTTCGCCTGCTACTGGAGCTACAGCTGCTTGAACTGGCGCTGTTGTTTGCTCTTCTTCTGCTTCTTCTTCAGCAACTGGTTTCCAGAAACCAACGATAAGTGCCGTTGTTAGTGAGCCTAGTGCAATACCCACTACGTACATTGGAATGTTGCTTGATACTGGCGCAGTAATTAGACCGCCCCATGGTGCGTGTAGTAGAACATCTGTTAGGAAGCCAAATACACAACCTACGATACCACCCGCTACGATTGAAGGAAGAACGCGCATTGGGTCGTTTGCTGCGAATGGGATAGCACCTTCAGAGATACCGATTGAACCCATGATTGCTGCTGCTTTACCTGCTTCTTGCTCTTCTTTAGAGAATTTCTTCTTGAATAGGAAAGTCGCAAGCGCCATACCTAGAGGAGGCGTACAGATTGCGATACCAACGCCACCCATTAACCAAGGTTGAGTATCTACTTGAGTTTGAGCAAATAGCGTTGCTACTTTGTTGATTGGACCGCCCATATCGAATGCAGTCATACCGCCAAGAATAGTACCTAGAACCACTTTAGATGCGCCAGCCATTGAAGCAAGGAATTCATTCATAGAAGCCATGAAGAATTTGATTGGCTCACCGATACCCCAAAGAACGATACCAGCAGAAACTAGAGTACCAATTAGAGGGTAGATAAAGTATGCGCCTAGGGCTGTCATGTTAGGCGATAGTGGGATTTTCTTAAGTTGGAAAACCACGCCACCAGCAATGAAACCAGCTACGATACAGCCTAGGAAACCGCCGCCCATGTCAGCCATGATGCCAGATGAGATCATGGCAGGCGCTAGGGCTGGTTTGTCAGCGATTGAGTAACCAATGAATCCACCAAGGATGATTGGGAATAGAACCAGACCTTTAATACCGATATTAGAAATATCAGCTAATATTCCTGTTGCAGGAACGGCACCTTTACCTGAAGCCATTACCGCAAGTGCAAGCAGAACACCACCAGCAACGATAAAAGGCAACATGTGTGACGTACCAAAAAGTAGATGTCCTTTTAATTTGCTGAGTGTCTTTTTAAAATCACTATTATTATTGGTAGTTTGAGCTGTTAGGGTACTCATAATTAATCCACCTATGAATTGATTAAAATATTTAGAATTTGTTGTTCATTCTGTGCATTGTTAATTTCTTCGATAAACTCATCACTGAATTTGCCAAATAGTTCTTGTAGTACATAAATATGATGGTCTGCACCGTTGTCAGGTGAAGCAATCATAAAAAATACGCTAGGTTTAATACCATCTTCGTCACCATACTCGATGCCGTCATGCTTCACACCAACAGCAATAGCAGGCTCAATTACCGCTTTACTTTTAGCGTGAGGGTAGGCGATACCGTCCGTTGATGTGACGCTAACAGATTCACGTGTTTCGATGTCTGCTAAGAACGCTTCTTTATTGTTAATTCGATTGTCGTTAAATAGCAGCTGAGCCAATTCTTCAAACACTTGTTTTTTATTTTCAGCTTGAAGTTCATGTTTAATTAATTTGACGTTAGTTAGTTGTGTAATCATGTTTAACTCATGGTTTTAATGTTCTGAGTTAAAATTAATCCATGTACTTAATAAGCGAAATAGCAAAAAAAACTCATCTACTGTAGATTTGTATCAAGCAAATCCAACTGTGATAACGGTCATTATTTTACTTTGGTTAATTGAAGTTGAAGCTGTATTAACGGGCACACGAAAACCTTATCGTATACGGCTGACTTGAGAATAGGGAGTGAGGCGTAGGGACGGAGGAATTAATGATTGTACGATTCTAGATGAGCTTTAACGGTAGCTTAAGCGCAACGAAAGACACAATGATTCTACGCTGTTGCATAGAATCTTAGAGTGTCTTCCCGTTGAAGTTAATATCACTACCTAAGACAAGAAATCTTGCTGTACTTTTGAGTGAAACATAGAAATTCGGCTCAGAACATTAGTAAGATTCTGATTCTCCAAGATGGTTAAATCATTGACCGCTAGCGTATCGTTAATTTGCCTTAGATCGCTGTACTCAATGATCTGGTTCATAAAACGAAGTTGCCAAATATGATCGAAGATATACACCATTTCTCGGTAGGTTGTTGCGTCGATCTCTTGCGCAACATGAAGCCCTTTTAACCTCTCAATTGTGTTGCTGTCACGGATATCATGCTTGAGCGCATAGAGGCGACAGAAAATCTCCATTGGTCTTAAGCAATCTTTGAGATTTATTGCTTCACAGCCTTCGCTTTGCTCTGTGATTAATTGCCCATCGCTGTCTAACGGAATCGAATGGTTGAGACAATTTTGCGCATATACGCGCAGAAATTCCGGTTTTATCGCTAATTGCTTTTGAATATGGGCTTGAATACCATCTGCTAGCTTCGCGTTACCAAACGTAGAGCGTATATCAAAGAAAACGTTGAGCTCTAAAATCCCTTCTGGCGTCGCTTCCTCAATCCACCGAGTGAAGTTACTTTGCCATTCCTTCTCACTTAAGCACCATTGATGGTTGGAAGCCATAATCAAGCCATCACAATAGCTATAGCCTGCTTGATTCAACATAGCGCAGACCTTTTCAGCTAAATGCAAAAAGTAGCGTCGAGTGGTTTTTAAGTCTTGATCATCAGGCGTTTCAAATACAATGGCATTGTCTTGATCAGAGAAAAGGGTCATGTCATGTCGAGCATTACTACCAAAAGACAAGAATGAGAAAGGCACCGGAGGCTCTCCGATTTCTTCGATGGTTAACTCAATAAAACGACAGATAGCCGCGTCATAAGTATGGCCAATAAGTCTTCTTAAATGCTCAGGGCGCGTACCCGAAGCAATCATTTCACGAATCAAATCGGTTAGCCGATTAAGCGATTCAATAACATGAGAGTGACTTTCGCCCTGCTCAATATCCGCAACTATACAGCTACTTGTTTTGTGGTACCCCGAATTTGGAGTCGTGGAATGGAAACTTGCCCCGTAAACCTTGCGAACGATAGGTCTAAAAGAGATGACGTGTCCTAATTTCTCTGAGAGGAAGATACGAGAAGTGCTCAAGATGATATCAATCTCTCGTCCACTTTTGGTTATGATTTGCGCCTCAAACTCGCTAGGCTCGGTGTCATGGGTAAACAACCGCAGTAAGTGCTGTAACACTCGTTTGTTTTGTTCGGCGCTTGAAAACAGCTCTTGCCAAATCGTCTGTGATTTTAGCTCAGTATCTGTATATCCGAGTAGTTGATGTAACCGTGTATTTGAAAATACAATCTTCCCATCGGCTTCCAAAATGTAACCTTCATTGGAAGATTCAACCAACGCCTTGTAACGGTTTTTAGCTTCATGCAACGCCACTTCAGCGCGCATTTTCTTTTTCTCAATCGCTTTTGATTGAGCAATGACATAAAGCATGATTAGGGCTAAACCCAAAGTAATAGCTACAAAGACTCGGTAAAGCGTGGTTTCTAGGCGTTCGATTTCTTGTTGAACATCTTCAAGGTAAACGCCCGTACCAACTATCCACTGCCATTCCTCGACGCCTTCTACATAGGTCATTTTTGGCGCAGTGATCGTCGCGTCATCTTTCCATTGCCAGAGATACTCTAAGTAACCCTCGTGGGACGCTTTTACTAACTTGGCGAGTTCAACAAAAATTGGGAAATCAGAGCTTTCACCGCTCTCATAATAGTGCGTTAAATCTTGGTTGGTTAAGTCGCTTCGATAGGGGTGCATGATCATGCGGGGATGCATATCAGTGATAAAGAAATAATCTTTATTTTCAGGACCATACCTCATTGAACGAATGTCCATCGCCGCCTTATGTTGCGCCTCTTCTAAACTGAGGACGCCACTTTTTTCCATACCGACATACCGGTCAACAACGCTCACCGCAGTAGACGTTAGCTCTTTAAGCATCTGTTGTTTTTGCCCCACCATCGAGTCTTCAACTAAAGGCAAAATAAGGTAGATTATCGCGGTAACAAATAAAACAATTGCACTGATGGTGGGTAAAACGATCCGTAGCCCGAATCGACTGAGCGGTGAATCATGCTCATTTTTTACCGCGTCTAATCCATTGAAATAATCGGCTAGTTCAGTTTCGTCGAGCACGTCACCTAGTTGAGCCTCATGACTGGTATCGTGATATTTGGCAGTAAAAGAGCTATTTTCAAAGTCTGCTCTTGTTGGTAAATACCCGTGGTAATCATCTCGAATATGCGTTTCAAATACATCTTTGATCTGCTGGTTTGTATACTTGCCGCCAAACTCTCGAATCGCTTCCGCTAATGCTTCTTTACAATGGCGAAATCGACGATGTGAATAAGGGTCAAATTCCACTTCTTTTGCCATTGTCTCGCAGTGGTCTTGGCCATTGTAATCAAAAAAGCCATCGATCCAGCGATGCATATCTTCAGCTCTAATTCCGAATAAGTGTTCGGTTCGATCTGCGTGTTCAGAAATTTTCATGGCGTTTTAGTCACTTCCTTGCATATTGATATTTACGTCAATAACGTGTTGTAAGTAGCATTTTTATTACAAAGTATTCGTTCAGCCAATGCATTGGATGATTTTTTAATCGAAATCAATAATCAGGCAATACCTCTTTCCTAGTATGAGCGCAATGTTTTGACGTGATTTTTGACAAGATGCCCAAGAGTTGTCTTGTTTTCATCAACGAAGTGGTTCTATGTTTTTTCTTATCTTTTCAATGAGATAAGGCGCTGGTAGCGTCTGGGATGTCGTCTCGTACTGATCGAAGGTCAGTATACCAAGTGTAAGCGGAACGCTAATTGACATAGTTCAACTTCGTCTCAATACAAAGGAAGACGAAATGTCTAAAAAAAGTAAACCCTTCTATAGGGATATGCGTAAAAATGCGCATGAATTTGAGAACCGCGAAGAGTTTCTCAACCACGATCTCAAAATAATGAGTTTTCGCCGCTGGGGTATTCACTTACCTTCACGCGATTACAGTGTCGAGCTTGAAGACTTAGTACCCGCATTAGCGGCAACTATCGGTAAAGTGGTAATGGTAACCGCAATGGTTGCTGTATTTGCGGCACAATTTGGGTTATCCCCAGAGTTTGTTGCAGAAAACGTGCGCTATGAGCTACTGATCGCTGGTGCTCTGTTTGTAATCCTATTCTCTGCAATTTTGAACCCAAACTCTAATTTAGCGGGTACTCACGGCCCAATGATTCCATTGATACCCTTGATTGCAGCTGCTGGGGGACACCCGTTGGCTCTGGGAATAATGGTATGTATGTTCGGTTTTATCCTCGCTTATACCAAAGGTGGCTCAAAATTGATGACACTAACTGGTGTTGGCGTTCGGGGCGGGCTGCTTATCTATTTAGGGGCTGTAGGTCTGATTGGTCAGATCAATAAAACCGAAGCTTGGGCTTCAAGTACCGATCAAGGCTACATTTCGTTTGCAGTTATTGGCGTGACCTTAGCAGTCTACGCTTACCTTGCTAAAGTCAATAAGCGCTGGCTGGCTATCCCGTTGTGTTCTCTCATTGCTGGTATCGTTGCCTATGTTTTAGGGGCAGATTTTGCCTTTACGACCGAACCTGGGCTTCCACACTTCAGCCCATTCTACTGGTGGGGAGAAGACACAGGTTGGCAACTAGGCTGGCCAAATCTAGAGCACTTCATCGCCGTCACACCATTTGCTTTATTAGCTGTTGCGATGTGGTCACCTGATTACCTTGGTCACCGCGTGTTCCAAGAACTGAACTACCCGAAAGAAGCGAAAGGCGTTCTAATGGACGTAGATGACACAATGATGGTTGCGTCAATTCGTCAAGGTATTGGTTCATTCCTTGGTGGTGGTAATCTAGCCTCCTCTTGGGGTACCTACATGATCCCTGCCGCTATCGCTAAACGTCCTATCCCTGGTGGTGCGCTTCTAACCGGTATCATGTGTATTGCTGCCGCCGTTATTGGCTACCCAATGGATCTTGCAATGTGGGAACCTGTACTTCGCGTTGCACTGATTGTTGGCGTGTTCTTACCCCTACTTGAAGCAGGTATGCAGATGATCCACAAGCATAAAGATTCGCTCAGTGCTGGTATCTGTATCTTCGCTTGTGCATTTGTTAACCCAGTATTCGGTTGGGCAACAACCATGCTATTGGATAACATGGGTTTGATTGGTGATCATGAACGTGCGAAAGAGCTATCAGCAAAAGATAAATATCTTATTCCTGGACTAGCGTTTGTTGTTTGTGTGGGTTCATTGGCTGTGGTTGGGCAATTACCTGGTATTCCAGCGCTGATCGGCTAACAAATATCATATGGGGCAGGTTTTATCTTTTGTAGTACAAGACAGTTGTATTAATAACAGAAGGCAAGACCTGCTCCTATTTTTTGAGTATGTAGAGTTGAGAGCAGGTATTCTCACCGCATTACTCATTAAAACAATGAACCTTGTACTATAGGTGTCAATAGTAGGTTCGGATCGATACCTTCTGTGCCTCCAATTAAAAAAGGGCTTTTGGGGTCATGGAGACTTTTGTTTTTCATAACTACATTCTCATTAAAAGTAGCATAGCAATATGAGCAACCATGAAGGCATGTATTGTACATACCTATATCAATACTTTTTATACAACCACAAGCTTCTCTTTGACCACTATCCTTTATAGGATTCACATCTAAGTTAAACACTGATTTTATCAAGCGATCATCAATGCACTTACCATGTTTGATTCCAATTGACTCAGTATCAATTTCCTCTGCACAGCTCTCTATTTCCATTCCGTGTTCGTTGGCTACTCTTGCCATGTAACTAGATAACTCGTTTAGCTCGCCTGGCATTTTTGTTATATCAGCAAAGGTCAGACCGTCAATTAGGTTTAAGTTTCTTTCCGTTTTCTTATAAAAGTCAGAAAAGCTAATAACAACTTTATGGGTTTTGCCGGCCAACTTTGATGCAATTTTAGAAAATACTCGCTTGTGTTCATTTATACCAACTAGGTTGGACAACAGTATGGGGTCATATCTCCATATAACTTTATCGGCACCTATTCTATCGCTTAATTTTACAAAAATATCAATCGCTTTGTGGGGACGGGGAACTCTAGTTTCCAGTTGCTTTGGGTAGGCAGTAACCGTGTACTGGAAATAGTATTTATACCCTAGAGAATCGAGATCATTAAGATGCTTCATCAACATAGCAGGGTTTCGAGTCCAAAATACAAAAAGTTCTACGTCTTCTGGTAACAGGGAAACCCTTTTAATTTGATGGGCGTTAAAAGGGTTTCTAGTTAATAAAAACCCCTCACGAACTCTATTCATAAACCATGGAGTATAAAAAGCTGGGATATCAGTTCTACGGCTAACGCTAATGATCATACTTTCGCTCAGATTTCAGCTTCAATTGCTTTGTTATACTAGTATATAGATTTACTTTTGTTCTTTCCTACGCCTAAACCCTCAAGATAGAACTTTGAAGTTAGGTACCGAGCCTCTATGTCGCCAAGTTGGGCAGCCTTGTTAATGTACTCAAATGCTTGTTTATTGTTGGTACCATAGAATGTGTATCCATACATTTTTAAACCCTGTGGATGACCATCATTGGCTGACGACTTAAACCAATATTGTGCTTTATCAAAATCTTGTGTGATTCCGACACCATGCATATACATCATCGCCACTTGAATTTTAGAGTCAGTATCACCGCCTCTAGCAGCAGCAATGAGTTGTTCAAAGCTATATTCACTATAGAGCTTGTCACCACACAGCATATTGATTGTTTCCACCGAAAATAAGGTATTCACCTGCTCGGAGACCCCATCACTTCTCCATGACGTCCAGAGCTAATCGAACGCTCGTATCAGCGTTTTAACCACGGCTTAAATAGGTTGTCTGTTAAAAAATCCATCAGTGAACGTATCTTTTGGTTGTGCTGAACATCACGGTGACAGGTTAAATACACTGGTAGCGGGGGGATCTCAATTCCGCAATCGATTCGTGTGAGTTTCACTTTCTCAGCAACCTCTGAATGCGTAAATACGATTCCACCACCATTACTCGCCAATTCAATCATTAACGGCATATTGTCGGTTCGAAAATAGAGTTCTTCATTTTTGATTGACCAGCCCAGAGCCGCAGCGCCTTCTTCCAACTGCGTGTCACGGTCAAAACCTAATAGTCTGTGCTGAGAAAACTCTTCTGGGGTCGTGGGGCACCCAGCGGTTTTTAGATAGCAATCACTAGCATATGCGCCAAGCGCAATGTCACACAGATGTTTCATTACCAGATCTTGTTGCTGAGGGCGAACCATTCTAATCGCAATATCTGCATCGCGTTTATCAAGGCTGGTAATCTGATTAGTCACAACAACTTGTACTTGTAACCTCGGATAAAGATTCAAGAACTCTGGCAAAACGGATGGCAAATAGTATTGAGCTACCATCTCATTAACCGACAATCGCACAGTACCTGATAGAGTAATATCTTGTCCTTGGACAAGTCTTTGCAATTTATCAGCAGATGCCGCCATATTTCTGCTTTCTTCGAGCAAAGTTTGCCCGAAGTCAGTTAGCACTAAACCTCTAGTGCTTCGATCGAATAATGTGCGACCCAACTGCTTTTCTAATAAGAGCAACTGCCTACTCAATGTAGGCTGTGAGCTATTTAAGGATTGAGCCGCTTTATTCAAACTACCGCGTTCGGCTATCGCCAAAAACAAATGCCAAGATCGCCAATCAATATCCATATTTGTATAACCACCTGTCATTTTTAGCTGTTCTTTAGACTATTTACAAATATTAAACTCATTGCACTCGCTTGTAAATTAGCGCCATGCCGCCTTATTTTGCGTTGATTTATCGAGCTTAGTTTTCATAGGAGTCTTCAATATGCGATGTAACGTGAGTGCAGTAGTTAATCAATATGGTGCACCGAACTGCCTTGAGCTTCAAACACAGAAGCTATCTAGCCTCGGGGCTAATGAGGTGAGAATCAAAGTTTTTGCAGCAGGCGTTGGCTGGGCTGATATTATGGCTCGCAGAGGGGGGTATCCTCTCGCACCAAAGCCACCTTTCATACCTGGATACGATTTTTCAGGTGTCGTCGACGAAGTGGGTAGTCAAGTCACTGACTTTAACATTGGAGATTATGTCGTCGGTTTGAATCCGCAATTTGGTTGCTATTCCAAATACCTGTCAATCCCCGCGGATTTATTAGTCAAATTTCCCAAACATTTAGACCCAGCTAAAGTCTGTAGCCTTCCCCTTAACTATTTAACGGCATACTGCATGCTTTTCAATAAAGCGAACATTCAATCACAACAATCCATCTTGGTGCACTCCGCCGCAGGCGGTGTCGGCTCGGCATTGGTTCAACTCGCACGTAGATCTGGAGTTAACGTTTTAGGGACTGCTTCCTCAAATAAGCACGCTGTCGTGGCAAATCATGGCGCGATTCCTATAGACCATAAAACCGAAGACTTTGTGAAAGTGGTGAGGTCGAAGTACCAACAAGGTATCGATGCCGCGTTCGACCCAATCGGGGGGAAGAACTTAAATCGAAGCTTCAGTGCAGTAAAGCAAGGGGGAGTTGTCGTCAGTTACGGTTTTTCAGGGGGACAGTTTGGCGGGCTACTTAACATGATATCGGGAGCAATTCAGCTGACCATGCTCAACTTGATACCCAATGGTAAAAAAGCGTTTTTCTGTGCGCTGCCATCGGAAGTAAACAAAAATAAGCAATGGTATCGAGAAGCGCTGACTTCTCTTATTGGTATGCTCGATAGAAAAGAGATTGACCCGATAGTCTCCCACACTGTTCCTTTGGCAGAGATACAAAAAGCACATGAATTATTAGAAAGCGGTACCACTATCGGAAAAGTCATCGTTCAATGTAACGACTTTCCTTCTGTACCTGACACCAATCAGGTAAAGCTTTAGATTGGAATAACTTACTCAAAAGTGCGAGCCGAAAGAGAGAAAAATCAGTTCACTAGCAAATATTATGACGGAAAAGTAACAGTGATCGGTTCGAATGTCACCGAGGCGCCTCCAAAGTAGCGCCTCTCGACTTTAAAAACCAAACTACTTCAATGCCCTCGTAATTACTCAGGTTTCAGAGAACAATAAAGTTTAATTGCTTCCAAAATCACTATTGGACAATTCCGTGTCAGTGATTTTACTAAATTAGCAAATAATGAATAACTACAGGTATGGTAAATTGTTAACTTCGTTCCCATTTTAAATGTCTATAGACAAGAGTTATTAAGCGCGCACTCCTACCTCCTATTCAAATACACTTACTTGCTCTTGCAAACATACCCACAATAAAATATAGTAAACTAGTTTACCAACTTCCAGTCGAGATGGAACAGAATGATTTTTGAAGAACGTATTTTCATTAAAGCCTCACCTCAAGATATATATTCGTTATATACCGATGTCGAAAATTGGAGTCAATGGGATAAAGAAGTTGACTACTCTCATCTCATGGGAGAATTCAAGAAAGGCACTAAAGGTATTCTGAAGCCGAGTAATGGACCTAAATCACGGATTGTAATTGCAGATGCTATACCAAATAAGCACTTTACAGTAACAAGTAAACTACCATTATGCATTCTATCATTTGAGCATCATTTGCAGGTCAATGGAAAAGTAACTCAAGTAATTCATAGAGTTAAGTTTTCTGGTTTAACTAGCTTTTTGTTTGGGAAAGTCATTGGAAAGAAAATCTATAAAGGTCTACCGTCTACTCTTGAAGGACTAAAAAAAATGGCTGAAAACAATGTTTAAGCACGAACTTCCTTCGAACAGCGTAGGTCTACAACTCTGGGTTGTTTACAATAAATGGCATTCAGAGGTAATGAAGCACCTTAAGCCTCTCAATATTAATCATACTCAGTTTGTTATACTCGCCTCCATACTATGGTGTAACAAGAATAAAAACGAAACAACACAAGCAGAAATAGTCAGTATCACTGGCTTGGATAAGATGACACTATCCAAGTCGATGAAGACTCTAGTCGCTAATGAAATCATAATCAAGGATAAAGGCGTTAGAGATACACGTAGTTTTTCGCTCAAACTCTCGGAAACTGGAGAATCTCTAACAATAAAAGCCATCGCGCAGGTAGAAGAGTTAGACCAGCTATACTTCGAGAGCCTACAAGACCAGAGAGCAATATTTACTTCTCTGCTACTAAGCCTTAAAAATAGTTAAGCGAATCTAACGATAACAATTGCCGATTAAAATTTCACACATGTGGGATCGATTATTATCTATCTCAAATCCCACAAAATCGCCTGAATCACACACGGGTAAAGTTCAGCCTAAGAAGGCTCTGGACAGAAGTGAGTTACGAATTTCAGGAGCATGTGAGGTGTCAGATTAGCTTTACACTGCCTCTTTTGAAAAACCTATAGGTACTTTAGTCTCGAAACCTAGACCAGCAGAGTTTTCAAATGTTTTCCGTTAAACTCAGCAAGACTGCGTAACTTTAAGTCGGAAATATCAAATTTTCCTTGATCGTATACTTCAGCATGAGGCACTACGATAGTTTTTTGCTTGGCATTTTTGGCAGCCATTAACTCTGAAAAGGAGTCTTCAAATGCAATACAATATTTAGCATCAATATCCAATTTACGGAGGGGCGCTAAATATACATCAGGAGCAGGTTTTCCGTTAGAAATATCATCCGCAGAAGATATAGCGTCAAAATAGTGGTGAATACCTAGTTTTTTTAAAATGACAGGTACTAACTGGTAAGGTGAATTGGTTGATAGACCTATTTTAAAGCCTTTTTCTTTTAATAAATTAAGTAGATTGGTTACTCCCGCTAATTCAGAACCATGATCTAGTATTAATGCTTCAACTTTATCAACTACCTCACGTTCAACTTCATCTAGACTTTTTCCAGTCCAAGGATATTGTGAAAATCAAAAATCGGTTACCTCACGAGTTGTCATCGTTGCTGTTTTATCTGCTAATTGTTCCGATACTTGCACGCCGACAGATGAAAAAATCTCTTTTTCTGCTTCTTTCCAGAATGGTTCTGAGTCAATCAGTAATCCATCCATATCGAAAATTGCGGCATAGCCCATAAAAATATTCCATTCTAAATTTTTTAATTTGACGCTAATTTATATCATCTGCTACAGATATCTAGGCGGAACGTCCTAGTCGAAACCAGACGAATACTTAAACAGAGTAAATTCTATCACATGCAGGAGTTGTAACGAGAATACGGCGATGATTTAAGCTATCGCAGACCGAGATGGGTTGGATGTAAATGAATTTTTGAACTAAATCGTTTCGGAGCATTTTTGAGCTAGCCAAATTAGTTAGCTCGGTGTTGGACTGCGATGCTTTAAAAAGGTCGCGATAAGGCACTGCGTACGACCTAAAAAATTACGGTTTATGAATCGATCACTTGAACTTCCGCGGTAAATAGTCACGCTTGGAATCCGGCTTTCGTTCTCTGCTGATCGCAACCGATCGGTTTTTCCCTAAAGCCACTTTAATTTGATACCAAGTTTCTAGAAAAAGCGCCTTACCAGCAGATGACCACCACGTTTGGTTATAGAGCTTTTTGTTTGCCGCTAATACGTCTGGTGAGCGATTAATACATTCTAATGCTAACTCGTAAGCGGCACTAAAGGGATCGTCTGCAACTTTTGTTACTAAGCCAATTCTATGGGCTTCGTCACTATCAATCACTTTTGCCGTCATCGCTAACTCAAGAGTATGATCTTGTCGCATCAGCTCTCTAAATGCGACGGCTCCGCCCATGTCTGGGATTAACCCCCATTTTGCTTCCATGATCGAAAAATTCGCGTCATGAGATGCGATACGAAAATCACCACCACTTGCCAACTGTAAACCTCCTCCCCAACACCGACCATGGATAGCAAAGATCACCGGGCAGGGGATGGCACGCCAGCCCAACGAGAAACGTTGCGCACTATTTGGCATTGTTGGCCACCATTTGAACAGTAATTTGAGAGCATCTACTTTGTTCGTTAATAATGACTTCACATCCAAACCTGAGCAAAAATCACTGCCGGCACCTTGCACAATAACAGCCCTAATCAGTCGCTCTTTTTTAAGCTTTTTGGTTAACCTATTCACTTGTTGGAACATTTCCATATCAATAGCGTTGAGTTTATCGGGGCGATTTAGCGTAACAATAGCGATTTGGTTTTCATCAATTTCGCAGGTAATACGAGGCTGTGTTGACATAGTGGCTTCCGGATAGTGGTCATACCACCAACGTAGGCAATGAATTGATAATTTTAAAGGTAGAGTTGTTTAGAATGAGAGAGCTATGCTGCTTTGGTTAAACCAAATGTAAAAATGACGATAATATTTCAGATTAATCTTAGTTAACAAGAACTCACACAAATAGAATATGGCTGAGTTTTTAACCCAGACAAACAAAAGCCCCGCATTGCAGGGCTTAAGTACTTAGAAACTAGCTAGAATTAACAATAAGCGCGCGCAACGCGACCTTGGCATTCTAGGGTGTAACTTTGTGCGTAAGCGGGCACAAATACAGACTGACCTTTTTCAATTACGCAGCTTTGACCATTGCGGTGAGTCAGCGTCATTGCGCCATCAAGAGGTAGCAGGATCTCTGCACTGTCGATTTCAATCACGCGCGCAGTAGAGCTTGGAATAATGGCAAATTTAAAGTCTTCCACTGGGATAGGGTATTCCAGCACTTCATCATTTACCTTTGGCTCTAGCAGCAATGTATTAAAAGGCTTCTCTTCGAAAATCGTACAAGCAACGAGTTCTTCAATATCCATGTATTTTGGCGTTAGACCAGCACGCAGCACGTTGTCTGAGTTCGCCATGATCTCAAGACCAGTTCCCTTGATATATGCGTGTGGCGTTTCCGCATCTAAGAACATTGCCTGACCAGGCTCAAGAGTGATGATATTGAGTGTTAACGGTACAAACAGACCGATATCACCTGGGTATTGGGTCTCTAGTTCAACAATCAGTGCCATTAATGGGTCTTGAGAGCGGTTTGCGTACGCCATTAGAGCCGTTAGTGCGTTATCTTTACTCTCGCCATCTAGAGAGAGCAGAGCAGAGAAGAAATCACTCAGCCCTTGAGCCGTTTGGTTTTCAACTAGAGCCGCAAGTAACGCTGCCAATTCAGGAATGTCTAAACGAGAGAAGTTAGCAATGATCTCTTCAGTTGAGCGGAAGCCATTCATCGCTTGGTACGAGGTTAGTGCATAAACCAGCTCAGGTTTGTGGTTTGGATCTTTATAATTACGGTTGCCAGCAGAGTGGGGAATACCTTGCTGCTGTTCAAGTTCATAGCCTTTTTCTGCTTGTTGTTTGTTTGGATGAACTTGGATAGATAGCGCTTTTTCCGCGGCAAGCACTTTGAATAGATAAGGCAGCTCACCAAAGCGGTTGGCAACTCTTTCGCTTAGTACGTCATTGATGTTCTGTTCAATCAGCTGTGAAAGCTTAGTTGTTTGCCCGTTTGTTTCTATTACTGAACAGCCATTCGGGTGTGCCCCCATCCAGATCTCAGCTTGAGGCCCACCAGTTAGGTTTTCAGTACCAAAAAGTTGCTTGAACGACGTTGGGCTTCCCCAAGCATAATCTTGGATGACATTGGTCATTGGGAAGAATACAGAGTGTAGAGTTTGATTATTTTTGTTCAGAGTCTCAGACATCATTGTCACCATAAATTTGCAAGCTTGTAATGCAACATGGCCTAAACAAAATTGCTTAGACCATGAGAGTTTATAGCGAGTTATGCAGTGGCTGCAATTTGTTTCGCTTTGCGGATTTTTTTAAGAGTGACACATGTTACAGCCGTCACTGTCGCACCTGCTGCCATAGATAAAAGCGCAAGAAGTGGGAAGTTCATAGCACCTAGTAGAGCAACAACAGGACCGCCATGCGCCACGCTGTTAGTGATACCGAAAGAGAATGCCATTACTGCCGCTACCATTGAACCAAGCACGTTAGCAGGGATAACAGACATCGGGTCTTGCGCTGCAAATGGAATGGCACCTTCAGAGATACCGACTAAGCCCATCGCACCTGAAGCTTTACCCGCTTCAATTTCTGATGATTCAAATAGGTCAAGTTTACGACCTAATACGGTCGCCATTGCCATGCCAAGAGGGGCAACAGGAATAGCACATGCCATTGCGCCCATGAATTGTGTTTGACCACTTGCAATCATGCCTACTGAGAATAGGAATGCCACTTTGTTAAATGGGCCACCCATATCAAAGCCAGCCATACCACCGAGTACGATGCCCAGTAATACGACGTTACCAGTGCTTAGGCTGGTTAGCATGGCAGTTAAACCATCCATTAGGCTTGCGATTGGCGCGCCAATAACAAAGATGAATAGACCAGCAATAAACAGTGAGCCCGTAATTGGCGCAATCATGATAGGCACAAGTGGTTGAATAAACTTGTGGTAGTTGATTGATGTTACCCATTTAACAAAGTAACCCACTAATAGACCGGCGATGATTGCACCGATAAAGCCGGTACCAGCCTCTGCACCATAGAATGAACCATTGTTAGCAATCCAGCCGCCGATTAAGCCAGGAGCAAGACCAGGGCGATCAGCAATCGCGTAAGCGATGTAACCCGATAGAATTGGGATCATTAAGGTAAAGGCTACCACGCCCACTTCGAGGATCTGGTTCCATAGACTGCCAGCAGGAATCGCCATACCAGCTTCAGTTGGTTCACCACCAATCGCCAAAGCAAGAGCAATCAGTAGACCACCAGTCACAACGAATGGGATCATATGTGACACGCCATTCATCAAGTAGCGGTAGAGATCTGAGCGTGTTTGAGATGCTTTCTCACTGCTTGATTGACTTTTAGGTGTGGTATCGGCTTGGTAAGTTGGCGCGCTTAACGCCTCGTTAATCAGCCCTTTTGCGTTGCGAATAGGGGCTTTTACGTTGGTTTCAATCAGCTTCTTGCCAGCAAAACGCGCCATATCTACTTGCTTGTCGCAAGCGACAATAATGGCCTCTGCGCGGGCAATTTCTTCATCTGTTGGGCTGTTTTTTACGCCAATAGAGCCGTTAGTCTCTACTTTGATTTGGTAACCCAGTTCAGTCGCACCTTTTTCTAGTGCCTCTGCAGCTAAGTAGGTGTGTGCAACACCAGCAGGGCAGCCAGTAACTCCAATGATAAAGCCTTTTGATTCTGATGAATCCGGTTTTTCCGTTTGGTCTTGTTGTTTCTCAAGCAGCAAGTCGAGTGCTTGTTGGTTGTTTTCTGCAGCAAGGAAGCGGTCAATGAAGCCATCTTCGATTAATTTAGATGATAGCTCAGCCAATACTTCAATATGGTGGTTGTCGCCGCCATCAGGGGAAGCAATCATAAAAAACAGTTTTGATGGCATGCCATCTTCTGCTCCGTATTCAATACCTTTACGACTAATACCAATCACAACTGCTGGTTCAATAACCGCGGCACTTTTAGCGTGTGGCAGCGCGATACCTTCTTCGAAACCTGTGTTACCTAATTCTTCACGCGCTTTAATATCAGTTAGAAATTGGTCCCTGTCTGAAATACGACCTTGGGAGTGAAGTATTTCAATCAGTTCATGGAAAACGTCTTCTTTTGAGCTCGCTTGCAAATCAAGTGCAATCAAATTTTGATTAATAAGTTTTGTGATCATGCCACACCCCATTGGTTTATTGTTCTCTATGTGATGTCGTCAGCTTGAGTGAATTTATAAAAACAATGAAGTGAATAAAAATACCATTTACTGGATTTTTGTACCCCAACTGTTAGGGTGTGATGTCGATCGCTATGAGTGCTAGTACTGTTTATATGTAACTTGTTTAATCATCAGTACTGATAAGCTGTATTTATCTGCTTGACGCTGTTTGCCAGAGTTATAAGCAAGTTCCCACTATAGGATTGGTGCTTTTACTAAAATATTGTAACCTATAGTTCGAATTGTGATTCGGTACTATGGTGTATTGTAGTCGAGCAATGTATATCTTCTTTATAGCATTCAGCATGCATTTTTGGAGTAATTAAAATGATTTTCCATGATTTGATTTCTTCGGTATTAAGCGAGCGAGAGCCGTTTCACAACATTTGGTTTGCAGGCGATTTTCATACTCCTTCTGAGTGCAGTTATCAGGTTAACTTTCCACGTTTAGAGCTGGTATTAGATGGAGAGTATATTAATGAAATGGAAGATCATGAGCGTAAGATCAGCCAGATTATAGCGAAACAGGGTGACGCGATTTTCATTCCCCCAAACTGTTGGAACAAACCAGATTGGGATACTAACTGTTCAGTGCTAAGTATGTTGTTTGGCCGCAGGCAATTAGGTTTGAGTTTGGTGAGTAAGCGCAAAGGAGAAGCAAACTTTTACGATATTCAAAAGCACAGCATTCAAACTCGCTCTGGATTTGCTATCGATAATATCTTAGAAGCATTGAGCTCATTGGCGCGTGAAAGCAATAAAAAGCCAATGGATGAGTTATTACTTCAAGCGTTGCTTCAATACAGCAAAATCATGCTAGATCAACCAATCGAACAATCTCATAGCCGGGTGCAAGATCTCTATCAAGGGATTTGTATCTATATTCAAGAGAACTTTCATCGCCAAATTACTCGTGACAGCATTGCGGTTCGCTTTAGTATTTCAGCTAATCATTTGTCTCGTCTATTTAGGCAGCAAGGGCATATGACATTGGCAGACTACATTACTTGGGTAAGGATCGACCGAGCAAAGTTTATGCTCAAGAAGTACAACTTCAAATTAAACGAAGTGTCGGCACGGTGTGGCTTTAAGGATGTGAATTATTTCTGTCGTGTATTTAAAACTCGTACTGGTCGTACTCCAACGGAGTATCGAGGCTCAGTTTAAGCTGTTTTATATATAGTGAATAATGTCAGGCTAATAAGCGTGACATGGCGTACATCAGCAACGCTTGTAGATCGACACTGCAACGGGTTAGCAGAAGTCGCTCCGCCATTTGACCTGTTAGTAAGTTACGAGTGAGGTTTGTGGCGGCTATGATCTGTTCTCGACTTGGCGACAGCGGCATAACCAACGCAATCGCGATATGAACTGCTCCCATTTTAGATGCCCAATCAATGGCTTTATCATTGCTAATCACGGCAATTGAAATATCGGTAACATCAGCAAACATAACGTGTGGCAAGGCAATCCCAGGGGTGACGCAGGTTGATGAACGTTCTTCACGCTTCACAAATGCAAGAATCAATTCATCTGGGTGTTGGGGATAAATGAGTTGGGAAAGTCCTTTCAAACACTCGAACTTAGTGAGCTCAGTATGTGCTTTAGCATAATGCCATTGGATCTCACATGGTGGGCATATTTGTGGTAGACGCTCGGCAAGTTGACTTGAAAACTGATAATTTATATGTGCGCCGATCAAGCTAAAATGTTCGGCAACAATATCTTTGAGTACAAAGCATGCTAATTCCGCATCAATACCGATGGCGGTAATTTGGCACAGGTCGCCTTGTTGTAATCCAGCGCGCAACATTGCTGATGACTTAGTGAGCATTGCGCAGCGATTTTGTGTGATATTGATAATGTGCAAAGAGCTTTTGAATTTCTTTGCTATTCGGCAAAGTGGCAGTGCTATATGAGCACTGCCAGTAACATCATCGACTAAAAATGTTATTTGGTATTCGTTCATCGGCTTAATGATTAGCGGCAATGAATAAGAAAGACTTTTTCAACATTAAGCAATACGTCTTCAATCGGAATTTGGACCTTGTTCGTGCCCTCAAAACGTGCAGCTTGCTCAATATCGATATCTGATACGATCAACACCTTATCGGCTTGGGCGATATCATGGGGCGTAAGTAGGTTTTCTATTCCCATTGCACCTTGTGTTTCGACTTTGATTTGAACGTTGAATTTAGGCGCTGCTTTTACAAGCGCATCGGCAGCCATATAAGTATGTGCAATGCCGGTAGGGCATGCTGTCACCGCTACAATTTTCATGGTCATTCTCGGCTTTTATTTTCGCAGGATACTAGCATATCAGCGCTACAAAGCGTTGATCTAAACCAGCTAAAGGTAAGAGCTCTATCACAGTTTAAAAGCTGTGGTACATTACTCCAGTTAATGCTTGTTTCGTACTATATCGCACAGTCACTTGTCTGGTTAACCTTATATGCACTGCTAGAAGGGTATATATACGGACATCAATGGTTAAGTATTAGGTAAATGAAAATGGATATAACCACCCTAATTGATGCAAACACCATCTGTTTAGATCTCAAAGCTCAAACCAAACAGGAAGTGTTATCTGAATTGGTCGAGATGCTTGATGCCGCTGGGAAGCTGTTTGATAAAGACCAGTTCTTACTCGATATCTGGCAGAGAGAGCAAATCGGAAATACTGGCTTTGAAGAAGGGATCGCTATCCCTCATGCAAAAAGTAATTCGGTTGCAGCGCCGGCTGTCGCCATCGGTATCAGCCGTACTGGTATTGATTATGGTGCTGAGGACGGTGAACTTTCCGATGTGTTTTTTATGCTTGCGTCACCAAATGGCGATGACCACCATCATATTGAAGTACTGGCGCAAGTATCGACCAAGTTAATCGAAGATGATTTCGTTGCGCAGTTAAAGGCTGTGGAGTCACCTAGGCAGGCTCTTGAGCTGTTGTTCGATATTGAATCTCAAACTAGTGGTTTTGAAAATTCAACAGGTGTTGATTTCGTTCCGGAACAACTCACTCCTTGGAAGCAAGGTATTGCGCGAGTGAAAGAACACTTGTTGTTTGGTACTTCACACATGATCCCGTTTATCGTCGCGGGTGGGGTGCTGTTGTCTCTATCTGTTATGTTGTCAGGGCAGGGGGCTTTACCTCAAACGGGAGTATTGGCTGATGTCGCGCAAATGGGTGTTGCTGGGTTAACGTTATTTACCGTGGTATTAGGCGGCTATATTGCCTATTCAATTGCAGATAAGCCCGGTTTAGCGCCAGGGATGATTGGGTCATGGATTGCGGTTAGTCATTACAATACTGGCTTCCTCGGTGCCATTATTGTTGGCTTTATCGCTGGTTTTACCGTCAGTTCGCTCAAAAAAATCCGATTGCCAGATAGCATGAGTTCGCTCAGTTCTATTTTTATCTATCCCCTTATCGGTACCTTTGTTACTTGTGGTGCCGTTATGTGGCTGATTGGCGCACCAATCGCCAACGCCATGATGAACTTAAATGAGTGGCTAGCGGGTTTAGCTGGCTCGGGTAAAGTGCTATTGGGAACGGTATTGGGTGCAATGACGGCATTTGATATGGGCGGGCCAATTAACAAAGTCGCGACTTTGTTTGCTCAAACACAAGTGAATACTCAACCATGGTTGATGGGTGGGGTGGGAATCGCAATTTGTACACCACCGTTAGGAATGGCGCTTGCCACGTTACTGGCACCGAAGAAATTTAAACGTGATGAACGTGAAGCGGGCAAGGCTGCGGGCATCATGGGAATGATTGGTATAAGCGAAGGCGCTATCCCGTTTGCGGCGGCAGATCCAGCGCGCGTGTTACCCGCTATTGTTGCTGGTGGCATAGTGGGCAATGTGATTGGTTTTATGTTTCATGTCTTGAACCATGCTCCGTGGGGCGGCTGGATTGTATTGCCAGTCGTCGATGGCAAACTTGGCTATATTATTGGTACGTTAGCGGGCGCATTGACGACCGCGATTATAGTGATTTTTTTGAAGAAAACAGTGACAGAAGATGATGAATTATTGTCACCAAAACAATCATTTGCGCCAAGTGAGGGAAAAAGAGATGCGGAAGTACTGGCTGTCACTTCATGCCCATCAGGCGTGGCGCACACCTTCTTAGCGGCTAAATCATTAGAGAAAGCGGCGTATTCCTTAGGAATGACAATAAAGGTAGAGACTCAAGGTGCAAACGGTATCAATAACCGAATTACCGCTGAAGACGTAAGAAAAGCAAGGGTGGTAATATTTGCTCATGATGTTGCCATCAAAGAACCAGAAAGATTTAACAATATAAAAATTGTTGATGTGAGCACAAAAGATGCGATGTTGAGCGCGATGCCATTGTTGCAATCGACTCGATGAGTAATGACTAGATCCTAAAAGTATAATTGTCACTCCCCCAGACGGTTATGCTCCTGCAAGCCAACGAGAGTTGGGCATAAAGCCAGTCAGGTAATCTGACTGGCTTTTTAGCTTTTAGGTGACTAATTAAGCAATTTGGTTAGTCAGCAAGTGAACTGTCATATAGCCTTCAATTAAGTGAAATATAACTGTCACATTAAAAACCTAAAGTGAGCACCGTTGAATAAAACACAACGGCAATCAAGCCATTAAGGAAATTGTGATGAAAAAGACAGTTATCGGTGCACTCGCACTACTTGGAACACTAGCAGTAACTCCAGCGTTAGCGAAAGAAACTATTTCTGCGGTTGGTTCTAGTAGTGTAACTCCGCTAATGGAAGTTTTCTCTGAAACATATATGAAGAAGAATCCAGACGTATTCATTGAAGTACAGGGACCTGGTTCTTCAGCTGGTGTAAAAGCTGCGAAAAAAGGTAGTGCAGATTTAGGTATGTCTTCACGCAACCTAAAAGATTCTGAAAAAGAACCAGAACTGAAAGAACTGACAGTAGCGTTAGACGGCATCGCGGTTGTAGTTAACCCAAAAAATGACCTCGAAGGTCTGACTTCAGAGCAAGTAACGGCAATCTATAAAGGTGAAATCACCAACTGGAAAGATGTTGGTGGCGCAGACAAGCCTATCGTAGCCATTACACGTGATACCGCTTCGGGTACCCGTGGTGCATTTGAAGATATCATGAAGCTTAAGAAAAAAATCTCTGGCATGAAGGTATCAGCTATTTCGCAACGTGCTCAAGTAGCAAATGGTAATGGCGCGCTTAAAACGATGGTTGCTTCTAACCCATACGCAATTGGTTATATCTCTTTAGGCACGGTAGATAGCTCAGTGAATGCGCTATCAATCAACGGCACTCCTGCAACAGTCGACAACGTTAAAAACCAGTCTTACAAGGTGGCGCGCCCATTCTTAGTACTATACAAAGAAGGCAACCCTTCTGAGCAGGCGCAGAAGTTCCTTGATTGGATGATCGCTGATGAAGCTCAAACTATCGTCGACAAAAACGGCTATATCTCAGTTAACTAATTTACTTGAACAACTTTAAATTGCTCAGTCCACATTGGGCTGAGCCTTTTCTTTCACGGCTAATAGATTGATACCGTTAGCCTAGTGAGATTTTTTATGACCATCGCAACAAATAGTGAAAAGCTTATGAACTCTGAAGTGACTCAAGTAGTTAAATCGGGACTGCGCACTAAGAAGCGCGTAGATTGGCAAGAGCGCATTTTCCACGGTTTATTTCTTGCCAGTGCGGTAATCGGTATTGTATCGCTTGCCGTTATCGCCTACTTCATTGTTAAAGAATCCATTCCTGCTTTCCAAGAGGTAGGGGTTAAGAATATCGTGTTGGGACAAGATTGGTTACCACCGGCTTTATATGGTGTGGCGACTATGATTGTTGCTTCGATGGTGTCTACATTTGGAGCCGTCGTTGTGGGAGTGCCTGTTGGGGTCCTAACCGCAATTTTTATTGCAGAAATAGCACCAAAGCGTCTCGCTGATATTATTCGCCCAGCGGTTGAGCTATTAGCGGGTATTCCGTCCGTTGTATACGGATTTTTCGGCTTGGTGATTATTGTTCCATTAATCCAAAATATCTTTGATGTCCCTGCAGGCAATACGATTTTGGCGGGAATCATTGTACTGGGCGTAATGATATTACCGACAGTAATCACGGTATCAGAAACATCAATTCGAGCCGTCCCTCGGACCTATAAAGAAGGTTCGCTTGCTTTAGGTGCATCTAAGATCTACACCATTTTTAAGCTGTTAGTTCCTGCCGCGCGTTCAGGCATTATGACCGGTGTTATTTTAGGTATCGGTCGTGCATTGGGGGAGACAATGGCAATCATCATGGTGATGGGCAACGCTCCCGCAATGCCAGAAGGAATTTTAGATTCAGCACGAACACTAACAGCAAATATTGCGATTGAAATGTCGTACGCAAGTGGCATACATGCCAATGCACTCTATGCGACAGGCGTCGTTCTACTGGTGTTCATCATGATGTTGAATGCAGCTTTGCTGTATCTCAATCGTCAAAAAGCTAAATAATTACTGGTGTTGACTATGGATTACGCAAAATTAAAAAAATCTCGCCAGCTTACAGATAATATCTTAACTGGTTTAATTTGGGGGGCAGCAGCCCTAACCGTTGGTTTCTTGTTCTGGATTATTTGGTACATCCTTTCGAATGGCTTACAGCATGTAGATTGGAACTTTATTACTGACGATTACACACGCACTGGCGATGAACACGGTATTTTCCCTATGATCGTCTCGACGGTCTATATGGTGATAGCATCAATCTCAGTTGCGGCGCCACTCGGTATTATGACCGCGATCTATTTAACTGAATACGCAAAAGTAGGCAGCCGCTTGGTCAAGGTGATTCGTTTTTGTACAGAATCACTAGCGGGTATTCCATCGATCATCTTTGGTCTATTTGGTATGACCTTTTTCGTCGAGATACTGGGCTTAGGCTTCTCGATTCTATCTGGTGCATTAACATTGAGCATTCTAATTCTACCAGTGATTATTCGCACGACAGAAGAAGCGCTTATGGCTGTGCCTCAAACATATCGAGAAGGGTCATACGCCCTAGGCTCGTCAAGAATTTACACTATTTGGCGCTTGATTTTACCTAGTGCTATCCCCGGTATTTTAACGTCGGTTATCTTAAGTATTGGTCGTGTTATTGGTGAATCTGCACCGGTATTTCTAACCGCTGGTATGGTGGCGCGAATCCCTGATTCACTTCTTGATTCTGGACGCACACTAACGGTACACCTATACAAATTAACGACAGAGCTATTTACCATTGAAGAATGGAATCAAGCTTACGGTACGGCAACGGTGCTGATAGTAGTGGTCCTTTTAATCAACACGTTCACTAAGTTGATTGCAAAGCGTTTCAATACTGCTAGCTATTAATCAAATAGCACACGTATCAAGAAAGAATTTAAGAATTAAGAGATGACATTATGAATAAGTTTAACATCGAAAATTTAGATTTGTTTTATGGCGAAAACCAAGCGTTGAAGGCGATTAACCTACCAATTCCTGTGCGACAGGTCACTGCGTTAATTGGTCCTTCAGGTTGCGGTAAATCGACGCTGTTACGCTGTTTGAATCGCATGAATGATTTAATTGAAGGCGTGAAGATTACAGGTAAGTTGACCATGGACGAGGAAGATATCTATGGCAACATCGATGTGGCAGACTTACGAATTAAAGTAGGGATGGTGTTTCAAAAAGCGAACCCATTCCCAATGAGTATTTTTGAAAATGTTGCGTATGGTCTTCGTGCTCAAGGTATTAAAGATAAGAAATACATCAATGAGGTCGTTGAACGTTCGCTACGCAGTGCTGCACTCTGGGATGAGGTGAAAAATCGTCTAAAATCACACGCTTTTGGTCTTTCTGGTGGTCAGCAACAACGTTTGTGCATCGCCCGTACAATTGCAATGGAACCAGATGTCATTTTGATGGATGAACCCACCTCTGCTCTTGATCCGATCGCAACGCACAAAATTGAAGAGTTAATGGAAGAACTAAAGAAAAACTACACCATTGTTATTGTTACTCACTCAATGCAGCAAGCGCGCCGTATTTCAGACCGTACCGCGTTCTTTCTAATGGGGGAGTTGGTAGAACATGACGCGACAGATGTCATTTTTAGTACACCGCGTGATGACCGTACGCAAGGGTATGTGAATGGTGACTTTGGCTAATTAATGCTTATACCCGTCATACTTGAAGTTGCAGCGGTGTTGGCTGTGTTCGTGCGCCCCAATCACATAGTCCACCTATGCTCAGGGGACTGCCTACCTGCACCTTTATAACCTCAAGACGCTGAATTCTGCATCTTGAAGTCACTGGGCTATACAACACTATAACTATAAACGATGGTTCTTTTGCCCCTCAATAAACGAGGGGCTTTTTTTATTTCTGTATAGAATATAACTAAATCAGTGCTATCAAAGGCACAATTTAACCAATGACGAATTCATGGGGATATAGAAATACCAACCTATCCGAATGCTAATGTGACAGAGCTACTGGGAAAATAAACATGGTCACTTGTAATAGATATGGTCTAGTTAAATATTTTTAAGCCATGGTTATTAAGTTTGATATTAGAATGACTCCTCGCCTAAAAATGCTAATAATTTACTTTTAGATAATATTATCAAAGTGATATATATCACATAAATACCTTTTCAGTACTTTATTTTAAAACTGATATTGATTTGTCTTAAATTTAAAGCATTTTGCACTCTCACTATTTGGAACTCACTAATTATAGAAATAATAATGGTTTTTTTTTGTCAGAAAAAATTCAAACTATGGCTTCGTCAGTTGACGGTCAATTAATGGCCAATTTTTATCGTTCCTGTAAGTGATCCTGAATTTTTTGTGGGTCGCTAGAGTGACGTGAAAGCCAAGGAAGCGCGTTATGAGAGAAAGCGGGATAATTAAAAGACATGGTGATGAACAGATCATTGCCTATCGTGTAATTGATATTGCCATTATTATCGCGACGATCGTGATTACATCATATCTCTATGTTGGGTCATGGAATATCTATTATATTCTAGTCACTAGTATCGCAGTGGTTTCTTTTAGTGTGCTGGCTGAACTTTTAGGCGTGTATAACCCTTCGTTTGCCTCCTCACTACGCCAAACATTGGCTCCAATATTGCTGTCGTGGCTGTGTGCCATTGGGTTTGTGCTGGTGATTGGGTTTGGCTTCAAAATTACAGACCTCTTTTCCCGTGTCACCTTAACTATATGGTTTGTGGCGACGCCAGTGACTCTTATTTTTTTCCGGTTATTGACGATGAAAATTCGTTCTTCTGCGAGGGCTGAGTCTTATACACAGAAAACGATCATCATAGGTGCTACTCCTGCAGGCGTTGCTTTAGCAAAAGAAATCGAATCAAAGCATGAACATGGAATGCGCTTGGTCGGTATTTTTGATGACCGTAGTGAAGAACGACTCTCTGAAGAGCAGAGCGCAATCCAAATTAGTGGTTCAATTAATGATGCATTAGCTATGGCAAAAGAGCGTAATTTTCGCCATGTCTACGTCGCGCTACCTATGGAAGCGTCTAACCGAATTAAGCAAGTAATCAATTATTTCTCCGATAGCACAGCACGGGTTTATATCGTTCCAGATTTCTTTACCTATGACTTGATACAATCACGCTGGAGAAATGTTGGCAACATTCCAACCCTGAGTATTCACGATACTCCATTCTACGGCATGTCGACTTTTATTAAGCGCTTAGAAGATATTGTCGTATCGACATTGATTTTGCTCTTGATAAGCCCAGTACTTTTTGCCGTAGCGATTGGAGTAAAGATGTCTTCATCGGGTCCGGTTATTTTTAAGCAAGATCGCTATGGCATTGATGGTAAGAAAATCAAGGTGTGGAAGTTCCGGTCAATGCGCTCAATGGACAATGGTGACGTCGTAAAGCAAGCGACAAAAGGCGACCCAAGAGTGACACCGTTTGGTGCATTCATTCGCAGAACTTCTCTCGATGAATTGCCGCAGTTTATCAATGTATTACAAGGTCGAATGTCTATTGTTGGTCCTCGTCCTCATGCGGTTTCGCACAATGAAGAATATCGTCAAATTGTGAATAAATACATGCTGCGTCATAAGGTAAAGCCAGGTATTACGGGCTGGGCGCAAATTAACGGATATCGCGGTGAAACGGATACTGTAGATAAGATGGAAAAGCGTGTTGAGTATGATCTTAACTATATTCGCCAGTGGTCGTTGTTCTTCGATTTAAAAATAATTTTCCTAACTATTTTTAAAGGATTTATCGGAAATTCAGCATACTAAAATATATGAAAGTATTAGGTGAACTCGTGATTGTTCGGATATTTAAATTCATTGTAATTGGTTGTTTATATATTGGTGTCGCGCACGCCAATATAGATGAGTTATATAAGCTCGCTGCCGGAGATGTGATCAGTATAAAAGTTTATGGTGAAGAAAATCTAACGATCGCTGAGCAAAAAATTGATAACAGAGAAGTGATTGATTATCCCTACTTAGGTGTGATCAAGTTGGGTGGCAAGACCTTGCGTCAAGTGCAAAACGAGATATCGATGGGACTGAAAGGGGACTATTTAGTTAACCCGAAAGTCAACGTCGCTATTGTTCAATACCGTAATGTTTATATCAATGGCTTGGTGAATAAGCCTGGTGGGTACGAGTACGAACCAGGTCTTACAGTACAAAAAGCAATTTCGTTGGCTGGTGGAGTAATGAGCAAATATCGACGCAGTGCTCGTGCTTATAGAACGAAATCGAGTGATGAAAATAAGTACGCTAATTTGACTGCTGACCAGCTTTCTGAAGAGTTTGAAAAAAATACAAAAACGGAAGCTGAGCTGTATCAAGTTATTCAACCGGGTGACACGATTTATGTCGTCGCTTCATTTTGGTAGTAGCTAAATCTAGATGGTTAGTTTTTGTCGATTTATAGGAAGACTATGAAGTTACTAAGTGAAAACAAGCACACAATGGAAGGGGAATCGGTTGATTTTGGCAAGTATGTCGTCTTGTTAAAAAACAACGGGTTGAAGATCCTACTGTTTACGGTCTTGGTTACTGCTATTGCGGTGTTGTTTACTCTCACCATTAAGCCAAGTTATCAAGCGACTGCGACGTTACTAATTGAGTCAAATACGACCAAAGCCGTATCTATTGAAGAAGTTGTTGGCATTGACTCTAGTCAGCAAGAGTATTACCTGACTCAATTTGAAATACTGAAGTCTCGTTCAATTGCTGAGCGCGTGATAGACAAACTTGCTTTGGATAACTTGCCGGAGTTTAATCCTTACATTGAACCCAAACGGTCTTTCTTTGGCAGTGTGAAAGCTTTGCCCATGTTTCGCTCGGAAGATAAAGCACGCCCTGAACCGGAAGACAAAGTATCTGCCAGAACTCGTTATGCGGTACTGGACCGATTCCATTCGAAGCTTTCAATAGCCCCAATTCGTAAAACTCAATTAGTCCGAATTACGTTTGAGTCACTCGACCCTCAACTCGCTGCGGATATCGCTAATGCCGTTGGTGAAGCATATATCATGGAAGGCTTGCAAGCACGCTTAGATGCAACTGAACATGCATCCAGCTGGATCTCTGGGCGTATGGAGCAGTTGCAAGAGCAACTTAAAAAATCGGAAAACACACTGATTGAATTCCTAGCAAAAGAAAAACTGGTTGATGACAGTGGGATTGACGTGCAAGCCAGTACCGTAATTAATGATTTAATCCTTCGCCTAAGTGAGGTCACCGATAAACGAATCCAACTCGAGTCAGCATATGGCACATTGAACAGTGGAAACTCTTTCTCAGTTGATCATGCATCATCAGTTCCAGCGATTTCCAAACATCCGCAAGTGATTAATTTAGGTGCTCTTCTCGCTGACGCAGAAAGAGACCAGAGTGAGCTGTCAAAAACTTATGGACCTAAGCATGAAAAAATGATCGCGGTGACTGCAAAGCTTGGAAACTTGCAATCACAGTTGAATCAGTTAATTAGTCAGCTAGTAGGTGGTATCGGTAAAGAGGTACAAACGGCTCGCTCTCAAGAGCGACTGATCTCGCGAGAGCTTGAGAAGAAAAAACAAGAGTTTCAAAGTTTGACGGTCAAGAAGCGCCAATATGATGCATTGGTTCGTGAAGAAGAAACCAATCGAAATGTTCTTAATATATTCTTAAACCGTCAAAAAGAAACGACCGCTACGAGTGATTTTGATTCACGCAATGCTCGCTTTACCGACCAAGCCATAGCGCCACAATATCAGGCGAAACCACGTAAAAAGTTAATCGTCGGCTTTGCTATGGTCGCATCATTGTTGGTGGCAGTTTCCGCAATTATGTTGCTGGAGTTACTCAATAACACCATTACCACGGTTAAGCATTGTGAAGAAAAACTGGGTTTAGTCCCGCTAGGTGGTATTCCTAAGATACGCAGGGATAAGCAAGACTCATTAGACAGTAATGTGTTTTTTAGCGACAAGCATATTAACTTCAATGAATCAGTACGTTCGACTAGGACGGCATTGGCATTAACCAATCGCGAGAATAAATTTATTACCTTATCTTCGTCATTACCAAACGAAGGTAAGACTACGTGTTCCATTAATTTGGCATTGGCATTTTCTAGAGTAGAAAACACCCTATTGATTGACTGTGACCTGCGTAAGTCAGCTATTTCGGAGCGGTTTGGTCATAAGCGTTTTAAGCCCGGCTTAACCAATCATTTGTTAATGAATACTGATCTAGAGGAGTGTTTGTTTGTTGATGATAGAACAGGCTTAACGGTTATGCCTGCGGGGATGCCAACGCCAAATCCGCAAGAGCTACTCAGTTCAGATCGCTTCTCATCATTACTTGCTCAATTAGAGGAGCGGTTCGATAGAGTTGTGATTGATACTCCGCCAGCGCTTGTTGTGAACGACAGTATGATCGTTAGCAAGATTACCGGAAAAGTTGTCGTGGTATTGAAAGCGTCAAGTACGCGTATTACGACACTCAGAAATACCATTTCTCGATTCATGACACACGACGTGCAATTTGAAGGGGTGATACTTAACCAAATTAGTGAAAGCAAGGGTAAGCAAGATTATGTCTATGGGGACTATATCTACAACCTCGATGCCGAAACTGAAGGTCAAAAAGCTTAATAGCTCAAGGATAACTATGAACTTCAAATACTCGATTGTGGTGCCGCACTATAACAGCTTAGTGGGTTTAGAGAGGTTGCTAGCGTCAATTCCACAGCGAAGTGACATTCAGGTCATTGTTGTTGATGACAATAGCAAGGATACGCCGGATACCCGTTATTTTTCGGAAGAATTCCCTCAGCTTAACTTATCAATTTACGCGAATGATTCCGGCGTTAAGGGTGCTGGAGCAGCCCGAAATGTCGGGTTAAAGCATTTGGACTCTGAGTATACTATTTTCGCCGATGCGGATGATTTTTTTACCCAAGATGCGTTCAGTATTCTTGATGGGAAGTTGGCTGGAAATGACATTACATACTTTGCACCGATCAGTCAGTGTGAAGTGACTGGTGAGACAACCGATAGACATGAAACTTGGGCGAACCTTGTAAAGCAACATATAGAGACTGGTAATGAGGACATTCGTTTTCATTTTGCTGTCCCATGGAGCAAGGTTTATCGAACCTCCTTCATAAAAGGGAAAAGTCTCTATTTTGATCAGGTAATCGCTTGGAATGACGTGATGTTTTCTTTGGTTTCCGGTTATAAATCAAACAGCATTGCTTCTCATCTCGATGCAATTTATTGCGTGACGAAAGGGCAAGGTACCATTACCGGAACCTTCACTTCAACCGCTGTCCGGTCGAGGTTTGATGTACAAATGCGTCGTGTGGCGTATATCCATAGTAATGGTATTCCGACAGAGTCTTATTCATTCTACAAGATGATCAAAAATTTTCACAAGGTCATGAATTGGGAAGACTACAACCAAGTATTCAAACTGCTTTTTCAAAGCAAAATAACCTTGCTACCCAGTCGGACCTATTTCTATTTAAAAAAACCGAGTCGAATTCGAGAGCGGTTTTTAAGTAAATAAGTAACAACGGATGAATTGTTTCCGCAATACATTTCGCGAATGAATTATATTTAAATGACTAATTTTATGGATAAAATTATGAGAGTGACAATCGTTGGAACTGGCTACGTAGGTCTTTCAAATGCGGTTTTAATTGCTCAGAATCATCAAGTGGTTGCGCTTGATATTGATGAGTCGAAAGTGGATAAGATCAATCGTCGTCAATCACCTATTTCTGACCAAGAAATAGAGCAGTTTTTGGCTGAAAAGAGGTTGAATCTTTTGGCGACAACAGACAAAGAATTAGCCTATAAGAACGCAGATTTTGTCATTGTCGCGACACCAACCAACTATGACCCAGTAAACAACTATTTTGACACCAGCTCTGTTGAGTCAGTGATTCATGATGTGAAGCAATACTCGCCACAAAGTGTCGTCGTGATTAAATCGACCATTCCTGTCGGTTACACCGAGCGAGTAAAGCAAGATATTGGCTTTAGTAATATTATTTTCTCGCCAGAGTTTCTCCGTGAAGGTAAAGCATTGTATGACAACCTGCATCCTTCGCGCATTATCGTTGGTGAAGATTCCCCAAGAGGGAAAGCATTCGCAAGTTTGTTAGTTGAAGGGGCAGAGAAAGAGAATATCTCGGTATTGTTTACCAATTCGACAGAAGCGGAAGCGGTTAAGTTGTTTTCGAATACATATTTAGCTATGCGTGTCGCCTATTTCAATGAGTTAGATTCGTACGCAGAAAGTCATGGTTTGAGTTCTCGTCAAATCATCGAAGGGGTAGGGCTAGACCCTCGAATAGGTTCGCACTATAACAATCCTTCCTTTGGCTATGGTGGTTACTGCTTACCTAAAGATACCAAGCAGCTATTGGCAAATTACCAAGATGTTCCAAACAACATCATCCAAGCAATTGTTGATGCCAATACCACACGCAAAGATTTTGTTGCCAATGCCATCATAGCAAGGCAGCCAAAAGTTGTTGGGATCTACCGCCTTATCATGAAGTCTGGTTCAGATAATTTCCGCGCATCGAGTATTCAAGGCATCATGAAACGACTTAAAGCCAAGGGGATTGAGGTTGTGGTTTATGAACCACTGCTACAAGAGCCGACCTTTTACAATTCAGAAGTGCTAAATGATTTTGCCGCGTTTAAGCAAATCAGTGACGTGATTGTGAGCAACCGAATGGTTGAAGAGCTAGCTGATGTTACTGAGAAAGTATATACCCGCGATTTATTTGGTAGTGATTAAGGTTTGAATATGAAATTGGTTACGATAAACCCACAAAAGTCGACCACGATGGGCGGAGTCGAAACTCTTATTCGTAGTTTGCATAGTTTGTTTGAATGCAAAAATTTAGAGCTATTTGAATGTAAGAACTATGAGCTGTTTGAACATTTACCTAGTACAGAACACTATTCTGAATCTGGTTATGTTAAGTATCTACATTACGGTAAGCAGAGTAAGTATAAAACTAAACTTAACCAAGTGAATCGTATCAAAGAACTCAATCTTACCTCGCAAGATGTCGTCGTTTTGTTTCATCCTAATGATCTTTTGTATTTACCACGCAAGGTGCGCGAAAACAGTAAAGTTGTACTTGTTCAAACGAATAAGTTTGACGTGTATTTTAAGCCATTTTCAAAGCTGTTGATGTCGTTTCTGCATCAATATATAGACGTGTTTTCTGTATATACCGAGCAGGATAAAAAAGCATTGCTGGCACTCTTTCCTAAGTTTCAACACAAGGTAAAGATTATTCCTCGTGGATGCAAAATTGAAACAGCAGTAAACCAGCCAAAGTTAAGTAAAAAACTAGTCACGGTTGCGCGTATCGATGAAGGACAGAAGAACTTTACTGGCATGGTCGATGTATTGGCAAGATTACCGGAGGCTTACAGTTTAGATATCTATGGGGATGGGACCTCCGAAGAGTTGGATAGACTACGCGAACTGATCGCTAATAACGATAAGATCACTTTTAAAGGCTCTACCAATGATGTCGCTTCTGTACTGCGTGACTACGCCCTCTTTATTATGACATCTCATTATGAAGGCTTTGGTCAAACGCTCATTGAAGCGAGGAGCCAAGGTTTGCCTGTTGTTGTTTTTAATACGTTTGATGCGCTACCTTGGATCGTGGAGGATGGTGTTAACGGGTACAAAGTTGAAGTAGGGAACTGCGCGTTATTCGCAGATCGAATCGTAGAAATCTGTGAAAACGATGTCCTGTTTAACCAGCTTTCGTCCAATTCCCTAGACAAAGCAAAGGAGACGGAAATCTCGGTTGTAAATCGACTTTGGCAGGAGGCAATTGCATGAAATATTCAGTCATTGTGCCGATTTATAATACTTTCGATTATGCCAAAAAAATTATTGATTGGTTTCTAATTGAACAAGCATCTAGGCAACAGCAAGATATCGAATTGATACTTGTTGATGATGGTTCCAAGCAAGCAGCAAGATATCCCATCGATTCGCCTGCAATAAAGTTGGTTCGAAAAGAGAATGGCGGTGTTTCTAGTGCACGAAATTGTGGTGTGGAACAAGCAAGTGGCAAGTACATTTTATTTCTAGACTCAGATGATAGCTTTGAATTGGGTATATTCGCTTATCTTGATGATGTTCTTGTTAAGCAAGTCGATATTGATTCAATTTTGTTTTCTTTTCGAAAAATCTTAGACACTAAAATCACGACTGTTGAAAACCATGAACAAAAAGTGACTTCCAACTGTGCTCTTTCGCAGTTTTTGACTAAGGAAATTCGTATACATGTATGTGGGCTGATGGTTTCGCGCAGGTTACTAATTGAACATAATCTGCGCTTCGATGAATCATTACATTTCAGCGAAGATGTATTGTTTATTATCGAATATTTATCCATCGCTCAGCAGTGTTTTATTAGTGGAAAACCGCTTTACAACCATGTTCTCCGTCAAGGTTCTGCAATTAACAGCCCGCTGAAAAGTAAAGATACCACCCACATTGATGCGTTTGAAAGAATATCCTATCAAGCGAAAAAGAAAGCATTTGAGTCTGATGTGAATTTATTTATGTCCACGTGCTATATAAATTTGCTCAAGTTTCTTGTCAAAAACAAGACGAGCGAAAAAGAAGTGTTTGATAAAATAATTAGCAATAGTCACTTCTTGTTTGGAAAAACGACTCCGAGATTGAGTCGTTACTCGGTGATTGTATTCACGTTGCGGGTGTTATTTAAGTTTGATGGTTTATTCAATCATTATGCCTTACGAAAAATAAGTATCATGAGGTGAATATGAAGGTTTTGAATATAGCTGAAACAACACAAGGTGGCATCGAAACCTATTTTGAATCTTTGTCGCGTTCTCATTTTGTGGATAATCACTTTTTAGCGATTGGATATAACCGATCTAAATTGGAGCTAGGTAACAAAGGCTTTCGTCCTTTCAATGTCATGATGTTGCTTTGGGCTCTCTATTTCAAGTTGGAAGTCAAACAGTACCAAATCCTATTTTTGCACAGCACGTTTGCAGGGCTACTTCGCCCATTTTTATGGCCATTAGCTAAATGGCACCGAGTTAAATTAGTCTATTGTAGCCATGGTTGGGCATTTGATATTCATTATGATTCGGCGCTGAAAGAGCGCGTTTACAAATCCATCTATGTAGCTGTTGAGAAAATCATGGCGGTGTTTTGCGACCAAATCTATTGTATCTCGCAACATGAATATCGTTCTGCGCTACAGATCGGTTTGAAAGCAACTAAAGCTTCATTGGTTTGGAATGGTGTGAAGGGGAGTGTCTTGGTCTCAGATCTCGTTGACAATATAGATGGAGTGACACGAATACTATTTGTAGGTCGATTGGACAAACAAAAAGGGCTTGACCGTTTTTTGTGTGCTTTGAAGCAACAAGCACACTTACCCAACCCGATAGAGCTCAATGTAATAGGCGAGCCAGTGAGAAATGATAGCCCAGAGCTCGTGGACTTACTCAATGCATCGATAGACAAAGTGACAATAAACAAGCTAGGTTGGGTGGAAAATACCGATTTAGATCGCTATTTTCAGCAAGCGGATTTCGTGGTGGTTCCTTCGTTGTGGGAAGGTTTTGGTTTAATCGTTGCCGAGTCTTTTCGAAATGGTACGCCTGTTCTTGCATCAAACGCCGGCTCGCTAGCTGATATGGTAACGAACAGTACAGGATGGATATTTGATCAAGCCAAACCTGATAGTCTTTCGGAACTTACTGCTCGCGTATTGCAGGATAAGATGTATCAAGAGATCGAGCGAAGTGACTGTATTGCTCATTTTGAAAAGAATTTTCATGAAGATGTAATGAATCGCAACTACTACCAATCTTTCGTAGAGCTTAGATAGGAGTTAATGAGTGCAACGAGGACTGTTTCTATTATTCTGCTTTATGATTCCGTTTGAGAATACTGCACTCGCCTCTATAGGCGGTGTGTTTACTGCACCTCTTGGTATTACGCTTATCCCATTAATTGCGCTACAGATTGTTTTTTCTTACAAACAGTTATCTAAGATTGAGTTTGGTACGATAAAACTGCTATTTGGATTTTTTGCTTATTCATTTGTATTGCTAGCGTTATTTTATAGTGACTACAATAAAGTGTTTTTATTGGACCGTGGCTTACGATTTGCTCTGCTATTCATTCCTCTCGTTATCGTGTTTTTAACCGTGATGCGCCACGATGAAAAGCTTGTTTATCAGGGTGTAATGATAATGGCGACAGTTATTGTTATGTCATTTGCACTCAATCTAGTCGCTCGTGGTTTTATCAACAGTCCTTCATTTATTCATCATAACTTTGCTATGTCACCGCATCGAATGAGAGGTTTTACATTGGAAGCCAGCACTTTTGGTTTTCAGTATGTGTTGATATTATTAATGGTTGCCGCTATATATCGAATTAATCTCTTATTGTTGGCGCCATTAATAGTTGCGAGCGTTGTTCTTATTACTTCAAAAGGAACGCTGATCAGCTTTTTTATCACTTTACTGGTTACCTTTGTTATTTTTAACCGCATTAATCTATTTCATAAACTATTAGCGTCAGTCATTCTGGTTGGTTTTAGTACGATATTCCTCTATTTGTTTTTGGGTGACTCCATTATTAATGATGTCGAACGCTATTCTAGTATAGCGACACGTGGTACTGCTGTAATGACTGCTATCATGTCGCTGATCCATAATCCTATTGGCGGGGGATTTTTTGGCTACTTGCCATCAATGTATGAATACGGCGCAGTCGCAATGGAGTTCATGGATGGTTTAGCACCACGGTTATTCAATTTCACCGAATTTGCCGCATATTTGGTTGTCGGTGAGACAAAAAGTGTCTCTACTAAGTCATTTTTCTTTGATTGGACCATTTTTGGTGGTGTGTTCTTCGTCTATTTCTATTGTAAGTACGTTGGTCGTTTGCTGATGTTTTTTATTAAGAATCGTATGCCATATGACTTCGCAATTTTGATGTTTTTGAGTTTGGCGACGACTTTCTTTATGTCGATAGAGGTGCGCTACATTGCACCATTCGCTCTTGGATTTTTAGTGCTTCGTTATTCTATCGTGTCAAAGAATCTTAAGGCTGACATTGAGCGATCTCGACAGTTAGAGAGCGGTGGGGCTATACATGTATCATAAAGTCGGCTTAGCCAGTCTTTTGTTTCTTATTATAATTGTCACTGTGCTGGCGGTGTTTAAAGGGGCGGATGATTACCTTAGTCAATCACGCAAAAATCACTTGGTTGAGTTTGAGCCTTTATCGAATAACGAAATGGTCCCGGATCTTTTAGGCGCAATGGAACCTTTACCTTTAGTTTGGGTTCCATTTAATGATCATGAAACATACGGACTCTATTACTCTTGGCTCGCTTTTAATGCAAAAGGGAACCCAACGCTTGTTGAGCATTACAATCACTTATCATCAGTTGAATTTGAATCTCAGCAAATGCTTAAACCGTTAGATTCCAAAGTGGTTATCTTCAGAGCGAATCAAATGTGGCGTGAAGGGGGTAGTTTTGATGATGTTCTAGCACAATTTAAGTTGGCTCAAAGGCTAGGCAATTTTGAAAAACTGACGTTAATGGAATCATTGAATTTTTATCTGTCTAATTGGCCTGAATTAACAGTAGCAGATAAAAAAATAGCGATTTCATATTTGTTGGACCATGAAAAATATGCAATGAAAATATGGCAATTTGATGATTTACTTAAAAAGCCGATAGTGGGTGGGCGAGCATGCTCACTATTAAAGTTTAATGGTTTAACGCCTTATTATTGCCGTAAGTAGTGAGGTTTTTCTATACGCGTCATACTTGAAGTTACAGTGGTCTTGGCTGTGTTCGTGTGCCCCAATTACATAGTTCATCTATGCTCAGGGGATTTTCTTACTTGCCGCCTACCTGCATCTTCAGGTGTTTTGGGTATACGCTGGGTTTAAACGATGGCTAAGCTGTTCTTATGGCTATGGTTTATATGATGACATTGAGGAGATTAGGGTAACAATGAAAATTATTAAATTTATCAGTGTATTAACCGTATTGTCTTTGGCCAACCTAGCCAGGGCTGAGGTTATGTCTCAACAACAAGTAAATATGTTGTTTGATGATTTAACTGCCTCACCAACTGTTCTTGTTGAGCAATTTGGAAATTATACGATTGAGGATAACTTAGCATTATTTCTTACAACGGCTACTCAATTAAGGCCTGGAGAATTGACGGATATATTGACGCAAATTTTTGCTAACTATCCTCAACATATAAGCCTAATCGCGCAGATTGCACGTAGTTTGGAGATGACGAGTCAGGATATTACTATTGCAGCCATCGAAGCTGGTATTGACCCAACCGTTATTGCGGATGCTACGGCGGCAGGTATACAGAGTGTCGTTGCCGCGCCAACTCCCAATGTTCCAACTAAAAAAGATCCTATCTCTGCTAACTAACAAAGAGGAAGGTTTGTGTTTAATTAAACCTTCTTTTATACCCGTCATACTTGAAGCTGCAGCGGTGTTGGCTGTGTTCGTGCGCCCCAATCACATAGTTCACCTATGCTCAGGGGGCTTTCTTACTTGCCGCCTACCTGCACCTTCAAGTTTCTTGGGTATATACCCAAATAAACTCAAGCATGTGAATCCTGAATCTTGAGGCGACTTGGGTATAATCATGATGTTTTACCAAGCTATTACGGCACCTAACGCTATATTGAGTTCATCGTGCGAACTTACCGGGGTATCGTAGTTAACTTCCGTAAATAATTTTGTATATTCTATCGGTACAAATGAAAGCCCAATGTATGAATTATTTCTTGTACCGTTTAACGCTGATGAATTGGAATCTTGCTCAATAACCTCATGACCAAGGTAGCCTGTTGTTCTTTGTGTAAATGCGATTTGCCCTGACAATGCAAAGGCGTTTTTGTCGATGGATTGGCTTGGTTGCAAATTATTGTCTAGGTCTTGGTTGTAATAGGTTAGACCTAGATTGGTGTCACCCATTTCCATACGAGCTGTTACTTGAAAATAAGTCGCGTCGGTTTGATGGTTTTGGGTATTCGTGTCTGTCTTGCCAATACCGCCGGTTAACACGAGATCTGCGAGGTTATATTGACCAAACAGCTCTTTCACCGTTCGCTTTTGGTTACCATCTTCAAAGCCGTAGGTTGCGTTAAGTGCAAAGAGTTCATTGTCGTATACATACTTAATTGTATCGCCTTTTACTCCAACTGCGTTTAGGTTTGCTTCGCCGCCAAATGCCTCAGAGTAGTCGACACCATTTAAGTCATCAGAAGAGGTGTTGTGCTTACCGTAAGTGAGTCGTCCAATTGCTTCTGCGTATAGACCAATAAAATACTGAGAAACGAATATATCGTCTTCATCTTTATCTTCATCGGCATCGAAGTTAACTTGAGTTTCTAACCCGCCAGCTAAAGCAATCAAATCTGTTATGGCATATAGACCTAGGATACCAACTTTAGAATCACCAAATGTGTAATCATTGTCCTGTTCGTCAAGAATAAGCGCTCTGGCTTTTATATCCCCATAGAAGTGCAGATAGGCAAGATCATTATCAATTAATTCGTAGCTGACTGAAGGTGCACTGAACAACATCAAACCCGACAGCGGTAACGTATATTTATACATGATTCATCCATAATTCATTGTGGTCGATAAAAATCACTCAAAGCAATCAAAAAATATAATATAAATAACAACTTGAGTTTGTCTCTTGTTTGAGAAAATAGTCAATTAGTATGAGTAATATTTTGACTTACTAGAGTCGAATATTGACACTCAAAATGATTTTGTATGTTCACGACTGAGATAGGGAATTGTGACGAATAAACTTGAACGAATGTGTTTTGCCAGTTACTTATTGTTATTAGTTTGGCTACCGATTCCATTGGGCTCAAATCGTATATGGGCTTGGACAATTGCAGAAATTTGGATAGGTCTGTCTGCATGCATGCTTGTTATCTCCTTGATGAGGCATGGAAGTAGACTTGCGCTAGATAGTATCAAACAGTTCGGTTGGTTATTGTTTCCCATTGCGTTATTTCAATTGTGGATTTTATGCCAAATTATTCCAATGCCGCTATCATGGCTTGAATGGGTTTCTCCCGCAGCTTCTATAGCTTATCAGCGCACAGGTGCGGATGTCGGTTATATTTCATTGGATCCTAGAACGACATATATCGCGCTGCTGAAAGGGGTGTTTTATTTTATTTTCGTACTCTGCAGTGCGATATTAATAAATAATGGTGAGCGGATTAGAACGGTCATGTTAGCGATTGTTGTTGGTGGTACTTTGCAAGCTTTCTATGCTGTATTGAATGTATTACTCGGTGTAGAACAGTCGATTCTTTTCGGATTGCAAGAGGAAGGCATTGCAACAGGGACATTTGTTTATAAGAACCATCTTGCCAACTATTTATTACTTTGCCTGTGCATAGGAATTGGGTTGATAGTCACTGATATGCAAAGTGGCCGAGCTAGTTATAACTCTTGGCAAGATCGTATACAACAGTGGTTACGGTTAGTTTCATCGCAGAGGATGCTCGTTCGCTTGGCGCTTGTTATTATTGTCATTGCGTTGGTTATGACGCGTTCTAGAATGGGCAATGGTGCGTTTTTGGCTGCAACTCTTGTTGTTGGATTTGTTGCTCTCATTTTTTATCGCAATCGACCATCCAATTTGACTTGGTTTCTTGTGAGTATATTGGTAGTAGATATCGTAATAATGGGGTCACTATTTGGTTTGGATAAACTCCAGCAGCGTGTGGCAGATTCTTATATAGATCAAGATAGCCGCCATTTGGTCATTACGTGGAGCATTCCGATGATAAAGGATTATTTACTTACAGGGATTGGGTTAGGTAGTTTTTATGTTGTTTTTCCTAGCTACACTCAACACGCCATCGGCTACTATGACCATGCTCACAATGAATATATCCAGTTTGTCACGGAAGCGGGATTACCTGCGACAATAATGCTCGGAAGCACTCTTCTGTGGGCGTTTGGACTTTCTATTTGGGTTATGATCAATCGTAATAGCCAAACATGTAAAGGGGCTGCGTTTGGTTGTTTGATGGCACTGTGCGCGATGCTTATGCATATATGGGTCGATTTCAATTTACAATCCCCAGCGAATACAGTGACATTTTTGACTGTTCTAGTGCTCATTGGAGCCAGTTATTCGGTTGTATCACCTCGTCGTTACAAGGACGTAAAGCATGTTTAATCGTATCCTCATCGTTTGCAGTGGCAATATCTGCCGTTCACCTTTCGCCGCTTCGTTGCTCACCCACTTGGTTCCGGAAAGTGAGGTTCGATCTGCGGGTATACTTACAAAAAAGAGTGAGATGGTTGGGTTTGCTGCCGATCAAACTATTCAATCATTGGCCGAGCAATTAGGTTTAGATTTGACTTCGCACTCGGCTAAGCAATTAACTCAAGAAGATTGTGTATGGAGCGACATAATATTGGTCATGGAACCAGAGCAGATTAACAAAGTAAGTGAAGTATGCCTTCGTTCGCGAGGTAAAACGTTTCTTCTTGGGCAGTGGGGGGAAGGGAGCATCAAGGATCCTTTTCGATGTACAGAGCTTCATTATCAAGCGGCAGTGACTCAGATTAAATCTGCTTGCGAATCTTGGAGTAAAAAAATTTAAGTTTGGCGAGTATGAGTACGTGTAGCAAATTTCATCTGATACATGTTTTTATCGGCAATTTTAATCAGGTCACTGTAGCAGCTAGCTTGGCTTGGAAAGCTGGCTAAACCGACACTGGCGGATAAAGCATAGAAAATGCCATCAACCACTTCGATTTCTTCTGCAAAACAATCTAGCGCACAGTTCAATGCATGCTCCATTTGATCACTTGGTTGCTGTAGTAATACAAGCGCGAATTCATCCCCGCCAATTCGATATGAGGAAAATAAGGAGCTGTCACTATAGTCAGCGAACCGTTGGGCCAATATCTGCAATGCTTTATCACCAGCCAGATGACCATATTGGTCATTAATTTGTTTGAATCCATTCAAATCTAATAGACATAGAGTGAAAGTGTTATTTTGCTCTATGTGCTGTTGGACATCGTGTGTCATTGCCAAGCGATTTGGAATGCGGGTTAATGCATCGGTCATCGCGAGTTGTTTGTTGGTTTTTGACTCATGGTGTAAAACGTACGCCACTAAAGCAGCACATAAAAAGAGCAGTAGCATTAATGCTACTTGGGTGTGAGCAAGCAGCATCGCCTGTTTCATTTGTTTCTGGTAAATCGGATTTTTTATGCGAAAGTTATGATTTACGTAACCGAGCATATCTTTGTATATGGCAGAGAGCTGCGTGGTTAGATTTGAGATATGGTGATCGTCTTTTAAATCAAAAACCAATGGCTCTAATTGCGTATAGCGAGCAAAAAGTTGGCTAAAAAACTCTCGCGTCCCTTCTAACTGCATTAAATTATCTGCTTCTCCGGCATTGATTAGCAGATCAAAACGACTCCACGTAAGCTCATAGGATAGCTCAGTATTTTGTTTGTATTTTGAATTGGTTAGAGCGAGTGGAGCAATTGCGACAAGAGAAGAGAACTCTTTAGTCAGTTGAAACAAAAACCAAGTCGCTTGATTTTGTTGTTCTGAAAAAGAGCGGGTAAGTTTTCTTGTTTCAGACAATACATAAAAATTGGCGACGATCAATAGGATAGATAAGACAATCAGGAGTGCCTTAGAACGAGTGAAAAAACGGACAAAAGATCGGTTTATATTACTATTCGTCATCATTCCTACTGTGCAAAATTATCTCGTCTATTTGCCACACCATTTGAGAATGGTAGTTAATGTTGTCTATTTCAGGGTACTTATTTAAATTGAAAATTAACCAATAAGGTCCTTTATGTCGAATTCGCATTGGCTCGCCATTCATTTTTATGGCAATTATTGGCGCGAACATTTGAATATCTTCAATTGTGCTAGTGGCTGCATAATCATTTAAAGCTAAAAAAGTTACCGCAAACGTGGTGGCATCACCATATCGCTCGATCAGCTTCTCTACTGGGATACCCGTAAAAGACCGTTGATTGGGGAACCAAGGTAAGCGAGTTGCAAAGCTAGTGGTTGGAAACTCTTCGAGTAAACTCACCATATTTGTCTCAATAGTTGATCCGTCGGCAAGATGGATCTTCAACGGTGATGCAAAAACTGAACAGTTGAAGAACAAAATAAGCAAGACGACCAAGTTGCGCATATCGAATCCTTCGGCAATGCGAGTTGAATGAGACTGTTATTATTATATGTGTAGAGCAATGCAAATAAAAATATTTTTATCAATAGCGCTCATTAAAAGGACTATAAGGGAAAACTGATTTGCTCGAGTTGTGATTTTTGGTGACACTGTCACCTAGTGTAATGGTCTGTTTATGATGTTACTTAAGAACCAATAGGCATAATTGGCTATTGAGTGATTAAATTAACACAATTATATGATCTATGAGTGAATTTTAAACACTTTATCTGAATGTGTTTCAGGTTGGTTATATATTTGTTCTTCTAGATAAGAGGGCAAAGATGCAATCACCCACACCAAAACACAGTAGTGTTTTTCAGCAGAAAATGTTACTTGCCAGTGCACTGAGCTGGTTGGTAGTGACGTTGATGCCGGTGATTAATGCGCATGGTCCAAATGCTGGTGTTTGGGCTCGGCTATGCACCATCAATGGGTTTGAGTATGTGCAAGTCGAACAGGACCAGCCAGCTACCCAACATAGCAAGCCTTGTCCTTTTACTCATTTTTCTAACTTCCATCATTTTTCCACATCTCCAACACTATACTTTACGCGAACGTCCATTGTGAGAGACGCCGAATACGCTTTTTTGGCTCTAAGCGCTCGGTTTGAACTTGCAATACCAAGAGCGCCGCCTAAATCTAGTCAATTTAGACTATTTAAAGTAACTAGATGATTTTAACGTATTGTTTCTCATTTGTTTTTACTGTTATATTGGCGGTATAGTATTAACTCAAGGAATGAGGAAAATGCAAAAGTACGCCATACTTTCAGATATACACAGTAATGTATTTGCGCTTACCGCGGTGGTTAAGCATGCGCACGCACAAGGTGTGACCCAATTTATTAATCTGGGTGACATTCTTTATGGTCCAATTGCTCCCAAAGCCACGTACGAATTTCTTCAATCGCTAGATGCTGTGACCATTTGCGGCAATCAAGACAGGCAGATCTTTCAAGCAACTCCTCCTCAAATTACGTCCAACCCTACAATGCAATTTATATTGAATGATCTGGGCGATGAGCCAATTGAGTGGATGAAGAAATTGCCATTTGATAAGCAAATTACCGATCAAATTTACGCTTGCCATGGAACCCCGAAAGATGATTTAGTTTACTTGTTGGAGGACACTCTGCAAGGGGACCCGCAACTTCGTAGTGATGAAGAGATTGTTAACTTGCTGTCAGGTAATGATACTGCCGTTATTTTATGTGGTCATACCCATATTCCTCGTTGCGTTGAACTTTCTACTGGGCAGTTGATCATTAATCCAGGTAGCGTAGGTATGCCAGCGTATACGGATGACGAGCCACATTTACACTCCATGCAAACCTATAGCTCTCTAGCGAGCTACGCCATGTTAACCGAATCTGATCAATGCCAGTGGAATGTCAGTTTTCACAAGGTTGCCTATGATGTTGCTGCAGCAACTGAACAGGCGGCATTAAGGAAAAGAGAGGACTGGGTACACTTTCTTACCACTGGACGTGGTAGGTAATTTAGTTAGATAACCAATGTTGTATTAAGGATGATTATGAACTCAAATAACCTATCAATTGCTTTGGCACAAATTCCAATAGTGGATGGTGATATTGAAGCAAACTTGCAACAGCATTTACACGCAATTAAACAGGCAGCTGAGTATGGAGCAGACCTAGTTGTCTTTCCTGAACTGTCCCTTAGTGGTTATGTTTTAGATCGAGTCGGTGAGCTTGCATTCAATACCAAGCATGGCATCTTAAGAGTGCTTTCAGAGCAAGCTGTGGCGAATCAAATTTCAGTAATCGCTGGTTGCCCGTTGGAAAATGGCACTGAAAAACCCACGATTAGTTCTGTAATTTGCAACCCAACAGGTGAGCTAGGATTTTACGCTAAACAGTATTTACATAGTGGTGAAGAGCAGTATTGCTCAGCAGGTCAACATAACCATTACTTGAGACTCAAAGGTTACAAATTGGCATTAGCGATTTGTTCAGATTTTTCTAATCCTCAACATAGCCATGATGCCGTAGAAGATGAGGCAGATGTCTACCTAGCGAGTGCATTGGTCTCCCCCTCAGGGTACGGTGCTGATGCTGATATCCTCTCCAACATTGCGGCAACTTGTCGCTTACCAGTTTTGCTTTCAAACCACATTAGCCCAACTGGTGGTTGGCAAACTGCAGGCAAAAGCGCGGTTTGGAATATCGATGGAAGCGTCGCGTTTGAAGTTGAAAATGATCAAGCCAGTTTGGCTGTCGTTGAAATTACGGGCAATCATATAGTAGGAAAAGTACATCTTTTATGATGTCGATGAGGAATAAATAATGAAAACGATCGGTCTTATTGGTGGTATGAGCTGGGAGTCGACGGCTAGCTATTACAAGGCATTGAACCTAGGAATAAAATCAAAACTAGGTGGGTTGTATTCTGCCAAAATTTGTTTGTATAGCGTCGATTTTCACGAGATTGAACAGCTTCAGCATCAAGGTAAATGGGAAGAAACCGCCAATATTCTTACTCGCGCAGCTCAATCGGTTGAAGCGGGTGGGGCGGACTTCATTTTGATTTGTACAAATACCATGCATAAAGTGGTACCACAGATTGAACAGTGCATATCTAAGCCCATTTTACATATCGCTGATGCTACAGCAGAGGTGTTAGTTGCTGATGGTATTACTAAGGTCGGTTTGCTTGGTACGCGATTCACCATGGAGCAGGACTTTTACAAACAGCGTTTAACTGACAATTTTGGTATTGAAGTGGTAACACCAAACGTAGAACAAAGGACGATCGTACATGATGTTATTTACCAAGAGTTGTGCAATGGCATCGTTAAAGATTCATCAAGAAGCCAATATGTTGCCATTATTGACGCGTTAATCGAGCAGGGAGCGCAAGCAGTCATTTTAGGTTGTACTGAAATTGCTTTGTTAGTGGAACCGCAACATACCAAAGCTGCGCTGTATGACACAACGCAAATTCATGCTGATGCCGCCATTAAATGGGCACTAAACTAGATATCCACTGGTTGCCCAAAGAGGAGGGAGGTATCGCGTTGTTATTCCTCCAATGAGTCACGATTTACAGGGATGAAAGTCATGGAGTTACCAATCTACATTGTTGATGCATTCACCAATCAGCAATTTAAAGGGAATTCAGCCGCAGTTGTAATATTGGATGAGTGGATTGATGTAGATCTAATGCAAAAAATTGCGCTAGAAAATAACCTGTCTGAAACCGCATTTATCAAGCAAGAGTCGCTGAATCAATACTTGATTCGTTGGTTCTCCCCGTTAACTGAAATCGATTTCTGTGGGCATGCCACGCTTGCCTCTTCGTATGTACTATATAACTTGTATGAGAGTGAAGGTGAAATTGAGTTTCTCACTCAGAGTGTTGGGTCATTATATGTGAACTGCAAGGATGATGGTCGTATTGAAATGAGCTTTCCCAACCACGCTCCTACCGCCGTTGAATCGATCCCCGCTGCGTTATTAGATGGCTTATCGATTACACCAATCGAAGTATTGAAGAATCGCCAAGCTTACTTTGCGGTGTATGAATCTGAACAAGATGTGCAGCAAGTAATTTATGACGCCTCTCAACTGCAACAACTCGCGCCATATGATGTAGTTGTGACTGCTCCGGGCACGCAATATGATTTTGTTTCCCGCTATTTTTGGCCGGCAAATGGTGGAGATGAAGATCCGGTAACGGGATCGATTCATGCTGGTCTTGTTCCTTATTGGTCACAGAAACTGGTTAAGCAAGAATTGATAGCATTTCAAGCGTCAACTCGTGGTGGAATGCTTTATTGCCGAATAAAAGGTGAGCGAGTGTTGGTTTCAGGTTTTGCTGTGATTTATCTACGCGGCACGATATATCTGTAATTGATATACCCAAGGATCTTGAGGTCACTTGGGTATACAAGGAGATCATTATCTACAAATCAGTGTGTTGGATGATGGGTGCTCTATCGTCTTTTTGTTTTATGGCAATCGCAGCAAAAGAGTTGAGTGGAGAAATTAATACCTTTCAAATTTTGTTCATTCGTAGTGCCATTAGCTTAATGATTATTGTGTCGATTATCACGCTGAGTAACAACTGGCAGTGGTTTACAACCAAGCGGTTAGGCTGGCACGGTTTACGAAATATTACCCATTTAGCAGGGCAGTATGGTTGGTTTGTTGCGATTGGTATGCTGCCATTGGCGGAAGTATTCGCGCTGGAGTTTACGGTGCCTTTTTGGACGGCATTGCTGGCATTTTTGTTACTGCGAGAGTCACTTTCTTTACGTAAGTTAGTTGCGATCTTCTTTGGATTTGCTGGTGTGATGATTATTGTTCAACCGGGTTTCAAGCAAGTTGATGCTGGTGTGATGGTTATTCTTCTGGCTGCAATTTTTTACAGCTTTGCTTACATAGGTACTCGCGCGTTAGCAACAACAGAAAACCCTGTGACTATCTTATTTTATATGTGTGCGATCCAGTTCCCTATCACATTGTGTTTTGCTTTTTATGAGTGGCAAACACCTGATTTGAGGCAGTGGTTTTGGCTTCTCGTCGTTAGTGTTAGTGCCCTTACAGCACATTACTGCTTGTCACATGCGATGAAATATTCCGATGCCGCGGTGGTGGTTACTATGGATTTTTTACGCCTGCCAGCGATCGCCATCGTTGGGGCGCTATTCTATGCAGAAAAAATTGAACCAGCTCTATTTTTAGGCGCGTTACTAATGCTATTTGGTAATGTAGTTAACTTATATCGTCGAAAAAGTGGCAAGATTCAATCCAAATGCAGTCAAAATGAATCAGATAGCAAAGTTTAAGGAAGTAGTAATGATTTTAAACCATATTTCATTGGGTGTTAGTGATGTTGTAGCAGCGACTAAATTTTATGATGATGTACTGGGCGCGTTAGATATCCATCGCAGCCATACCATTGAAAACATCGCTTCAGCTTATGGTGAGCGTTTTGAATTTTGGATAGGTTGTCCGTGTGAAAAGCGTTCTTCGGCAGGAAATGGTACACATGTTGCCTTTAATGCTGCAAGTCAAAAAGCAGTCGCTGATTTTCACACTAAAGCATTAGCACTTGGTGGTACCTGTGAGGGGAAGCCAGGAATGAGACCAGAATATGGCGAGGGTTATTATGCTGCCTATATCCGTGATAAAGATGGCAATAAACTCGAAGCCGTATTTATGGGCTAGCATTGAAGTTATGGTTAAGCAATGTTATGTCATGCGGTTACTTTTTATCCGATGCGCGTGACGCTATTATCAATAAATGCCGGCTGTTTAGTGGGCATTAACAGGGTTAGAATATATGCCATTATAGCGCTGGAATGAGCGCAATTAAAAATGATAAAGTTAAGAAGGAATTAAATATGTCTTCTGCATTTTACCAACAAATTCAACGACAACTGGAAGAAGTGAAGGCTGAAGGTCTTTACAAATCTGAACGTGTTATTACCTCTCCGCAACAAGCCCAAGTCACAATCTCTACTGGTCAAGAAGTACTTAATTTCTGTGCAAACAACTATCTAGGTCTTGCTAATCATCCTGCATTAATTGAAGCCACCAAAATTGGTATGGATCAACATGGCTTTGGAATGGCTTCGGTGCGTTTTATTTGTGGTACGCAAGATATCCATAAGCAGCTGGAAAACAAGCTGTCTCAATTCCTTGGTAGAGAAGACACCATTCTTTACACATCATGCTTTGATGCAAACACAGGTTTGTTTGAAACCATTTTGAGTAATGAAGACGCGATTATTTCAGATGCATTAAACCATGCTTCAATTATTGATGGTGTCCGTCTGTGTAAAGCAATGCGCTATCGTTATTCAAATAACAACATGGTCGAGCTTGAGCGGCAATTGATTGCAGCTCAAAAGAATGCTGCCCGTAACATTTTAATTGTGACTGATGGCGTATTCTCGATGGATGGTGTGGTTGCGAATCTGCCAGCTATTTGTGACCTTGCAGATAAGTACGATGCGCTAGTGATGGTTGATGATTCACACGCGGTTGGATTCATGGGGAAAAATGGTGCAGGAACGCATGAATACCATGATGTCATTAGCCGAGTCGACATCATTACGGGTACGTTAGGTAAGGCGATGGGGGGAGCTTCGGGTGGTTACACTTCGGCGAAGAAAGAAGTGATTGAATGGCTACGTCAGCGCTCTCGCCCTTACTTATTTTCAAATTCAGTTGCCCCCGGGATTGTAAATGCCTCGATTCGAGTACTTGATTTGCTCCAAGAGAGTGGGCATCTGCGCGAGCACCTATGGAAAAACGCGGCGCACTTTCGTACGCGTATGTCCCAAGCTGGTTTTACCTTATCGGGTGCCGATCATGCGATTATTCCGATCATGTTGGGTGATGCAAAGGTCGCTTCTGAGTTTGCTGAACGTTCGTTGCAAAAAGGCATATACGTTATAGCTTTCTCTTTTCCTGTTGTTCCCCAAGGTCAGGCTCGTATTCGTACACAAATGTCAGCGGCGCATTCTCGTGAACAACTTGATCGTGCTATTGATGCTTTTATAGATGTTGGTCACGATATGGACATTATCTAGATAGTCAGCGCTTTTTTCACTATGCGCGATGTCTACTTTCAAGGACGGGGTCGATTGGCTGATGAACTAAGCTTAATGAATCAAGCCTTTACACCGGTTTACTCAGAACGAATTACTTTGAAAATCAACAAGCGTTATTTCAGAGATAGTTGGGGGCGATGTTAATGAATAGTATGAAAATTAAAGCACTATCAAAACTAAAGCCTGAACAAGGCATTTGGATGACGGAAGTGGACAAGCCGAAGCTTGGTCACAACGATCTGCTGATTAAAATAAAGAAAACAGCTATCTGTGGAACAGATGTACACATTTATAATTGGGATGAGTGGTCACAAAATAACATTCCGGTACCCATGGTGGTCGGGCATGAATACGTAGGTGAAGTGGTTGGCATTGGTCAAGAAGTGCGTGGCTATGCACTTGGTGATCGTGTTTCTGGTGAAGGGCATATTACTTGCGGGTATTGCCGTAATTGCCGCGCTGGCCGTACTCATCTTTGCCGCAATACTATTGGTGTAGGTGTAAACCGTACCGGTTGTTTCTCAGAATACCTTGTGATTCCAGCATTCAACGCCTTTAAGATCCCTGACGGAATTTCAGATGATCTCGCATCAATTTTTGACCCATTTGGTAATGCCGTTCATACAGCACTTTCGTTCAATCTTGTCGGTGAAGATGTACTTATCACGGGAGCAGGACCGATTGGTATTATGGCGGCAGCGGTGGCAAAACATGCTGGCGCGCGCTACGTGGTGATCACCGATGTAAATGAATATCGACTCGATCTTGCTCGTAAAATGGGCGTGACTCGAGCAATAAATGCAGAAATAGATTCGCTAGATGAGGTGATGTCTGATCTAAAGATGTTGGAAGGATTTGATGTTGGTCTTGAAGTGTCGGGAAGTCCTTCAGCGTTCAATTCCATGTTAAAAACCATTAACCATGGTGGTCAAATTGCACTACTTGGAATTCCTCCTCCAGATATGGGTATTGATTGGCATCAAGTGATTTTCAAAGGTCTTAAGATCAAGGGAATCTATGGTCGAGAAATGTTCGAAACCTGGTACAAAATGGCGACGCTGATCCAGTCGGGTTTAGATCTCACACCAGTCATCACTCATCAGTTCAAAGTAGATGACTTCCAAAAAGCCTTTGATGTCATGCGTAGCGGGGCTTCCGGTAAGGTTATTCTTGATTGGGAATAAAAGTTATCGTGCCTTGAAGCGGCATACTTAGTTTAATCAATTATGTAAAAACAGCGAAACTCGCCCAAAGGGTCTTTCGATTTTGGGGTAATGGGTCACTTATATGCTGTTTGATTTTTAATCTAAGAATTACATAGGCAAATTTCTATTGTTTGCTGCTGCAGCACCAAATCTAGTCTTGATTGTAGATCTAACTTAGATTGAGAATACTAATCGATATCATTTATACTGTTGTGTTAGATATGTTGTATCAAGGGTTTGTTTACAAAATAAAGAAGCTGAATTTTAAACTGTTAAAAGATGCAATTAGAGATTGGTATTTTTATTTTGCGAATATGAGGTTATAACGAATAGTCGTTGCGTAGCGACATTAAATTACCGAACCGCTCTTTAATCGTGCAGTTGTTTCGGTAGAGGGACTCCATAATATTGGTTATGTGGTAGCAGTAGTAGAGGAGGGTTAAGTTGCTCGAATTAAAAACGATAGGGTTGTTCTTTATCACAGCAATCGCTGAGATATTGGGTTGTTACTTGCCGTACCTATGGCTAAAAGAAGGTAAGTCGATTTGGCTCTTGTTACCTGCAGTATTTTTCCTTGCTCTATTTGCTTGGTTGTTGTCTCTTCACCCAACTGCAGCGGGTAGGGTTTATGCAGCGTATGGCGGTGTATATATTTTTGTTGCGATATTATGGTTGTGGGTAGTAGATGGTATTCGTCCGACATTATGGGACTTCGTAGGTGTAGCCGTTGCCTTACTTGGTATGGCAATAATAATGTTTGCTCCTCGTAGTACAGGATAGCCCTACCCAAATGGTGAGTTGAAGGTGTGTAAGTTGACAATATGCACCTGATGGACAATTAATCACGACATCCCTCAACGTCATTCGATGATTCAGACGTTACTCGTATTTTGGATGAAAACGTATGGAAAACTTTGTTAAGGGCTTATAGCAAAGCGCATGAAAATTGAGCGTTAATTATAAAATCAATAGAATGTGATAGATTACTCCCCAGTAGAATAGTTCTACCCATTCAGTTTGAGTGAGATATAGTTTTATGTTCGGTCGTACCAATCAATTAAAAATCAGCGTATCTGAAGAAAGGATTCAAAAGCTTGATACTTTTCTGAAGACGATCGATACCGATATCGCCGTATCGATGTCGTTTGTTCGACGAGCGCAAAGCCTGTCTTTTAATGATCTCGACCAGCGTGTATCCGGGTTGAATGGTTCAACATTAAAACGCTATATGCAGCAAAGCTACCGCTCAATACGCCCAATCCACATGGTAGCTGCAATGTCTTGGATCATGATGGTTCCAATGACCAGTTTCTACTTTGCGCTAAAAATGAAAGAACACTATCGGGGGATGGATGACGAAGCGATCAAGGCGTTATTCTGTATTGGTCGCTTACCGAGCGAGCAATTTCATCTCTATTTAGATTTGATCACCAATATGATGAGTGCAGAGAGTAGAGCTCAATTTTCCAAGTTTCGAATAGAGACTGAATCTCAATTTGATCCGAACATTATTTACGATGAATTACTTCCGCCACCAGTGCTGGATATTAATGCCTTTGCAATTGATTACTATCGCTCTGCAGCCATCACTGTGAAGCGGTTCCGAGAGGAGAATCAGATCCCGATTGAAGTTATTGCGCGGGTTCTTGGTTTGTCTGAATATCAATACCTTCAACTTGAAAACGTTAGTAAAGTCCGTGATTTTTCCGTTTCAATAGGCTTTAGAGTTAAGCTAGGTTTTGAATTGAATTCTCATGTTAACTTTACAAGTGAAATGCGCCAATTCCCACAATTCCACCAATTGAGACAAGTTCAACACATAAGAGATTCCTTGATTGTTGAGGCATTGCGTCACCTAAACGGGGAGTGCAAACTGCGTGCCGTTGAAATTTTGACCACTTTATCAAAAATATACATAAAAAATGCGGTCTAATTAGGTCAAGTGAAAATAATCAACTCAAATTACACAGAGACTTGAGTTGATTATATTTAGTTAAAAAATAACAATAATGCTGTTTTGTTTAGGTTAGAGCTTCAAGTGTTTTTTGCAATTCAAGAAATGCGACTGCTTGCGCTAACATTATGGACGCAACTTTGTCTGGATATTGTAAATGGACGAGGTGATCAGCATTTTTTATCACCACTAATCGACCGTTTTTTAACTGGTTTGCAAATACAGCGGCTGTTTCTTTTGTCACATAAGGATCAAATTCACCGACGCACACTGTGCATGGCGCCGCGATATTGGTGATATTTGAAGGTGTATGAACAAGCAATCTGACGGAGTTTTCAAAAAACACGTCAATACGTTCTTGCTGCATATTTGTGATATTCCTAACAGTGGCTTTTATGATGGCTTTGTTTCTCGGAATGTCACAATGACTAACCGTTAACGATTCCGTAAAAGACTGTGCAAATTTGCTTGGGCTATCCATTGCTGCTGCGATCATTTTTTTTGTTGCAAGCCGTCCTGATGATGGGATTCCTGGTACGCCACCACAAATTGACATGGTGAGTACATTAGACCATATATCACAGAGCTCAACCGCGACTGCGGTGGCGTAAGAAAAGCCAATAATGTGAGCACTACTCACGCCTAAATAATCGATTAAATCACGTAACATAATCGCTTGATCACGAATGCTAATCGTTGACTCAAGATTTTCAGTGTGACCAGTACCCGGTACTTCGATAGTGATACAGTTAAGTTTCGTCGCGAAATATTTAGTAAATGACTGTACGCTTTCGATGTCTTGTAACGCACCTAATAAGAAGAGTGCGTATTGGTCTGACCCTGCACATTGGTGGAAAGAATAGCGATAGTGATTGCCGTTTAAAACAGTTTTAATAGTTTCCATTATAGTGTCCTTTGTTAGAAAGGACTTAACTATAAACGATTGATAGTTAACGTTATGGCTAGGTAGTTAAATAATGAAAAACCACACACTAGAACAATATTTGGCTGATGCAGATCAACCGGTAAAAAATTTCATGGCTGAATTGTTGGAAGCGTTAGGAAAAAAAGTTTCCGATGAACAAGACCCAAGACTAACATTCAGTTATTTTGGTGCGCATTTAGAAATTAAACTCGTTTCGTTTGATAGTGGTGGTGAATAAAAAACCATCATATTTGAGCGATGATATACATCATAGAAAGGCTTTAATATCATGCGCTTTGGAGTGTGAGATCAAGTCATTTAAGATTGGAAATAACCGCATTATCTCAAGCCGAACATCATGTTCGGTTTAACTTTACGTTAGCTCTACCAACGCTATGCAAATTCATCAATTCTATTTTTTTCGTACGACATTCTCGCCTTGAAGCGTTTCACTACCATACCGTCTTGGTTTCGGTTCTCCTCCAAGTATTTACCGCAGAAAAAAAGAACCCCGCGAGGAAGCGGGGAAAAGAAGGTTATTGTTGTAGTTCAATGCTCAACTGACGTTTGTTGTGAAAGCAAAGTGTTTTTCTAACTTGTTTAAGAGTAGAAATAAAGTTGTAGAATTACCAATTTCATTATGCGTTTAGTCTCACTTTTTATGATCGCTGTGATCTTTATTCAACAAAATCGACATTTCGGTTGTTTAATAGAATCGATTGCTTGGTTAAATTTTACGCGGTTGAACGTTTGCGTAAAAATATGTGATGAATATCCCGATTCTATCTCTATACTTTCCGTCCGGTTATGGGCAAAAGACCCAACCAATACAAGCCGTCACATGGACGAGTGAATGACCCCAAGGACAGGACCAGCTGTTAATTCAATGCTTGTATAAGGTAATCTTAAGTGAATGTAATTTTTGGTTTAATCGGTGTCCTCGTTCTGATGGGCTGTGCAGTACTGTTGTCGGAAAGCCGTAAGGCGATCAATTGGAAAACAGTCTCTAGAGCCCTGCTTTTACAGGTTGGTTTCGCCGCTTTAGTTCTTTATTTCCCTTGGGGTCAGGTAGCGTTAGCTAGTTTAAGCAACGGCGTTTCGGGACTCCTATCTTTTGCCGATGAAGGTATTAAGTTCCTTTTCGGTGATCTTGCTAATACTGGTTTTATTTTTGCCATCCGCGTTCTCCCTATCATTATCTTTTTCAGTGCGCTTATCTCTGCACTTTACTATCTAGGCGTCATGCAGCGTGTGATAGAGTTCATTGGTGGTGGTATTCAAAAATTCCTTGGTACCAGTAAAGCTGAATCTCTTGTTGCGACGGGCAACATCTTCCTTTCACAAGGTGAATCACCTCTTTTAGTCCGTCCTTTCCTTTCACGTATGACACGTTCAGAGTTGTTTGCCGTAATGGCTGGTGGTATGGCGTCTGTTGCGGGCAGTGTACTTGGCGGTTATGCCGGTTTAGGTGTTGATCTTAAATATCTGATCGCAGCTAGTTTTATGGCGGCTCCGGGTAGTTTAATGATGGCTAAAATCATCGTGCCAGAGCGCGGCATGCCAGTCGATCAGACTGATATCGAAATGGACAAAGCACAAGATAGTAATGTGATTGATGCGCTTGCGAGTGGTGCGATGAATGGTATGAAAGTCGCAGTGGCGGTGGGTACTATGCTCATTGCGTTCGTATCAGTTATTGCGATGGTGAATACAGGTCTAGAAAATCTTGGTGAGCTAGCGGGTTTCACGGGTATTACCTTGCAGGGTGTATTTGGTTATTTGTTTGCCCCTCTTGCTTGGGTGATTGGTGTACCAGCAAATGAAGTGTTGATGGCTGGTTCATATATTGGTCAAAAAGTGGTGATGAATGAGTTTGTTGCGTTCATTGACTTTGTTCAACACAAGCAATTGTTATCAGAGCATTCTCAGATTCTTGTGACCTTTGCATTGTGTGGTTTTGCTAACATTGGTTCAATTGCAATCCAACTAGGTTCTATTGGTGTAATCGCACCAGAACGACGTTCAGAAGTAGCGAATTTGGGGCTCAAAGCGGTTGCCGCAGGCACGCTCGCTAACCTTATGAGTGCTTGTTTAGCCGGAATCTTTATATTGCTATAAGCCAGACATTGGTAAATTGGCAGGGATGATGGCAATACTAACGTTTGAAGAACTATCAGCGTTTGATTGTCCCCTCAAAGGTCAAAAAGCCAAGTGCATATGATGCACTTGGCTTTTTTTATGAGTGTTTGCGCTAAGTCGATATTTGCATATAAGTTCGTCGCGGTTAACGATTCGATGTCGTTTCACATATTGTGTTACATTTATATTGTTATATATTCAACTGGTTTCATTTGAATGGTTGTAAGCCATGTTTACAAGCGCCACCTTTTGCAAATTAAGTAAGGATACCAATAGTGAAAAATATATATTGTTGCTCATTCTAATCTTTCCATTCTCTCTACAAGCTGACTCTTTAGAGCAAATGGAAGAATCAGCCACTGAATATCTTACTGAGTTCGAGAAAAAGCTACGGTCAGCTGATCTTGCCATGCTGTATTTAACTGAAGATAAAGATTATCCATGGGATGATCATCATTGTCCTTATTATGACTATGATTTTGACAGCAACCCAGAATTACCCATAGAAGAGTTAGCTACAATCGATCGTTTTGATTATGCTCAGAGCCTGTTAATTGACGTCGCCATTTTTGGACATACAATCGCAACACACAGCGATCCTAATGAAATGATTGAACGATTAAAAGCAATTTATGGTGATTCAGAAGAAGAGGATGTTATATACACGTCGGAATTTGCCTATGCCAATTGGCCAGTGTTTGCACAAAGCCCGGAGCAATATTTACGACTATTTTGGTCAAAGACAATCGCAACGGATATCAGCAACTTTACTTCTGATTATGAATGAGTTTGCACGGTTATTAATTTTGTTCAGTATAAGAGGGTGCTATTCCAGTACTCGTCGTGATTAATCGCAACCTAGCTAGGTTCTATTGACGTAACGCATCGGAGCGGCGGGCTGCCCTATGGATTTATGTTGCTGTAAGCAATCAATAGATAGCAAGCGCCAGATCAATGGTGCTTTTTTTGTATCTAAGGAAATGAATTCAACACCAAACAATAGAAAATACTGGGTAAATGGCAATAGTATTACCTAAATCATTGCATTGTAGATTTATGGCAATAATATTGACTGCATAATTGTGGTTGTTATAACGATAAATTTTTAAGAGATATACTAATTATGGATAATCTGGTTCCCCGTTTTTTGCGTTACGTAACGTTTGATACGCAATCTAACCCTACCAACCCATTTTGCCCAAGCAGTAAAGGGCAATTCACTTTTGCCAATGTACTTAGAAATGAGCTTATTGAATTGGGATTAAGTGACGTTACATTGGACGACAATGGCTATTTGATGGCTCGTTTACCAAGCAATGTAGATTACGATGTGCCTACGATTGGTTTTATTGCGCATATGGATACCGCTCCGGATGCTTCTGGAGCAAATGTTAAGCCGCAGTTAGTCGAAAACTACCAAGGTGGTGATATCGCATTAGGGCAGGGTGATGAAGTGTTATCACCAATTCAATACCCTGAATTGCATCAGCTACATGGTTGCAACCTCATAACGACAGATGGCACCACGCTATTGGGCGCAGACAACAAAGCAGGTATTGCTGAAATTATTACCGCTGTCGCAACCTTACTCGCCAATCCTTCGATTCCCCACGGTGACATCTGTATTGGCTTTACACCCGATGAAGAAATTGGTCGTGGCGCCGATCTGTTTGATGTTGAAAAATTTACTGCCAAGTGGGCGTATACCATTGATGGTGGTCCTGTTGGCGAACTTGAGTATGAGAACTTTAACGCAACCAGCGCTGATGTGATTGTGCATGGTATTAACGTGCATCCAGGCACCGCAAAAGACAAAATGGTTAATGCGATGAATATCGCTGCACGTTTTCAAATGATGATGCCGTCGCAAGAAACGCCTGAATGTACTGAAGGTTATCAAGGTTTTTACCATCTAAAATCGGCTGAAATGTCTGTTGCTCGAAGTGAATTGGGTTACATTATCCGTGATTTTGATCGTGACGGTTTAGTTGAACGCAAAGCTTTTATGCAGAGCAAAGTTGATCAACTAAACAGTGAATTAACCCACGGGCGTGTCGAACTCAAAATGACAGACATGTACTTCAACATGAAAGAGATGGTTGAGCCACACTCACATATCATCGAGTTAGCTAAACAAGCAATGATTGAGTGCAATGTCGAGCCAATGATCAAGCCAATTCGTGGTGGTACTGATGGTGCGAGGCTTTCATTTATGGGGTTACCTTGTCCTAATATATTCACTGGTGGCTACAATTTCCATGGTATTCACGAGTTTATTACCGTTGAAGGGATGTCGCATGCCGTCAACGTTATTGTGAAGCTGTCAGAAAAAACAGCATTAGAATACCGATAATGTGCTGAATGCTCTACGATTGAGGTAAGTGCCTCATTTTTCGGAGCTTCTAATGAGAATTTTGCTACTTCTAGGTTCCCATCTTACTGTTATGGTTATGGGCTTTGCTCTTGGTATTTATGCATTGCCCATTCTTACGCAACCCGCCTCCCCGGCGATGAAAGAAATACAAGATGTTTCAAAGCACGCGCTTTACAACGGTATGTTTCAACGAGATCGGTTGGATAGTGATTTTCTTCACTGGGGGGAGGGCTCAATTGCTATCAGTGATACTCAGATTGTGTTTATTGGTGAGTTATCACCAGGTCCTGATTACAAACTGTATCTTTCACCTGTGTTCGTGGAGAGCGAAGATACATTCAATCAATATAAAGACACAATGATTCAAATCGGCGATATTAAAACCTTTGATCGATTCAGTTTGAATTTGCCACCGGAGGTAGTTGTTGCTGAGTACAACACAGTAATAGTATGGTGTGAAAGTTTTGGTGAATTTATCACTTCGGCTCGCTATAACTAGTAATTGGATTTATTAATTCATTGTTCATGTACAAACAACTGACCAAATTGATTACAGGAGTAACACGTGGAGAAAGTACAAGTTGTTATCGATTTTCTTCTTACTCATAAAGCTATATTTTCTATTGTTATCATCACAATAATTGCCATTATTCGTAGGTTCACTCTTTCTAAGATTCGTGGTGATGTAGCGTTCGTTACGGAAGATCAACGTAATTGGATGTCTCGTACTAAAAATGGATCGTTTGGTTTAATCGTACTGCTGCTGTTTATACTTTGGCAGTCGGAGATCAATGAATTCGCGCTATCATTAACGGCCATTGCAGTCGCGGTTGTTGTTGCAAGCAAAGAAATTATTCTATGTTTTACTGGTTCAATTCAAAGGGCAAGCTCGCGCTCATTCCGTATTGGTGACTGGATTGAAGTTGGTAAACTGTGTGGCGAAGTGATCGAGCACAACATGATGGCTACAGTTATCCAAGAAATAGACTTGTACCATGGTCAGTATCATTTCACGGGCAAAACCGCTACTTTGCCGAATAGCATGTTTTTCACTTATCCAGTCAAAAATCTCAATTTTATGAAGCGTTTTGTCTACCATGATTTTTCTATCGTGGTGCGAGATTTCGTCAATCTTTACCCAATGCTTCCAGAGATGATTACGAAAATCGAAGTGCATTGTCTGGATTTTATTGAAGTAGCGCGTCGATACAACTCTATTATTGAAAGACACGCTGGTGTCGATTTACCCGGTTCAGAGCCACATATCCATATCAATAGTACATCTACTGGTGAACAGGTCTTCCACGTTATGATTTTTTGCCCGACAGATCAGGCAAGCCACATCGAACAACTGATTCGCCAAGATTTTATGGTTTTGTATGAAGAACGCTTTCCGGTGGTATCTACGGTGTAGAGTTTGCACCGTAACAATCTGAAATACTTAAATTAATCGTCACCATAATAAATCTCAATGGAACTTTGGTTTCATTGAGAGTATTGTGCGCCCGCATGCCTATATACCAATCGAGATGCTTAGATAGAGCTGTAACTTATTACGAGCAGTCAAATATGGCGCGATTGATAGGGCAACTACCTCATTGAAGGGGAACACCACAAAGAAAAAGTTGGAGCTGCATTTCTGTTTGCATGGCTCGCTTAACGCAAATAAAGAACGAAAAACTCAAGATGAACTTTAGCCCCCTCTACCGTTTGATAGCGAATACATCAGAAAATAGCTACGTTAATGGCTTATGTAATGTCTTTTTGATGCTTCTACCGATCAGTTTGTTGTCAGCATTTTGTATGCTGATTAGTAGTGGTTTGACGATGATTGGTATGACGGAATTGGCGAATAAAATACAATTTTCTAGTACGCTGATCTGGAAATTATTTCCCATCTTATTAGTTGTTTATTACTCACAGTTTTTAGCGACCTATCATAAAACATCACGCACAAACGTTATTACGCCTTCGCTGCTGATTTACGTGATTCTTGGTTACGAATGGGGGATGTTGACACCGGGGAGCACGATCCCATCTAACTACCCCTTAGCCATATTCATCCCACTTTTAGTTAGTAAAACTACGCAGATCTTGGAACGTAAAAAATTGTTTATGGAGAGTGATCTACCTAATGTGGTCGATCAAACCATTAACTTAGTTGGCGCGTGTATCTTTATGGTTGTGCTATATGTAGGGGCTGGTTACTTTTTTAAAGGTTGGATTCAGTCATTCGGGGAGGTGACTCGATTGATCTCCAGTTTAGATGAGTACTCTCTTGGCGATGCATTGCTGTATGAGCTAGTACGCAATCTCTTTTGGTGCATAGGTGTTAACGGTCACATTATTCTCGCACCGTTAAAAAACGAGCTTTTTGAATTCACAACTCAAAGTTTTGAGCTCTATGCTACTTTTGGTACGCCACTCCCTATTTTGACAAGTAACTTCTACGATATTTATGCTGGTATTGGTGGTGCAGGTAATACATTAAGCCTAGTTATATGTATGCTGTTTTTTACTAAGAATAAAGGCTACCGAGCTCTTGCCATTGCAACGCTTATATTGAGTATATTCAATATAAATGAACCGATATTATTCGGTTTGCCCGTTATCTTTAACCCTGTTCTAGTGATCCCATTTTTACTCGCCCCTATTGCCGGTTTAAGCGTCGCATACGTAGCCACGTCATTAGGTTGGGTTTCTCCTGTTTCAACATTAATCAGTTGGATGACTCCCGCATTTTTTAGTGGCTATCTTGCCACGGGCAATGATTTCGCTGCATCAGTATTACAATTGGTGATTGTGCTGCTGGGGATGTTGATTTACCTGCCGTTTTTTAAACAGATGGATAAGGTTGCTGGTACCAATGCGATTTTCACCAAAGGGCTATCAGACAATTTCTTCAATTATCGTGATCTTGGTAATAACCGATCTGTGATGGGCGTATTACCGCAAATGAGCGCCAACTTAGCAGCGCAACGCGATATTAGTCAGTTGCAAAAAACAGGTGAATTTATACTGTTTTATCAACCTCAATACGATATGTCACAGAGTTGCGTAAATTCTGTGGAGGTCTTAATTCGCCATCAAAGCCACAATGGCAGAATTACTCCGCCAAGATTTCTCTCCAGCTTTGCAAAACTAGGGCTCATGTCAGAGCTTGATCTTTGGGTCGTTAAACAAGCTTTGAATGAAGTGAGTCCATTGGCGGTCAACCCGAATTTTAAAGTTTCAATTAACATATCGCCGGATACGTTTTTGATTGAAGATTTTGCCAATATTGTGACTAATTTGATTGAGAAAAGCAGCCTATCTTATAGTCAGGTCGAATTTGAAATTACGGAAGATCTGTTGATACAAGATGAAAATAAAACGTGGTCTGTTTTACAGCAACTTCGCCGGATGGGAATTTGTATTGCTTTGGATGATTTTGGTGCAGGATACTCTTCAATAGGCTATTTGAGCCGCTACGAGTTTGATAAAGTGAAGATCGACCGTTCTTTGGTACTCAATTTAAATGAGAATAATGGTAAAGAGATGTTTAGCTTAACCAGCCAGCTTGTACGCACTACGGGTGCGGAGATTGTAGTTGAAGGCGTAGAGAAACAAGAAGAAATAGACTTTATGGTTGAACAAGGCATCAATTTAATCCAAGGCTACTATTTTTATAAACCAATGCCGTTTAAAGAGATAGTCGACAAGAATCTCTTTTGTTAAAGGCATTAAATCAATAGAAGAGGGCGAATGCCCTCTTTTTATCATTATCACGTTCTTACGCTTTGGCAAATTTAGGATAATTCTGTTTTAGTCTTAGTGCTATGTTGACCAACGCTATAAGCACTGGAACTTCAATGAGTGGTCCAATCACACCCGCAAAAGCTTGATCTGAATTTAACCCAAACACTGCGATAGAAACTGCGATGGCGAGCTCAAAGTTATTGCCCGTGGCAGTAAACGCAATCGAAGCGTTTTTATCATAGGGGATATTCAACCGTTTTCCGATAAAAAAGCTCAAAAAAAACATCAGAACAAAATAGATCGTCAAAGGAATGGCAATTCGAACGACGTCCATGGGCAATTCTAGGATCATCTCTCCTTTTAAGCTAAACATCAAAACGATCGTTGCCAGAAGCGCAATAAGTGTTATAGGGGAAATTGCGGGAATAAATACTTGGTTGTACCACATTTCACCTTTTGTCTTTACGAGCAATTCTCGGCTAAGGAAGCCAGCTAAGAATGGGATACCTAGATAAATTAGCACGCTTTGTGCAATATCGGTCATTGAAATGTCAATTGCAAAGCTTTGATAGCCAAACAATGGTGGTAGCACAGTGATAAAAAGCCACGCCATAAAGCTATAAGTAACGATCTGAAAGGCACTGTTAATCGCGACCAAGGCAGCGCCGTATTCCTTGTTGCCGCCACCGACATCATTCCAAACCAGGACCATCGCGATACAGCGAGCTAAACCAATGAGAATGATACCTACCATATATCCCGGTTTGTCAGCTAAGAATGTCATAGCCAAAATGAACATTAAGATAGGACCAACGATCCAATTCATTACCAAGGAGAGTTTAATGGCTTGTTTATCGTGTTTCACTTTTCCGAGTAAGCGGTAATCCACTTTCGCTAATGGTGGATACATCATCAAAATCAAACCAATAGCGAGAGGGATGTTGGTTGAACCCACCGACATCGCTTGATTCCAATAGGCAACTTCGGGAAAGAGTGCGCCGATACCTACACCGATAGCCATCGCTAAAAATATCCATAATGTTAAGTAGCGATCGAGAAAGCTTATTTCAGGTTTTTGATTTTTGTTTGTCATATATTACTCTTTCTATATCGTCCATCGTCGAATTGCGATTCATGGTGCGCTAAAAGATAAAGTTGATGCCAGCAAGACATACTCAGCCCTGACCTAATTTTTATTGGGTAATCTGTTCAAACAAGCTGATAAATTCTTTGTTAGCGCTAGGGTTGATTCGATAACAGGTTTTAGGTGGATTGGGCTCGGCGATAATGAAACCAGCTAGCCTAAGAATTCGCAAATGCTCCGAAACTGTTGATTGAGCCAAACCAAGTTGAGAGACTAAATCGCTATTTAAGCATCCTCCCATACTTTCTAGCACTAAAAGGGTTTTAATAATACGTACCCGTGCTGGGTGAGCTAGTGCTTTAGCTTGCACAGCAAATTTATGTTCCAAGTCGAGTTGTTGCTGGTTTGCTTGAAGCAAGGATGCATCGGTCGAATTACATAGATTCATATGTCACACAATAGTCAATCGTCGAATGACGATATAGTAGTTCATCAAAAAAATTCGATCAAGGGTTTATGCTCGAAAGAAACATGTAATATCTAACTCAAATTCAGATTTCAGTGGTAGAGTTCGTTGTCTGGACACATGAATATCATGAAACCAATCGCTTTCGATACACGTCCTACCCCCTCATGCATAGCAAGTATGATTTTGCCCCGAAATTGTCAATAATTAAGAATAATCTTTCAAAGGCTAATCTTAATTATTCTAGAGATAGTGTAAATATATTCTTAATAGAGAGAATAACAGAGTTTTTCACGTTGTATTTTTAAGAATTAGAACAAATAAATAGATACCCGACAGATTTCAACGAATTCTCTATTGTAAATATAAGGCTAATTAACAACTAGTTGCTGTAATATAGACTCTTGAATAGCGTTTTTTGAAAATTATGGTTCAGAAATGTTATCTAAATAACATTTCTGAACCAATATCTAAGCCAGAGTCTGTTTTATTGTTGATTTAATCAGCTATTGTTGATTTCGTCCATTGGAAGATTGAATAGATTAATTTTTGGTGGAACTTGCGAGTGTGATGTTGTTAAATTTGTGAATTGCGGATAGGGCTTACTATCTAAGTACTATTAACATATTTATTTAAATATGATGATGTTTATATTCTGCAATCGGTAATGACAAATTGAGAATTTCGGGTCTGATGCTATACGTTAATAACCTAATTCTCATAAGGAGAATAGTATGTCACGTTATTGTTATTTTTTTATTAGTAGGTCAACAAAGGATGAAATTGTTTGCTGTCATTCGAAGAAAAGCAGTCAATTTAGCGATAATAATATCAAAAAAAGCAGAAGGTTTTTTATTGGACCTGTGAAAGGAGGTAGTGTCTATGTGGCGTAAAATGTGCGCTGTCCTTATATTAACCTCATTTTTTGCCCCCTCGTTGGCTGCATCAGAAGAATATGACGTTGGTGCGATGTCTAGTGAAAAGGCGTTTGAAACGGGACGATTACTTCGTGCTCAGTTCAAAAATGCAGAATCACGAGTGTATTTAAAGTTAGCAGCAGAGAATGAGAATCCAGAAGCCCTATTTCTGTATGCAATGGAACTGTCAAACTACAAAACAACCATTAGAACACCACCTGAAGCCCGTAAGTATCTACTCAAAGCCGCTGAATTAGGTAATCGTAGGGCGATGTACCAGTTATTTACAAGTGCTAAATGGTTGAGAGATATGGATATCGCTTATTGGAGAAATCAATACTACTCCAGCCTGATTATGTTAGGTCGTGATAATCCATCCCAAGCGATGTATGAACTTGCCCGTTTTCACAAAGGCTCAGATAGCGAACTTTTTAGCCACTACCTCGATGTAGCCGCTGGCTTTGACCACCCTCTAGCCTTGATGGATAAGGCTAAGAGTATTGGTGATGATGAGGGATTGTTTCAATTTGATAGAGGGGGGGATCATGCAGATAAACTCTATCTAGCTGCGGCAAAGACTCTGTATATTCCTGCAATAAGAAACTACATTAGCCTCTTAGAGGATAAAGGTCGCTATAAGGAAGCGTATGAATGGCGACTTACTGCTCTCGAACAAGGGGATATAACCTCTTTAGCAGTAGTATCAAAAATTCTTCTTGGACATAGCTCTACTTATTCGTTTGTTCCTCAAGATCGAGTGAGAGCCAAAGCATACATAGATCTTTACTTATTATTTGCAGGGGATGAAAGGATGACATCTCTACGTACTGCTCTGGAGTTGAATGAAGAGAATATATCCGTGGCGATGAATAACAAAGAAAGGAAACAATCTGAAGAGATATATCTCAAATATAAGACTAGTCTCATTTTTTATAATCATGACAAGTTTTGGGACACGCATTAATAATGGTTGAAATCGTGATAAAATAAATTATTTTTTGGGTGCGTGTCATGCTTATACAATTTTTGTAATTTTTATGTTTAATATATTCTGCTACTTAATATAGTATTCCGTCGATTTAAATTGTCGCTAACAGATAGTATTGTTAATTACAATTGGTTGCAAGGTTTAGCAGTTTATAGTTGATTTGCTAATTAAGCACTTACTTAAATATACAAGATTTGATATCTAAATTGCAAATTTTATTGTTAATAAAATAACTGAGAAATCACGTCAAATTTACAATGCAATACCGGTTTTGACTAGAATGTCCGCGACTTTGGTCATAGGTCTGACCGTGAATTATAATTATTGGCATAGGGATTGGAGACATAAAATGTCTAAAGAAGGAAGTGTAGCCCCGAAAGAACGGATTAATATTAAGTATATTCCAGCAACGGGAGATACACAGGCGGAAGTAGAATTACCTTTAAAAACGCTTATTGTCGGTGATTTTAAAGGTTATTCAGAAGATAGCCCTCTCGAAGAGAGAGAAACTGTTTCGGTTGAAAAAAGTAACTTTGAAGCAGTAATGCGTGAGAGCAATCTAAAATTAACCACCGTTGTACCTAATAGATTGGGTGAGGATGGAAGCCCTGATCTTCCGATTGATCTCAGTTTTAAATCACTCGCGGACTTTTCACCAGATTCGGTAGCATCGCAAGTCCCTGAATTGAAGAAATTGGTTGAACTGCGTGAAGCTCTAGTCGCCTTAAAAGGACCTTTAGGCAATATTCCTGCCTTTAGAGAGCGTTTGCAGGGACTTCTTAACTCGGAAGAGTCGCGTGACAAACTATTGTCTGAGCTTAGTCTCGTGGGCGACAAAGAAGAACCTAAAGCTTAATCACCGCACACTTAATCAAATTTAGGAACGAAGTTGATGTCTACTACCGAAGCTGTTTCAGAAAGGAAACATACCGAACAAAGCAGTCTGCTTGATGAAATCATGGCTCAAACGCGCATCGCTCCAAGCGACGAAGGTTACCATGTAGCTAAAAAGGGGATAGCAGCGTTTGTTGAAAATTTAATTGGCTCTAACCAGGTGGGAGAGCCAGTAAATAAATCACTAGTTGACCAGATGCTTGTAGAGCTTGATAAGAAAATCAGTTCTCAAATGGATGAAATTCTACATCAAGAAAGCTACCAACAAATGGAATCTTCATGGCGCGGATTGAAGTTATTTATTGATCGTACCGATTTTCGTGAAAATAACAAAGTAGATTTATTGCACGCAACGAAGGATGAGTTGCTCGAAGATTTCGAGTTTGCCCCAGAGACAACTCAATCAGGTTTATATAAGCATGTCTATTCGTCCGGTTATGGACAATTCGGTGGTGAACCTACAGGCGCTATTATTGGTAATTTTGCTTTTACACCATCATCAGCCGATATGAAATTGTTGCAGTACATGGGCGCGCTCGGTGCTATGGCCCATGCTCCTTTTATTTCGAGTGTAGGACCTGAGTTCTTTGGCATTAATTCATTTGAAGAGCTGCCAAATATTAAAGATCTAAAATCGACGTTTGAAGGTCCAAAGTATGTTAAATGGCGTGCTTTGCGAGAATCAGAAGACGCAAGATACCTCGGACTAACTGCTCCGCGTTTCTTATTGCGAGTTCCATATGACCCAATTGAAAATCCAATTAGATCATTTAACTATGTCGAAAATGTTAGTGCTTCACATGAGCATTATCTGTGGGGGAATACAGCATTTGCATTTGCAACTCGCCTCACAGATAGCTTTGCTAAGTACCGCTGGTGCCCAAATATTATTGGTCCCAAAAGTGGTGGCGCAGTTGAAGATCTTCCAGTGCATACGTTTGAGTCGATGGGGGCATTACAGAACAAGATCCCTACCGAAGTGTTGGTGACTGATCGTAAAGAGTTTGAATTGGCAGAAGAAGGTTTTATTGCGCTAACGATGCGTAAAGGCAGTGACAACGCTGCTTTCTTTTCAGCGAATTCGATTCAAAAGCCGAAGGCTTTCCCAAATACCCGAGAAGGGAAAGAAGCGGAGACGAACTATAAGCTAGGTACACAGCTACCTTATATGATGATCATTAATCGCTTAGCCCACTACGTGAAAGTGCTACAGCGTGAGCAAATAGGTGCCTGGAAAGAACGTCAAGATCTTGAGCGTGAGTTGAACGGCTGGATCAAACAATACGTTGCAGATCAAGAAAATCCGCCAGCAGACGTACGCAGTCGTCGTCCTCTTCGTGCTGCGAAAATTGAAGTGATGGATGTAGAAGGGGAACCGGGTTGGTATCAAGTTTCACTCTCAGTTCGTCCGCACTTTAAGTACATGGGTGCGAACTTTGAGTTGTCATTAGTTGGTCGCTTAGATCAAGCATAACGATGACATATATAGCACCGGAAGAGAGTGCATTTGGTGTCGGATTTTTAGAGCGTTTAGAAACCGGCACCAAGCCAATGTCATTGACTCAAGGGCCTAAGCCTGAAGATGTACTCCAATCAATTAAGCGGAATGTGTCCAATATATTGAATACGCGTATGGGTGAAGCTCAAAGCGCACCAATGTTAGGGCTCATCGATTTCAATGATGCAACGTTAGAAGTATTAGATTTGTCGTTGCGGATTAAACTTGCGATACAAAGTTGTTTAACTGCCTACGAACCGAGATTACGGAACATCGAGATTCGAACTGAGGCAGATGCATATAGCCCTCTAATGCTGCGTTTTCACATTGTGGCTGAAATAGACAGCGAAGCGTTGCACGAGAAAGTTCAGTTAAATCTGTTACTGGATCAAAACCGAAAGTACCAAGTGTATTAGGACATTATGAGCCAAGATAAGTACTTTAGAGAAGAGCTTGCTTTCCTTAAGGAACAGGGAAAGCAGTTCACTGAAATTCATCCTCAACTTTCTCGCTTCTTACATGGAAGGACCACGGATCCTGATGTAGAACGTTTGTTAGAAGGCTTTGCTTTTCTAACGGCACGTTTACGTGAAAAAGTTGAAGATGAGTTCCCTGAGTTGACGCATTCTATTATCAACATGTTGTGGCCAAATTATCTTCGTCCTGTTCCCAGCATGAGCATAGTGGCGTTTACTCCAGATAAAAGTGTCAGTGGTAAACAGAAGATAGCTCGAGCGACTCAGCTTGATAGCAAGCCAGTGTTTGGTACCAAGTGCCATTTTAGAACGTGCCGCGATGTCAATATTTACCCAGTCACGTGCAGTGATGTCGGTGCCCACCATACTCGAGAGGCCTCGGTAATCGACATTACACTCAATATGCTTGGCGAGAACAGCATAATGGATGCACAACTTGATGAGCTTCGTTTTTACTTGGGTGGAGATAAGTATAGTTCGCAAATGCTGTATCTATGGCTCAATCACTATCTCGATAAAGTAAGTGTTGAAGTGGCGGGAACGGAGTTTATTCTGCCGAGAAACACAGTAAAAACTGTAGGGTTTGATAGTGAGCAGTCATTGCTACCATATCCAGAAAATGTTTATGAAGGTTATCGAATTCTACAAGAGTATCTATCGTTTCCTGATGCGTTTCACTTTTTTGATATTGCCCATTTTGCGAGCGTGCTACCTAAGTCAGAGCTAAGCGAGCTCAAACTGAAAATCAGTTTTTCTAAGACGTTGCCAACCGATGTTCGAGTGCGAAAGGATAATTTTCAGTTGTACTGTACGCCTGTGATCAATTTGTTTGAGCATGATGCAGATCCAATCGATCTATCTGGTAAACGTTCAGAATATCGTATTGTGCCTTCTAGCCGTTACCCATCTCACTATGAAGTATTTAGTGTTGATGGCGTGTTTGGCTGGCAAGATAAAACACAAGCAAGCCAAAGAATCCGTGGCGAAAAACGTGTTTATACCGCGTTTGAAAGCTTTCAACATGAAGTTGAACGAGTCCGTAATCGAGAGGCGCTTTATTACCGAACACGCGTTAAAGATAGTATCCGCGGAGACGGCTTCGATAATTTTATCTCATTCATCCGCGGTGACGAAACCCAATCAACTCATGTAGATGAAGCGGTATCTCTAAAACTGACGTGTACTAACCGGCTATTACCTTTGGAGTTAGGAGTTGGGGATATTTGTGAACCGACAGACAGTTCGCCCCCATTTGCAACGTTTAGCAACATAACCGTTCCGTCTCAATCTCTTCGCCCCATGTTAGATGGCAGCTTATTGTGGATGTTGATTTCAAATTTATCACTTAACTATCTCTCTTTGCTTTCAAAAGATGCTTTGAGCAGCGTATTGCGCGCTTATGACTTTCGAGCTCTTGTCGATCGTCAAGCGGAACGTGTAGCACGCTTACGCCTTGAAGGTATCCAAAAAATAGAGTCACAGCCCGTCGATAAAATACTCCGTGGCTTACCAGTAAGAGGACTTCAATCCACGATCTATATTGAGCAAAGCGGCTTCGGTTCTGAAGGCGAACTGTACCTGTTTGGTACCGTACTGAGCCATTTTTTTGCACTTTATGCCAGCATCAATTCATTTCACGAGTTGATAGTTATTAATACGTCCAATCAAGAGAAGTACCGATGGGGAACACAGTCTGGAATGCAGCCGTTGATTTAGAAATTTCTGCGATGCAGGAATCTCTGATGGACTTACCAAGTGATGTACGCACCTACAATTTTTATCAGTTGGTTGAATTGCTACAAAAACTGAATGCGTTTAATCCTGAATCAGAAGATTGGGAACGTGAATGCCGATTGGTATTTAGCGCGAATCCCAGTCTAGGTTTCGCTCCTTCGGATGTAATCGATTTAAATAAATTAGACGATGAGAGGCTTGTCTTACATACCAATTTTTTCGGTTTAACGGGCGCTCAGTCTCCATTGCCTGGCTTTATTTTACAGCAATTAGTAGAAGAAGATCGAGGTGGGTTTAAGCGACCATTTCTCGATTTTTTTAACAATCGATTGATTAACTTAGTGTATCGCGTTTGGCGAAAATATCGTTATTACGTGCGCTTCCAAGAAGGGGCACAAGACCAGTTATCAAATCAGCTTTTTGCTTTAGTCGGGCTGGGAGATGCAGATCTCAGAGGCGAAACGCCGATCAACTGGTGCAAGATGCTTGCTTACTCGGGGATGTTGGCAGGGCGTAGTCGATCACCACAAGTTGTCTCGGGAATTATAGCGCATTGTTTTGATCTGCAAGATGTCAGTATTTCGCAGTGGGTGAGAAGAAAAGTTGAGATAAATCCATCTCAACAGTTTTGCTTGGGAAAGCAGAATGGTGAGTTGGGACAAAACACCATTCTTGGTGACTCTGTAATGGATTGCAATGGAAAGTTCAATATTTGCATCAAAGGGTTAACTCGTGAAAGGTTCGCTGATTTCTTGCCATCAGGTAAAGAATACCAACCATTTTGTAAGTTGGTTGAGTTCATCATGAGAGAACAAATGGCCTACGACTTAGAACTCACTATGCATGAAAGTGAGGTGCCTATGATGAATCTATCGCGAGATAACGGAGTGACATTGGGTTGGACATCATTCCTAGGTCAAGATCTATCTGACAAAAATGTACGCATCCAGGTGAGGCAATAGGATATGCAAAAAAATCAAACAATTTCAATGTTAGTGAGTAATGCCCACCTGCTTGAATCAGGTTTATCGGCTCAGTGTGCTTTCGATATAGCCGGCGGTGTAATTGGTTGCTCTGACAACGCACATTGGTACTTACGAGATACCAAGGGGCAGATTCAACATCAACATTGCAAGGTCAGTGTTATTGATGGTGCGTTCTGTATTGAGGACCTATCCGGTGGCACCTATGTGAATGGATCGCATATGCCTCTAGGAAAAGGGGCTTCGGCCAAACTTGAGCACAACAATGAGATTGTGATTGGTCCTTATCTTGTTCGAGTTATGTTTTCTCAGGTAGGTGAGGATTCCGCATTGGCTAACAATTCGATTGAACAACTGTTTGAGAACGAAGGCCTAGACTTGCTCAGTGATGGTGATTTCGATGCATCAGAACGCGAAGTTCAAGTGGAAACAGTTAGTCCAATTGATCCAATTACTGCGCTGGATAGCTTGTTGCACGATACAAAAAAAGAACAGTCATTGATAGAAGAAACGCAACCAATTCAGCCTCATAAAAATCAAACCATTATACCCAAATGCGAGACGCAAAGTGGGCAGCCACAATTTACGCCTCAAGCGGATAATGAGTATGAAATGAGCGCATCAATTCGCTTAAAAAAAATTCTCGGTTTTGGTCGAAAAGATAAAGACTCAAAACCAAAAACGTCAGTTGAGCGCCATCATGAAACGCAACAGGCGACTCATTTGAATATTAGCAACAGCACTTATAACGCACCAGAGGGCTTAGGGATGAACGACAAGGCATTGGATCTACTAGAGGAAGAAGTAGCTAAAAGTTACCAGTCTCATCATGACATACAAGATCGATCGTTAACGAATGCAAATCATCTACTTACGGGCCCTATGCTCACTGGGTTAGGTGTGGATGTAGGCAATACTCATGACATGGATAAGATGCACATGTTGTCTGAAGAACTCGGACAATCGTTGCAAGCATGCGTTCAAGGTTTGCTCGAGCTAAATCAACAAGTGGTTGAGGGACGTTTCGGAATGATGAATCGTAATCTACAACCTATCGAAGACAATCCACTCCGTTTAGGACTCTCTTATGAAGAGACTATTCGTACATTGTACGATGCTGACAAAAGTTTGGTGCATCTGTCAGCACCTGCTGCCATTTCCGAAAGTTTAAAGAGCATTCGCGATCATAACGTCGCAATGCAACACGCAACTGCGGAAGCGTTGCAACAGATCCTCCATGCTTTCTCACCCCAAGTGTTACTGCGTCGATTCCAACATTACAAACGTAATAGTGATGCGCAGCATCAATCGTCAGAGTCATGGGCGTGGGAGATGTATTGTCATTACTACCAAGAGTTAACCTCTGATCGTCAAAAAGGTTTTGAGAAGTTGTTTTGGGAAATTTTTGAACAATCCTACGACAAGAAAATTCGTGAAAAACAGTTGGAGTTATAACAGTGAACAAACGGTCTTTTGTCCTGCTGATACTACTAACGGTGTTAACTGCATGTAGTTCGTCAGAGAAGTATGAGCCAGAAAAACTGCCGACTAAAGTTACTTTCAGTTTAGTCAGTGATGAAGGCACAAACCCAAACATCTGGGGAGAAGCAACACCGATAGAGCTTCAAGTATTTGAGTTGGAGGATGACTCGATGTTTATGTCAGCCGACTATGACCAGATGAAAGAAGACTACGAAGGTACGTTACGTAGTAATTTTGTCGATAATTACGATTATGTCCTTACACCGGGTCAGTTTAAATTTGTTGATGCGTTTGAGATAGATGAAGACACCAATTTTATCGGTGTTATGGCGCATTTTTCCGAACCAGAACTGAGTGAGTGGAAAAAGGCAGTAAAAGTACTCAAGACGGGTCGGGAATACCATCTTTTGATGTATTTCAAAGATTACGATGTAAAGCTGGAAAGGGTGGAATAACAAGATGTTTACGCGAAATCGTGTAATTTGGAATGAAGGTTTATTCATTAAACCGCAGCACTTCCAGCAGCAACAACGTTACTTTGAACATATTATCGATGAACGGGTCTCTTCGGTTAGCCGCTACTTATACGGTGTTTCTGAGCTAATACTCAATCCTGAGTATCTTTCGTTTGGTCGTATTTCTATCGAACGGGGAGTTGGTATTATGCCTGATGGTACGGTGTTTCGTATCCCGCAGGAAGATACTTTGCCCGATGCATTAGAGATTGAAGACTCTTCACTTGCGAACCAGTTAGTTTACCTAGCTGTTCCTTTGAGGAGTGGATCTTTGATGGAAATAAACTGGCCAGAAGATCGCGGGACGGGGCGTTATACAAGCAGCCGTATTGAAGTGCGTGATGTACATACGGTTAGTGGCGATATCACTACGTTAGATGTATCGCCAGTGCGAATCCAGCTAATGCTTGAGCATGAAGACAGGAGCGCATTCGCCTCAATTGCTATTGCACGAATCTTGGAGAAACGCCCTGATGGGAGCGTCGTTCTAGACCCGGACTTTATTCCTTGTCATCTCAATGTCGCGAGCAATGCCGCATTGCACCGTTTCGTTAACGAAATATCGGGGCTAATGCGGGAACGCGCAAAAAATATCTCACAGCGTATCAGTTCACCCTCTCAAGGAGCGGTAGCTGACGTGTCGGATTTTATGTTGTTACAGGCTTTGAACCGCTTGCAACCGCAAGTTCAGCATCTTGCACAATTACGCAGTCTGCATCCAGAACGATTATTTGAATGCCTTTCGAGTGTGTGTGGCGAACTCGCTACGTTTACCGATGAAAGCCGGATGCCGCCGAGCATTCCAAGCTATAACCATGATATGCCGAATAGTTCCTTTGGACCTTTGATTCGAAGCTTAAGACAAAGCTTGAGTATCGTGTTAGAGCCGAGAGCCGTCTCGATTCAGTTAGATAAACGTAAATATGGCTTGATGGTCGCACCAATTCAAGACCCTCAATTGATTGAGAGTGCTGAGTTTATCATTGCGGTGAAAGCGCGCTTACCACTTGATGAATTACGCAGTCTTTTCACCCAGCAAACTAAGGTGTCTTCAGTGGAAAAAATTCGCGAATTGATCTCTTTGCAATTGCCGGGTATTCCGATTACGCCTTTGCCTGTGGCGCCAAGACAACTGCCTTATCACGCAGGTTATGCGTACTACCAATTGGATAAAACGAGCGCAGCATGGTCGATGTTATCTCAATCAAGTGGGTTTGCTTTTCATGTAGCAGGGGCATTCGAGGATCTCGACCTTCAGTTCTGGGCAATTAGGAGTTGATGATGGACATCGATAAAAAGAACACACAGTACAGCAGTTTGCTTTTTGACAACGTTGAGCAAATCAATCGTGACCAAGATTACTGGTTTCAATTGCGTGGTGATAACAGCAATAACTTGATTGATGCGGCAACCCCATTGTTTGGTTTGTCGCTACGCGTCAGAAATTTATCCGAATGTGACAATATCGAACAAATCTACAAACAAGCCGTTGAAGAAATTAAAGCAATTGAAATTGAGCTGACTGAACAAGGTTTTGAACACGCCATCTTAATGGCTTATCGCTATGTTTTATGCGCTTTTCTTGATGAAGCAGTTATGGGAACCGATTGGGGGTCATCAAGTGTATGGGCCGAATATTCGATGTTGTCACGCTTTCATAACGAAACGTGGGGTGGTGAAAAGGTATTTACGATTTTAAATCGCCTAGAAAATGAACCTCAACGTTATCGCTCACTATTGGAATTTATCTATCAATGCTTGGTGTTGGGTTTTGAAGGTAAATATCGAGTAATGGAAGGTGGGCATAACGAGCGTCAAAAAGTGATTGCTCGTTTGCATAGTACCATTGCCACCCTAAATGAACATGAGCCAAAAGAGTTAACATCCGCGACAGATCAGGTAGTTAAGTCGACATATAACTTAAGGCGCCAATTGCCCATTTGGTCTGTTTTACTCGGCTTCTTGGTGATCTGGTTGGTGGTGTTTTTTAGTTATTCCAACGCACTTAACGGCAAATCGATTGACGTATTAAATCAGTTAAATCAAATACTCTAATTATACAGGCTAGGTGAACGTAGTGATCCGTATTGAATTACCCAAGTTAATTTCGAAACTTAATGAACAGAGTAAGCTCGCTCTGGAGCAAGCTGCGTCATTGTGCATTGAGCGCCAACACTCAGAAGTGACCTATGAGCATTTGTTGCAAGTGCTACTTGAAAATCCACTGTCAGATATACGTATTATTTGTAAGCAAGCTAATCTTGATGTGGAGACGATCAAGCAAGCAATCAGTGCGGACTATACGCGTGAGCAAACATTAGATACCTATCCGGTATTTTCACCGCTGCTAGTGGAGTTGCTTCAAGAAGCATGGTTACTTTCAACCACAGAACTCAATCAAAATCAGCTTAGATCTGGGGCGATATTTTTAGCGGCGCTGGTACGCGAAGATCGTTATTTGTCGTTGAACTTAATTAATCAATTCCAACACATTAATAAAGAAAGTTTGAAAAAGGATTTTGATGGTTTATTGCAAGACTCCTCTGAAACTGTGAGTGATAAGTCGTCGGCTTCATCTGACCAAACAAATCTTGTTGGCGATTCAGCTTCTTCGTCATTATTTAAGTTTTGCACTAACGTTACCGAACAAGCACGTAATGGTGAGTTAGACCCTGTGTTATGCAGGGAAAGCGAACTAAACTTGATGATAGATATTTTATGTCGTCGTCGAAAAAACAACCCTATCGTCGTGGGGGACGCAGGTGTTGGTAAAAGTGCGATGATCGAAGGGCTTGCATTGCGTGTTGTAGCGGGGAACGTACCTGTACAATTACAAAATGTTGAATTGTGTTCACTTGATCTTGGTCGATTACAGGCTGGCGCATCAGTAAAAGGTGAGTTTGAAAAACGCCTTAAGGGTGTCATCGATGAAATAAAAGCCTCACCTAAGCCGATTATTTTGTTTATCGATGAAGCGCACACTTTGATTGGTTCTGGTAACCAAGAGGGGGGAAGTGATGCGGCTAACCTACTCAAACCAGCGCTCGCACGTGGTGAGCTGAGCACGGTGGCTGCGACCACATGGAAAGAATACAAAAAGTACTTTGAAAAAGACCCGGCACTGACTCGTCGATTCCAACTGGTCAAATTGGAAGAACCCACGATCTCTCAAGCGGTCGATATTCTGCGTGGCCTAAATCGTGTGTATGAAAAAGCACATAATGTATTGATCACAGACGATGCTCTGAAAGCCGCCGCTGAACTTTCAGCCCGCTATATCTCAGGTCGCCAACTCCCGGATAAAGCGATAGATGTCCTTGATACCGCATGTGCTCGTATCGCAATTAATATTACGACACCACCCAAGCGTTTGGCGCAATTAGAAACGACTTGCTACCAACGTCAACTTGAAATTGACATACTAGAGCGAGCTCAATACTTAGGACAAGACGTTGATACAAGTCGCTTGGATAGGTTATGCAGTGAAGAGCACGCTGATGAATTAGAGAAAACTGAATTAACCCTGCAATGGCAAGAACAAAAAGGAATTATTGAAAATATAATTGAACTGCGTGAACAGCTTTTGGCTGTTCGTGACTCTACAGAAGAAGGTTCATCATCTGATCGTGAGGATCTGGTTGCTAGGCTTCAAGAACGCTATCAAGTGTTGGACAGTATTCCGCAAAATGAGCATTTAATGCACCCACAGGTTGACTCGAAACAGATAGCAGAAGTAATTGCTGATTGGACAGGAGTCCCCGTTGATCAGATGAATAGTGATGAGCTACATAAAATAACTCATTTATCATCAATTCTAGCGGAATCAATTAAAGGTCAAGATGCTGCGATTGAACGTATACATCGCCATTTATTGACTGCCCGCGCTGACTTACGCCGCTCTGGGCGTCCTAAAGGTGCTTTTTTACTCGTTGGTCCAAGTGGGGTTGGTAAAACAGAAACGGTGGTGCAGTTAGCTCAGCATTTATACGGTGGCAAGCAGTTTTTAACCACAATCAACATGTCGGAATATCAAGAAAAACATACCGTATCACGCCTAATCGGCTCGCCTCCAGGTTATGTCGGTTACGGCGAAGGGGGAGTTTTGACGGAAGCGATCCGCAAGATGCCTTATTCGGTAGTGTTGCTCGATGAAGTGGAAAAAGCTCACCCTGAAGTACTCAATATTTTCTATCAAGCGTTTGATAAAGGGGAGCTGTGTGATGGTGAAGGGCGTTTGATAGATTGTCAGAATATTGTTTTCTTCCTCACATCGAATTTGGGCTATCAAACGATAGTTGATCATGCTGATCAACCAAGCCTTCTGGATGAGCGCCTTTACTCGGAGTTGGCCGCATTCTTCAAACCAGCGTTGCTTGCGCGAATGGAAACGGTTTTCTATCTGCCGCTTATGAAAGAAGTACTTGAGCAGATAGTGCGAGGAAAACTGGCTAGCCTTGAACAACTATTTATACAGCGATATGCCGCCGAAGTTGTCATTGAAGACAGTTTGATCGCTGAAATTTTAAATCGAGCGACACGCTCTGAAAATGGTGCGCGTATGCTCGAAGCGATCATTGAAGGGCAACTACTACCGCCGATTTCATTGTCGTTATTAAACAAATTGGCTGACCGTAAGCCAGTCAACCGCATCTATTTAGCGGCTGAGGACGGCGAGTTCATCGGAGAGGTTGAGTGAACATGAATCAGTGGTTAGCTTACGCAACTGAACTGGTTGTCGCGAGAAAACCGAGTCAATTGGCTACCATGTTTGTGGACATCTTGCGCCAAGAGCTAAGGCTTGATAAGTGCATGCTACTTATTCCTAGTTCTGATGGTCGTATGCTGTTGCCGCAGGATAGTGCTCTCGAACTAAGCTGGTCTGTTACTGATTTTGATTGTCCTTTTGCGCATGTATTGCAATCGGCAAAAGCGATGTGTTTGAACTCAGACGAACTGGTGTTCTGGCGTCTAAATCGTTGTTTTAATGAACTTACACGCAATGTCGGTCTATTGGACTCCGTGATGATACATCCTTTACCGTTGGGAGATAAGCAAGTTGAATCTGTGCTGCTGTTGATTGGTGAGCATAGCGTTGTCGAAAATCTATTCGAGCAGCTGGAATTTGTGAAGTTCTTAGGTGTGTTTACTCATCAATGGTCACTGTTAAACGAAATAGAGCGTGAAAATCAGAATCGTCAGGTGTTGTCTGAATCACTGTCTGATGTTGAACGTGACAAAGTACGTTCAACCACCATCGCTCAGCTATCTAGAACCTTGATTGGCAATAGTAGCGCTATGGATAAATTACGCGAGCAGATCATTAATGCCGCTCCTTCAAAGTTGTCAGTGATGATTCAAGGAGAGACAGGTACAGGTAAAGAGTTGGTCGCGCAAGCAGTACACCAACTTTCACCGAGAAAAGATGCCCCCTTTGTTGCGATCAACTGTGCTGCGATTCCAGAAAGCCTGCTTGAAAGTGAGCTATTTGGTTACAGCAAAGGCGCTTTTTCTGGAGCAGACAAAGAAAAGAAAGGTTTAATAGCGCAAGCTGACGGTGGAACGCTGTTTTTGGATGAGATTGGAGACATGCCCCTTAACTTGCAAGCCAAGTTACTACGTGTGCTTGAATCCCGAGTGTTTAGACCTTTAGGTGGTAAAGATGAGCTTACATCGGATTTTCGTTTAGTTTCGGCGACACACGTGAACCTGCTGGCACAAGTAAAAAACAAAGTATTTCGCCAAGATTTGTATTACAGATTGCTGCAATATCCAATTACATTGCCAACCCTTGCAGAAAAAATTGAAGATATTGAAATGCTTAGCCAGCACTTTGTTGACTCTTTTAACCAGCAACATCAAACCAGTATTCGCGGTTTAGATTACAAAGCAATCGATTGCCTTCAGCGGTATGATTTTCCAGGCAATGTGCGCGAGTTAAAACACCTGATCGAATTTGCTTGCGCGCAAACTGCCGATGCAACCCAAGTTGAAGAACACTGCTTTGAACATCGTTTATCTGGTATGGATTTCGTTGCGAAATCAGCAACAGATCTGAACGGGAGTGAAGAGCACAAATCAGGGCTTAGTTTAAACTTTGAATTAATTGATGACTTGAAGTTGGCAGTCAATGAATTTGAAATACATATTATTCGCGAACGTCTTCAATACTTTTCTGGTGATAGAGCAAAAGCTGCCGAAAGTCTTGGTATACCTAAGCGTACCTTGGCCTACAAGTGCCAAAAGTTGGAAAGTAAAACACCATGATGAAAATAAACTTCAGTCTTTCTGTCGGGCTATGCTTGAGCATGGGCTTGTCAGTCGCGCAAGCTTCTGATGAAGCATTTGAGCGTGCCCAGCAGTGCACCGAGATAACATCGCGCTTGGATAGGTTAAGTTGTTTTGATGCACTATTTAATACACCGGCGAACGTGCTATCTAACCCATTACCGCACTCTGATGTGCCGATTTCATGGCAACGAGCGTTTGATAGTTTAAACCAATATCAAACAGGGGACGTGAGTCATCTAACTACGCAAGGTAACAGTGACAAAGGTAATGCTTGGGTTACGTTAATGGCTCTAAATAAAAATACGGGTTTTGCAGGAAATACCAAACCGGTGTTGCTACTGAGCTGTATTGATAATTTGAGCCGAGTTGAGTTGGCGTTTCCGAGCGCGATAGATGACCCTAAAGTGCAAATATCGATTGTTGGTATGCCTGCTCAATCATGGAGAAGTGACGACCTAGGTCTGTTGTTTTCATCGGGAAGGGGTATGCCGGCAATCGCAATGATGAAAGCAATGGCAAAGCAAAACCGTTTAGTTCTACGTTCAAATTCCCCTTTAGTTGATGGACTTTGGTTTGATGCCAGTAACCTTTCGACATTACAAACTGCGTTACAAATGCGTTGTGGGTGGTAACTAGTGACAGTGAAACTAAATAATTATTGCCGTTATGTAACTCAGCCGATTCAGGCAGACAATCCTGTAGGAAAGCGCCTAGTCGACGAGCCGTTATATGATTTCATCGAAGATCAAATGATGAAGGTCGGTTCATTATCACACACGAGTGTGCAATGGGAAAAAGTCGAGCAAAGTACGCTAAAGCTGCTGGGTGAGAAGAGTAAAGATCTCAAGTTGCTTATCTATTTGTTGCAATGTTTGCACAACGACGCAACACCTGTCCGGTTTATTACTTCAATAGAGTTAGTAACTCATTTTATGAATTTGTACTGGGATGGTTGCTTTCCCGTACCAGGAGAGAAAGGACGTGTTACTCGTGGTAAATTTTTTGGCCAGATCGTACAGCGATTTTCTTTGGCTATCGGCAAGCTAGACTTCAGTCAATTTAGTCATCAGGAACGTAATGATTTAACCCTTGCAACAGAAGCGTGGCTAAAAACCACCATCAAACAAGGCGTATCTTCCGACGGTGTAGAAAGCTTGGTTACAAAAATTGGTAGCCAGCAGCAGCGAGCAACGGAACGAGAAAATGTCGACACTCACGAAGAAGAGACCTCAGTCGTAGAGCAAATATCTACAGTTAAGAGTGCCGTCTCAATTGACAGCTCGAGTGATAAGGCGACAAAGCAATCAATACTCAAAGTCGCTGATTTTCTATCGCAACAAGAGTTTGGAACGGACCTCGCGATAAGGGTACGGCGTTATGCTGTCTGGTCTAGCATTACTTCTTTGCCAGAACATGCAGCGAGCGGGGAAACACAACTACGTGGAATGATGCAAGAGCGAGTCAAAGAGTATCAAGATCATATGCGTAGCCCGGATTTAGTCTTATGGCAGAAGGTAGAACAGAGTCTAACGATGGCTCCGTTTTGGTTTGAAGGTCAAATGATGAGTTACCAAATCGCACAAAGCCTTGGAAAGGAGTCGTGGTGTGATGCGATCTTAAGTGAAAGTGAGCAATTTTTGGCGCGTATGCCGATGTTACTCGACCTCAAATTTAAAGGGGGTGAACCTTTTATCAGCGAGGCAGTGAAGCAATGGCTTTTAAGCTATAAAAATGCGGGCGGCTCAAATTCATTGGGTGGTACTTGGCAAGAGAAGGGTGAAGAAGCAGCTATCCTCGCAAAAGAGGGAGGAATAGCGGTGGCGTTATCCATGCTCAATGATGGCTTACTAGAGGCAAATGAACCTAGAGACAAGTTTTATTGGCGGTTGTTATCCGCAGACTTGTTGAACGCTAATAGTTTAGATGCAATGGCGAAAGAGCAGTACCAAACGCTGCATTCTCAAATTACTACCATGAGTGTAATTGATTGGGAGCCCTCATTGGTCGAGCAATTAGAACAATACACAACGTCACAGTAAACGAAGGATAAAAATCCATGTGGAATTACATTTTTAGGATCGTGCGGAAGTTAAAACCAAACTTCATCTCGGCGATGCCTATTTTACTAATTAGCTTATTTCTGTTAGTGAACGTGGCAATTTGGTGGGCTGGTCCTTGGCTAGAAATTGCAGGTGATACACCTTTAGATTCAATCATTGAACGAGCGGTAGTAAGCAGCTTATTTAGCTTATCAATGCTTGCCCTATGGGGGGTATTGCAATGGCGAAAACTGTTGGGGCTTAGAGAAAATCAACAACATGAACAACAGTTACGAGAAGACCCAATAAAAGCGTATGAACAGCGACAAGAAATTGAGCTGAATCGTGTCATGGTGGCGATGAAAGAGAATATAAACCAGCATGACTATCTTTATGCTTTGCCGTGGTACTTAGTTCTTGGTCTAGAAAATGCGGGCAAGACGAGTTTGATCAATCGCTCAGGACAAAACTACGTATTTTCATCGGTTATGCGCGCTTCTGGACAAAAAAGTGAAAACCCGTATTCATTTGATTGGTGGATTGGTGATGAGTCTGTACTGATCGACCCGGATGGCGAGCTTCTTACTCAGGGTAATCACAGTAATGAAGATAGTGGAGAAATGGAACGCCGCTTATGGCTGCACTTTGTCAATTGGTTAGGGAGAACGCGCAACCGTCGTCCGCTCAATGGTATCGTTTTGGCTTTGGATGTTTCGCGTCTTGCGACAGGAACCGCAACTGAGCGCAAAGCTTACGCAAACCTTTTGCGTGCGCGTCTACGTGAGTTGATGGAAAGTTTATCGACCCGTTTACCTGTCTATGTAACATTGACAAAACTAGACTTGTTACATGGGTTTGAACCGTTCTTTAAGCATTACACACGTCGCCAACGTGAAGAGGTGTTGGGCTTTACTTTCTCGCTTGATTCCGTTGATGAATTAGATAGCTGGCTTAATGAATTCTCGCAAGAATATGGTCAGTTTATCGAACGAGTTAATGATGTATTACCTCATGCGGTTTCGGCGCCGATGTCTCTGGAAGAGCGTAATGCGATTTACAGTTTTACTCGACAAGTTTCGGGTCTAAAAGATATTTTAACGAATTTTTTAACTGAAGCTTTAGCGAGTGACCAATTTTCGACGTCGGCTTTGGTGCGTGGTGTTTATTTCACTTCGGTGTATCAGCAAGGTGTGCCAACCAATGCATTTGATGATGCCGCTTCACGCCGCTATGGGTTAGATCACGCCATTAATAAAGCGCAACAAGCGAAAAATTCAACCATCTATTTTACGCAAAAACTCTTCAATAATATTATTTACCCCGAAGCTGGGCTGGCGTCTGATAATGTCCGCGTGACAAAACAAAATCGCCGCGTAATTGGTCTAACCGTAATGGCGTGTTCAATTGCTACGGTTTTACTGGTTGGAACGTGGCACCGTTACTATCTCGACAATGTACAACATTCCGATGCTGTATTAACTAAAGTTAACGAATACAAAAATGAGTTTGTACCCAACATCAGTACGGTTTCACAGCAAGATGTATTGGAGCCGTTGAATAAAATACGTGAAGCGACTTTAGAATTTGGTTTCTTTCGCGATAAACCTGAGTACATTTCTGACTTTGGCTTATATCAAGGTCATACCATAGGTCCAATGGTCGAAGAGACGTATCTAAACTTGCTCGAAAGCCGTTTCCTGCCAATGTTGATGGCTGATTTAGTGGTCCAGCTTAGGCAAGCAAGGACAGATGAAGATAAGTTAGCCGTTTTGCGGGTCTATCGGATGATGGTTGATAATAGTGGTCGCTATAAACATTATGTACTCGATTACTTCGGCAAGTATTGGCAGAGGGAATATGCTGGTCAGAGAGAGATTCAAAAAGAGCTAATTGATCACTTAGATTATGCCATGTTGCATACCGATTTGACGGGATCACGGGCGAAAGGCGACCTAAATTCTGAGCAAGTCATGAAGCCGTATGACTATGAAATAGGCAGAGTTCAAGCAGAGCTGAGTGTGATACCGAATGACCAGCGTGTATACCGCAATCTAAAGCTCAACTCTCAAGTTGTTCTTGGTCCATCCATTAATTTGCGTAATCTTATTGGTCCGGTTTTTGACGTGGTGTTTGAAGAGCGAGCGGTCAATAGTAGCGCGATATATATTCCTCAAATGTTAACCAAAAAAGGTTTTGAAGACTATTTCATGCCTCAGTCCGAATCTATTTCGGAACTTGCATTGATTGATAGTTGGGTTCTGGGGCTATCGAAATCGGCGCAATTTAGCGAAGCGGATAAACTGGCATTACGTGAAAACGTACGCAAACTGTATGTTGCGGATTATACCAGTACTTGGAGTAGTGCACTGAGTGAGATAAACATTCGCTATTTCCATGATATCAATGATGCGGTGTCTGTTCTGGAAAATTTAACCAGTAGTATTGAACCTATTCAGCGTTTACTCCGTGTACTAGAAAGCAACACACAAATGTACGCCAGTATTGCCAGCGATGAAGTGGCACAGGAAGAGTTGTTAAAAAATTCCAAATATAACGTCGCTGCACAAATTGATGCCCCATTTACTGAATTGAACAGCATGCTTGTAGAAGTGGGTGATAAGCCTGCGTACATTAATGAAGTTCTGCTAGCTGTGGAAGGGTTGCACAATTATGTTAAATCTATCAAAGAATCGCCAGATGTCGGTATGGCGGCATTAGATGCAACAAAAGCACGCGTCAAGCTAGTTAATGCTGACCCAATTTATACAGTTAAACGTATTGCATCGGGATTACCAAAACCACTGGATACCATGCTAGAAAAATTAGCCGAAGAAAGTTGGTATGTGGTTAAGCAAGAAGCGATTAGGCATTTGGAGGTTCGTTGGCATGATGATGTCTATAAAACGTTCCAGCAAAAGTTAGCGGGTCGCTATCCATTTAATCCATCGTCGAAGAAAGATAGTTCGTTTGAAGATTTTGAAGCCTTCTTTGCCCCAGATGGCACCTTGGATAATTTCTATAACACTCAATTGAAAATGTTTGTTGAAGAAAAAGTCGCTGTAAATGATGAAGGTTACACGCAAGGTGTAGTGCGAAAAGAGGTGATCAATCAGCTTGAGCAGGCGAATAAAATTAGGCAAGCATTCTTTAACCGCAAAGGGGTTTTGGATGTTAGTTTTTCAGTTGAGCCATTGCTTTTAAGCAGCGACAAGCGTCGTAGTGTATTGAATGTGGACGGTCAATATCTCGCCTATAATCATGGTCCGAGAGACAGTGTTGAATTTATTTGGCCAAATACTTTCCGTGAGTCTGCCGTCTCCAAAGTGACGTTAGTGCCTTCGAAAAATAACATGTCACCTCGAAGTATAAATATACGAGGACCGTGGGCGTTTTTCCGTTTGCTTGAGCAAGGTGACGTAGTTGGAGCGAGCGCTACTTCTGTGGACTTTAAGTTCTCAGTTGATGGCGGTGCGATGATTTATCGACTTAATTCGGAAGCAGACATTAACCCGTTCACAGAAAGATTGTTTAAGTCTTTCAAATTATCTAAAACCTTGTATTGATACTAGTTGTATACCCAAGAAACTTGAAGGTGCAGGTCGGCGGCAAGTAAGAAAGTCCCCTGAGCATAGGTGAACTATGTGATTGGGGCGCACGAACACAGCCAACACCGCTGCAGCTTCAAGTATGACGGGTATATCAAGGTTAATAAAGGAGCGATAACCATCGCTCCTCAAATCCCTCCTGCTGATATTATATTTCCCCATAGAGTAGCTATGAAAATTTGCACACCAGCTTATTGTTGAGGTGTGTAATTTTACTATTTATCGTTGGACGTACTTGCCATATCAATCAATGGCATGAATACTGGGCACTTTCTCGGCGAAATCAACATCATTCTTAATGAGTATTAAATAGAGTTATGGCAGTTTTAGAAATTCTGACGGTACCAGATCCAAGGCTTAAGGTTAAGAGCGAGACAGTGAGTGACATTGAGTCAGTACAAACATTGATCAACGATATGTTGGATACGCTCTATGACACAGACAACGGCATAGGATTAGCTTCAACTCAGGTTGGTCGTAAAGAGGCAATCGTCGTTATCGATCTTTCAGATGAACGAAATGATCCCTTGATACTTATTAATCCGGTAGTGGTTAGCGGTAGTGAAAAAGCACTAGGGCAGGAAGGGTGTTTATCTGTACCTGATTACTATGCGGATGTGGAGCGTTTTACTTCGGTAGTTGTCTCTGCGTTGGATCGCAACGGTCACCCGATCACAATAGAAAATGGTGAGTTCCTTGCTATTGTGATGCAACATGAAATCGATCACTTGTCCGGGAATTTATTCATCGACTATTTGTCTCCTTTAAAGCGTCAGATGGCAATGAAGAAAGTTAAAAAGTATCTTAAGAACAACTCTTAACTACGCCTATAGCTAATAATGGATTAAGCGTTTGCGCAGCGAAATTAAGGACCAATAAGGCACCTGACTAGAGTCAACGATGAGCTTAAGTGGGGAGTCATATTATTTGAGGTATATAACAAGGAGGTTTTATGCTTGGAAAGCATCAAGAAGTGTATGGGGCTTTTTATCGCTCTACTCATGACAATGAGCATTTGGATAGACGTACGGAATTGTTGGTTGGTTTATCGGCGGCAATGGCGATGAACTGCTTACCATGTACTCGATATTACCTGAATGAAGCAAAGAAAGTGGGTATCACGAGAGGTGAAATTTCCGACGTGACAGCTAAAGTGATGGCTGTTGCGGCTGGGCAAAAAAAGCTACAAATGCAAGAGGTTTTGCGTAAGTATAATATTGACTTAGATAGTTTTGAATAACCACTTTAAAGTATGGAGTTGCTAAAATGGATATTGATAACCTACCTTTTGGAATCACTGATTGGAGTGAAATCGAGGCTACTGAGCACACGGGTGAGACTGGTGTGGCTTATTGGAGAACGAAACAGTTTGGCAAGATTCGAGTGCGAATGATGGAATATTCGCCTAACTATCTCGCTGACCATTGGTGTGACAAAGGGCACGTCTTGTTCTGTATTTCTGGCGAATTGACCACAGAGCTAGAAGATGGTCGTACTTATGTTCTAAAACCGGGTATGAGTTATCAGGTTGCAGATAATGCCGAGGCTCATCGCTCTTCTACAGAATTTGGTGCAAAGCTATTCGTTGTTGATTGACGTGTTGAGAGATTACGCCTTCATTAACGATCTCTAAATCGAACACTCTTACGACTAATGGATGAGGGCATTTGCTTGTATCGAAAACTCAATGGGTTAAGCTGAGTAGTAGGTCAACTAACAGCGAGACTGTGTCATGTACAAGGTATTGATAGCAGACGATCATCCACTATTTCGAGATGCAATTGTACATATTTTAGCGAGTCGGTTTCCCGACAGTACAAGTCACGAAACGGAAGATATTGCTACTACTCTAGCGTTTGCCAAAGGCAATGAAGACATTGATCTTATCATGCTTGATCTGAACATGCCCGGTATGTCGGGGCTCGATGGGTTACTTGATCTTATTAATGAATGCCCCACAACGCCTGTTGTGGTCGTTTCAGCAGAGAATAAGAAAGAAATCATTCTCCAAACCATCGCCTATGGTGCGGTTGGCTTTATCGCTAAATCTTCATCGAAAGAAGATATTTCAGAAGCAATAGCGACCGTTTTAGAGGGGAATGTTTATTTGCCCTCAGATATTATTCGTACCCCAACGAACGCTAGTTCCAGACATGAATCCCCGTTGCTTCCAGAGATGCTGTCATCACTAACAAGGCGACAATTGATGGTGTTGAAGTGCATGACTAAAGGCGAAGCCAACAAACAAATTGCTTACAACTTAAATGTCTCTGAGACAACTGTGAAATCACACGTCTCGTCAATATTGAAAAAGTTGGGTGTCTCCAATCGAGTGCAGGCAGTACTTGGTTGCAGTGGCATTGATTTTAACCAATACCTTAAGCGTTAATTTGCATCAGTCTATACCCAAGTAACCTCAAGATGCTTAGTTCAGCGAGAGTTGTTAGGTTTGCAGGCAAGGCATCGATTTGCAAATCTAGTCGCTCTAAATTAAGAATCGATAACGTAGTCTGCAAACCTAACAAACTCGCCCTTCGGGAGCCTGTCACTGGAACCATTTTCTCGTCAAACAACTAGGAAATAGATCGCTATTCCACGTCGTTGTTTTCCTTAAACTGGAGCCAGTGACAAGGCTCTGAATCCTGCGTCTTGAAGTCACTTGGGTATAACTATGTTTCTGATCTAGGATTTATCCTGATTTTAGTAAGTAGAAAATCGACGTTTTCAATTTCATTGGTTTTACCGGCTTATTGAGTAATAAAATGCCCATGTTTTTGGCCTGCACTTTTAAATCTTCGCTGTAATTTGCTGTGATCATTAAGGTAGGAATCGGGCTGGTTCGGTCTTTATTTATATCGACGGTAACATCAAGCCCATTAATGTCATCATCCAAGTGATAATCAACAATTAGAACATCAGCGTGGTCATTTTCTGTATCCACTTTTTGTTTTAGTTGTTCTAGGCTGGTGGCGGTAACGACATTGCATTGCCAACCTGATAGCAGTTGTCGCATGGCATCACAAATACTCGCATCATTATCAATCAGCCATACTTGTCGCCCAGCCAAATTGGTATTGGCTAAGACGCGGCTGAGGTTATCTTGTTTTAACGGTTCTTTCTCTATTGTCCCACTTGGTACCTTGACGGAAAAAACAGAGCCTTTACCTTCGACTGAGCGCACTAGAATAGGGTGCTCAAGAACGTTTGAAAGCTTATCGACAATAGCTAACCCCAAGCCAAGGCCGTTGCTAAATACTTTTTGTGATGATTTTAAGCGCTTAAACTCTTTAAATATCTCATTGAGTTGATTCTCTGCAATGCCGGCGCCGGTATCCCAAACCTGAATAGAAATAGAATCACCTTGACGCCTGCAGCCTATCAGTACCTTGCCTTTATCTGTGTAACGAAAGGCATTTGATAGAAAGTTCCTTAGAATTCGAGCGAGTAACACGCTATCTGAATGCACTATACAGTTAAAGGGTACGTGTCTTAACTGAACATTGTACTGGTGTGATACGTGTTGGTATTCATTGACGAGATTACTTAATAGTTCACCGACATTAAATGAGCTCTTATCAGCTTTAACAACACCCGCATCAAGCTTTGAAATGTCGACTAAGGAGCCAATGAGGTTTTCCAAATCATCCAATGAATTGGAAATAGAATCAAGTAGAGAGGCATCACTGTCATTGACTAATTGGCAAGCCAATGAGCTGGTAAACAGTTGAGCCGCATTTAGTGGTTGCAGTAGATCGTGGCTTACCGCGGCAAGAAACTTGGTTTTGGATAGGTTAGCTTGTTCTGCTTCGCTCTTAGCGGTCGTTAATTCAAGCTGAGCCCGACGACGCTCATCAACCTCAACACGTAAAACATCATTTAGACTTTGTAATTGAGATGTTCGTTCATCGACCCGTATTTCAAGTGAATCGTTGGCCTTTTGCAGTGCGAGGGCATGGTTTCTACGAGTCGTAATATCTCTCACCAATACAAAGAACCCCAGTACATTGCCATTATTATCTCGATTAGGGACATAAGATTTGTGCAAATGGGCGGGCTCGCCGAAGTGATTCACTTCTTCTATTTCAAAACTGACACTTTCTCCTTTGAGCGCTCTTGCGACATAAGGTTGCAGTTGGCTAAAGTCCCCGTTAACACGACTTTTTTCTAAATCAACGCCAAAAAGCTCGCCTCGTTTTCTGCCATACCAATCGACATAGACTTTATTGGTAAACTGAAATTTTAGATCAGAACCGACATACGCAATCATTGCGGGTACATTATCGGTGATAAGCCTCAACCAACTTTCACTCTTTTTCAAAGATTCTGCATAGCGGTGAGAGGTGGTTATGTCAGTAAAGGTTTTGATTAGTTTGCCGTTATTCAGTCGGTGATCTCTAATTTCAAGTACGGTTCCATTTGATAATGTTTGCACGTAACAGCAGTCAACCCCGTGTGATTTAACTTCAAGATCAAGCTCGGTTAAGTTAAGAAAATTTGAGAAGTAGGGCTTAGCACGTAACATTTGGGGGGATAGTTTACTGAGCTCGACAAACTTTTTATTCCACACCTCAATCTGATTATGGCTGCTGATCAGAATGACGCCTTGCGACAGGTTATCAACCAGATTTTGAAGTAGTTTAGATTTCTGTGCCATCGCTTGTTCGTAGCGTTCACTTTCAGCTACTTTCAAAGCCGTTATGTCGGTATATAACATGACCCAGCCACCTTCGCGTGTGCGGTGTTCACTTAACTGAAACCAGCGGTTATCGGACAGCTTGTACACCGCGTTATGATCGGCATTAGCAGGGTACGCTTGAGAGATGATACCGCGTGTTTTTGCGAGTGTTTTAAAGTCGTTGAGGTTAGTGCCTTCCTCAATTTTGATGCCGACATTTTTCCAGTAATTTAAGAAATGACTATTTTGCAGAATAATTCGACCTTCGCTGTCGAGTAAAACGAAAGCGTCAGAAATGCTTTCAATGGCATCGATAAAGCGTTGTTTAAATATATTGGCTTGTTCGTTGGCTTGTACCAGAGCGCGATTACTGCGTTCGAGCTTTGCGAGGGTTTCGTTGAGTTTCTGTGTTTTTTCTTTAACTTGTTCAGCGAGCTGTACTGAATGCTCAAACGTTGCGTATGGGATGTTCTGAACGCTTCCACCATCTTCGACACGCTTCATTAGTACTTGGTTAATTTTAACCAACTTACTATTTTCCAATTTGAGCTTCTCGATTTCCTCCTTTAAATGCAGGTCATTCATTCAAGTCTCCAGAGATATACACACCGGTAAAAGTTTGGTTTAAGTGCATACCATTGATGTGTTCACCGTAGGTATTAAAACCAAAAATTCGATACTGATTCTGAAGGTCCGCGATCTCGTTCATCAAACCCATTTGTTCAATTTCCAACCGTCTTAAGAAGCAATCACACGCGAGTACTCGCTCTGGTTTGAGGAGCCTTTGTTTTAGGTTTTTTAGCTTGTTTAACAACGAATCAATAATGCTCTCCATTTTGACTGCGCTGAGTATGATTCCTGTATCTACCGCGCAGTAGAAGGTCAGGCTGAAATCCTCTTTGTTGACCTTTTGGATGGAGCGAGCGTAATAGTTGTCTCCTATTTTTACCGCGAGTGGATGCAGTGAAAATATTTCTGGATTGAGTTCGCTGATGTCGAGACCAAGGATTCGAGCGTATTCTAATGCGGCTGGCTCGGAGTTGAGTTCATAAACCGTGCGGGTTTGCGCATTAGCTTCGGTGACCACTAACTTCTCTTTTGAAGAGCAGATGTGATTACAATTGAACACTTCAAATTTGCAGCGTGTATTAACCATGATGACAACGGCGGCGTTGGCGATAAATGAGTCTTGATGGTAAACGTGAGTATTTGCCAAGTTAACATCATCACCGGCGGAACCACCAAAGTGAGGAATTCCGTTTGCCGCAGAGTTTAGAATACTGAGCAACTGCTCTTCTTTGGTTGAAAGCCCGTCAATCAAGGTAAGAATGAAGGTATTGCCTTCAATTTCGGCTAGTTCTTTAAAGCTGCATCTCTCAACCAGTTGATTAATTTTTGTCTGTGCAGCAATGAGATCAAATGATTCAATTGAATTAATAGTGGTTGAACTAATGGAAAAATAGTCAGGAGAGAACCAAATAGCAACGAGAGAGTGTTGCTCATAGCCATCACTCGTTACCTCACCTGCGGTTGTACAGCCAGCCAGTTCTATATTGGTAAATTGGTTTTTCATGGCATTGGCAAGTTGATCGAGTGGGTACACAACAGAGCAATAAAACAGTACAAATCCGTTTTGAGGGTTATCTAACTGTTTATATATATCAAGGCTTGCCTGTTGGGGATCTCGTACTTTACTGACCGCATGTTTAGTTTTTATAGTCGTCATTTTCTATCCTGTTGCTGACAGTTTTTTTCTATTGGTCAAAGTTTTTAATTGTTTTAAAATCCACTATTTCCGTATGTGAGATTTCATTTGACTGATTTCGTACCCTTGATGATGGTCAAATTGGTGGAATTTAAGGCTAAAATCATGTCTCTATGTGTATCGTATATGTTACGTTAGCGTTAAATCTTGATTGTCGCTCATTTTTTGGCTTTATTTGCAGTCAAGTGTCCAAAATTTGCAGTGCCTTAGTTTTATTTAAATTTTTTCACAGGACTGTAGGCGAAGCTCATAAATAATTGTCGGTAAATTAGTGGCGTGTTGCTCAGGGGATGAGATAAATCGTTAAGTTCTCGAATAGGAGTGAGGAGTCTATTTGCAATGGCTAAGCGATGCAGTGGGGGTGTAAAAATAATATCACTCCCAAACCAAGTTGATTTGGGAGTGATAGAGTTAAGGGTTAGAAGAAACCAAGTGGGCTAGTGCTGTAGCTGACAAGCAAGTTCTTGGTCTGTTGATAATTATCTAACGCCATTTTGTGCGTCTCGCGTCCAATGCCAGATTTTTTATACCCACCAAACGCTGCATGTGCTGGATAGAGGTGGTAGCAGTTAGTCCAGATACGACCAGCTTGGATTCCACGACCCATACGGTAAGCCAGGTTGGTGTCACGAGTCCAAACACCTGCACCCAAACCATAGGCAGAATCGTTGGCAATCTCTAATGCTTCGGCTTCATCTTTAAATGTGGTTACAGCAATGACGGGGCCAAATATCTCTTCTTGGAAGATGCGCATAGAGTTGTCACCTTGCAAGATCGTTGGCTGAACATAGAAGCCATTGTTTAATGCATCTCCTAATGTTTCTGAATCGCCCCCACTGAGCACTTTAGCACCTTCTTGGCGACCAATATCAAGATACCCCATGATTTTGTTGTACTGCTCTTGTGAAGTTTGAGCACCCACCATAGTCGTGGTATCTAATGGATTGCCACGAATAATGTCTTTGGTTTTTTGCAGTACTTTTTCCATGAATTGGTCAAAGATATCTTCTTGGATGAGCGCACGCGAAGGGCAGGTACACACTTCACCTTGGTTAAAGAAACCAAGAACAAAACCTTCAGCACATTTATCAAGGTAGTCATCTTCGTGTTGCGTAACGTCTTTAAAATAGATGTTTGGCGATTTACCACCTAGCTCTACCGTTGAAGGAATTAGGTTTTCGGCGGCACACTTAATGATGTGGCTCCCGACTGCTGTTGAGCCTGTAAATGCAATTTTGGCGATACGTGTGCTGGTGGCTAAAGCTTCGCCCGCTTCTTTACCAAAGCCGTTCACAATGTTTAGTACGCCTGCAGGAAGAAGATCTTCAATTAGCTCCATCAATACCAAGATACTGGCAGGCGTTTGTTCTGCGGGTTTAAGAACAATACAGTTCCCGGCAGCAAGGGCAGGGGCAAGTTTCCATGCCGCCATTAGTAATGGGAAGTTCCAAGGAATGATTTGTCCTACAACGCCAAGTGGTTCATGGAAGTGGTACGCAACAGTATCGTTATCAATTTCTGACAGGCTACCTTCTTGAGAGCGAATACAGCCTGCAAAATAACGGAAATGGTCTGAGCTTAGGGGTACATCTGCTGCAAGGGTTTCACGTACGGCTTTACCATTATCCCAAGTTTCGGCAACGGCTAATGTTTCTAAGTTAGCGTCAATACGATCGGCAATTTTGAGTAGAATATTTGAACGCTCTTGTACAGAAGTTCGTCCCCATGCATCTTTAGCCGCGTGAGCTGCATCTAAAGCTAACTCAATATCTTGTGCGCATGAACGTGGGATACGACAAAACGACTCGCCAGTGACTGGCGTAGTATTGTCAAAGTATTGCCCTTTTACAGGAGCAACCCATTTACCGCCGATGAAATTTTCGTACTGCGCTTTAAAAGACACAATTGAGTTATCGCTACCCGGATATGCATAGATCATATGTCACCTCGAAATGTAGACCCTTAGAGTTCAATTTTTTCCATGGTCTGATGATTTCCGCTCTGGGATGTCCAAAGCACCTTGATGCACTCATATTAGTATTTCGATTAGATAGCCGACATGCTCCATTGGGCCCAAAAAGATCCTACTTTAGGAGGAGATTTGATGATCTTAACAATTCAGCCGGGCAAGTTTTTCCGCGACATCACTACTGATGACCGTTAGAATCCAAGTTTGCGTGGGAGCTAAGATAATTTAGCTCTCTTAGCCATATCTGGAACCGTTACTCACGGTTTAGAGTAAGTAAAAGCATTGGAAACAAAAAATGGACAAAGTAATCGATAAACTCGCTTGGATCACGATTCGTGACGGTAAATTTCTAGTCGTTCGCTCTAAAGGCAAGGAATTGTTTTATTTACCAGGTGGTAAGCGTGAAGCTTGTGAGAGTGATGAGCAGGCTCTTATTCGTGAAATCAAAGAAGAGCTGTCTGTTGATTTGGTCGCTCACACTATCCAATATGCAGAGACGTTTGTCGCGGCAGCTGATGGGAAGGCGAGTGGTGTTTCAGTCAAGCTAACCTGCTATTTCGCAGATTTTGAAGGTGAACTCAAAGCGGATGCGGAAATAGAAGAGCTACGCTTTATTGATGCTCAAGATAAGTCGGTGTGTTCACTAGCAGCTTTGGTAGCACTTGATTGGTTGGTTGAGAACACTCGAATTAGTTAATCGGTCAATTGCGAAATTAATTACCCCGGCTAATTCGGGGTAATTGAAAGGCTTAGATTATCTAAGCGCAGCATTTCTTGTATTTTTTGCCGCTTCCGCATGAACATGGGTCATTACGGTTAGGCGTTTTTTCGAAAATCACGGTTTTTGGCTTATTAAGAATAGTATCAAGCTCAAGGGTATTTTCTTCCTTGGTTGCATCTACAATGATGTCTGCAAAGATAGATTGCTCAGCAATAAGCGCTTCAATTTCTGCTTTTCGTTCTTCAGTATTAACCACAACTTTGATTGGTGACTCTTCAGTACCCGCTTTAACATCACGGTTTACATTGAAGCCAGCCAATACGTGATTCTGTCTGGTCTCGATACGACCTTTAAAAAATAGTTTCGACATTGAGTGCTCGTTTTAGGTTGATATGACGAAATAGAGCGGGGATTATACTGATATCCGCCAAATGATAAAGCAATGATATTCTGTATACCTTTTGTTGATGCACATGCATGAATACTACAAGCGAAATATTACTTCCCATCAATTGATTAGCTATTGTGTTTTAGCTGTATATGCGGGCGTGATTCTACTAGGCATTTCCTCCGTTCTTTGTATTCGCAAGTTAGATCGTGATAATACTGATTCAAATTTGGTCGTGTTTACATCTAATTTCTCGCGCACAATCGTTTAATTTCATCCAATATCTTTGGATTTGCAATGGCTCCAAGGTTTTTAACCGCTTGACCATTAACCACTTGCTTGACCGCCAATTCAACCAATTTTCCTGAACGGGTTTTTGGGATGTCACTGATGGCAAAAATCCTGCGTGGTACATGACGTGGTGAGCATTTAGCCTTTAAGGTTTGGCAAATTAGATCAGTCAGTTTTTGGTCGAGTTCGCTGTGAGAGTCTAATTTCACTAGCAACCATATTTCTTCCGATTGTTGATTCAATTTGCCAACCGCAATTGAGTCTTCTATTCCCGGCAGATTGTTCACTTGCTGGTAAATCTCCGCGGTACCAATTCTCACGCCGCCTGGGTTAAGTGTTGCGTCACTGCGCCCATAGAAAATAAAGCCACCAGTAGCCGTTTGCATCACATCATCACCGTGGTGCCAGATGTCGTTGAATTTGTTCCAATAAGCATTGTGATAACGCTCACCAGTGTCCTTCCAAAAACCGATGGGGAAATTAGGTAACGAATTGGTACAAGTCAATTCTCCTCGTTGCTGTACTAATGCTTTGCCATCGTCATCGAGTATTTGGATGTCATTACCCAACCCAGCGTATTGGCACTCACCTTTGTAAACAGGCGAGATAGGATTACCGAGAACAAAACAACCACAAATGTCAGTGCCACCCGAGATCGAAGCCAAGTGCAGATCGGATTTTATAGCATCGTAAACATAGCTAAATTGTTCGGGGTAAAGTACTGAACCCGTCGAGCATAAGGTGTTGAGTGTACTTAGATTGTGCTGAGTTCTTGGTTGATAGTTGGCATGTTCTAATGCTTCCAAATATTTAGCCGAAGTGCCAAACAATGATACGGAATGGTCGTCCACCAATTGCCATAATACCGATACGTCAGGATAGACGGGGCTACCATCATAGATCACTAACGTTGCGCCACTGGCTAATGAAGAGACATGCCAGTTCCACATCATCCAACCGCAGGTGGTGTAGTAGAACACCTTGTCATTCGGTTTAATATCACAGTGCAACTGATGCTCTTTTACATGGTTGAGCAATGTACCACCAACTGAATGAACAATGCATTTGGGTTGCCCGGTGGTGCCGGATGAATACAAGATAAACAGCGGGTGGTTAAATCCGACGCGCTGATAATCAAGATCCTGAGGTTGATAGGTATCTGCTAATGATCGCCAAGAGGTAAAGCCAACTGGCGCGTGGCGTTCTTCACTGGTGATGTATTCAATTTCGCACACCACAATTTTACGGCTTAGCTTGCTGCTAACCGCTTGGTTTTTGTCCGTCATGTCGAAGGTTTTCCCGCCAAAGCGATAACCATTACAACAAAATAGCACTTTGGGTTCTACTTGCCCAAAGCGTTCAACCACGCTATCTACGCCAAAGTCTGGCGAAGTAGATGTCCAAACCGCACCAAGGCTTGCCGTAGCGAGCATCGCGATAACGCTTTCAGCTAAATAGGGCAGGTAGCCGGCGACCACATCGCCTTTTTCAATGCCACAGGCAGTAAGCCATTGTTGAACAATTGATACCTGTTCGAGCAGTTGTTGCCCATTCAATCGTCTCTGTTCACCTGATTCATTACTAAATAGTATTACTGGTTGTTGAGGGTTTTTGTCTGCGTGGGAGAGCTGGTTTTCAGCATAATTTAGCTCAGCATTAGGGAACCATACCGTATCCCGATTGGCACTAGGCTGTTGCCATTTTGGTTCGCCAATAGCATTAATGGTGTCACCCATATCACCAACAATCTCGCAAAAATCCCAAGTACGTTGCCAGAAGGCGGCACTGTCGCTTATTGACCATTGATGCAGTGATGCGTAGTCCGTAATCGATTTGCTATCTAATTGGTCGTTAATTTGCTCGATAAGACCAAGCAAGTTGCTATTTGCAATACGTTCGGCTGACGGTGACCAAATAGGTGATGGGTTTGGCATAGTGCCCTCTGCGATTAATTTGGGTATACCCGTCATACTTGAAGTTGCAGCGGTGTTGGCTGTGTTCGTGCGCCCCAATCACATAGTTCACCTATGCTCAGGGGCTTTCTTACCTGCCGCCTACCTGCATCTTCAAGTTTCTTGGGTATATATAGCATTGAAGGGAATGAATAGCCCAATCTCATCCCTTTGCGGTTTTTCTGTCTTCTCGTGGTGTTCGAGCTAGAGTTGTTCCGCGAGTTGCGGCAGCAATTCGAATAGATCGCCCACCAGACCGTAATCGGCCACTTCGAAAATAGGTGAGTCAGGGTCTTTATTTATCGCTACAATGACCTTCGACTCTTTCATCCCGGCAAGGTGCTGAATGGCACCCGAAATACCCACCGCTATGTAAAGTTTAGGCGCTACAATCTTACCTGTTTGACCGACTTGCAAATCATTAGCAACAAACCCAGCGTCAACCGCCGCGCGTGACGCGCCAATGGCTGCGCCAAGTTTATCTGCTACTTGCTCAATTAAAGCGAAGTTTTCTTTACTACCCACACCACGACCGCCAGAAATCACAACTTCCGCTGCCGTTAATTCAGGGCGTTCTGATTCGGTTTTATCGACCGATACTAATTGAACGAGAGGTGATTGCAGAGACACTTGCTGATGGATCACATCGACTTGATTTGAACATTCAACAGGGTCAAACGCAGAAGCGCGTACGGTGACAACACGTATGCAGTCACTGGTGGTGACTTTGGCAAACGCATTTCCGGCATAAATTGGGCGGATGAAGGTAGTTTCATCGACAACTTGTACAATATCTGAAATTTGTCCCACGCCACATTTTGCCGCCACTCTAGGCGCGATATCTTTTCCTTTTGATGACGAACTGAGCCAGATGCCCTGATAATTCTCGGCGATATTTGTCGCAATAGGGGCAATGCTCTCGGCAAATTGGTACTGATATGACTCGTCATCAAGGCATATAACTTGCGTTACACCATCCACTTTGCTCCCTTGTTGTGCGACCGAATCACATTGATAGCCAATAACCAATAACGTGTTGTCTCGGCTAGCTTGGCTTGCCGCGTTGACGACTCTCAGTGTATCTACGTGAAGATCATGATTGTCATGCTCTGCAATGATTAAGTTTTTCATACAATCACCTTGGCTTCGTTGCGTAGTTTGTCGATAAGCTCTTCGACAGATTGCACCTTAACCCCGCATTTTCGTTGCGCTGGCGGTGTCACTTCAGTAATGGTTTGGCTAAAGACCACATCTACGTTCAAACTATCAGGCGTAATTATGTCTAGTGGCTTACGTTTTGCCTTCATGATGTTAGGTAATGAAGCAAAGCGAGGCTCGTTTAGGCGAAGATCGGTGCTAATCACAGCTGGAAGCTGCATGGAAACAGTCATCAAACCGCCATCTACTTCTCGAACAACTTGAAGATGCTGCTGATCAAAGGTGATGTTGGAAGCAAACGTTGCCTGCGGCCAATCCAGCAAGGCTGCAAGCATTTGCGCGACTTGATTATTGTCAGTATCGATTGATTGCTTACCGGTAATAACCAGTTCAATTTGCTGCTGCTCGACGATGGCTTTTAGCAAATTAGCGACAATCAGTGGTTCAATATTGCGGTCGGTTTCGATATGAATTGCACGATCAGCCCCCAGAGCAAGCGCAGTTCGCAGTTGCTCTTGGCACTGCTTTTCTCCTGCGCTAACGACGATAACTTCCTCAGCTATGCCTTGCTCTTTAAGCCGAACGGCTTCTTCTACGGCGATTTCACAAAACGGATTGATGGTCATTTTCACGTTGTTGGTTTCAACATCGCTGTTATCTGACTTTACGCGAACCTTAGTGTAGGGATCGATGACTCGCTTAATTGGCACTAGTATTTTCACGTTAGATTCCTTTTTACAGTGAAGACTATGTGATGGTGTCTTTAAAAGAATGTTAATTTACCTTTACGTTTGCGTCAACTTTAAATATATTGATATTTAACACGTTCGCAACATGGAAGTGAAAAAGGGATTAACCATGGAAAGAGACTACATGGAGTTCGATGTACTGATAGTGGGGGCTGGTCCTTCAGGTTTGTCTGCCGCGTGCCGAATGAAGCAACTCGCAATAGAGAATGGTCAAGAACTCTCTGTTTGCGTGGTTGAGAAAGGTTCGGAAGTTGGCGCCCATATCCTGTCAGGAGCGGTGTTTGAAACGCGCAGTCTAGATGAGCTATTTCCTGATTGGCATAACAAGGGAGCACCGCTAAATACCCCTGTGAAGCAAGATAAAACATGTTTTTTTACTAGTGATAAAAGCGGCTATCAGTTACCACAGTGGGCGGTTCCAAAGACGATGCACAACAATGGCAACTACATCATCAGTCTTGGAAATTTATGTCGTTGGTTGGCCGAACAGGCTGAAGCTCTCGGCGTGGAAATCTATTCTGGTTTTAGTGCAAATCAACCAATTATCAATGATGAAAACCGAGTTTGTGGTGTGATCACCGGTGATATGGGTTTAGATAAATCAGGTGAGAGAAAGCCAAATTTCGAACCGGGTATTGAGTTGCGGGCAAAATTTACTCTGTTCTCTGAAGGTGCGCGTGGGCACATCGGTAAGCAACTGATTAAAAAATATAATTTGGCGGAAAATAGCTCGCCCCAACACTACGCAATTGGCTTTAAGGAACTTTGGCAAATACAACCAGAACAGCACCAGCAAGGCTTAGTGTTACACGGATTAGGTTGGCCACTAGCAAATCAAGCCACGGGCGGGAGTTATTTGTATCATCTGGAGGGTAATCAAGTGGCGGTGGGGATAATCATCGATTTGAATTATGCCAACCCGCACCTGAGTCCATTTGATGAATTCCAACGTTTTAAACATCACCCACTAATTGAGAAACATCTCAAAAATGGCAAACGAATCAGCTATGGTGCGAGAGCGATAACCAAAGGCGGCTTGCACTCGTTGCCTACCCAGCAGTTTGAGGGGGGCGTGTTGATCGGTTGTGATGCAGGGACGCTTAACGCGGCAAAAATTAAAGGCACACACACGGCGATGAAATCAGGCATGATCGCCGCCGAAGCTGTGTTTGAAGCACTGGAAAGTCATACGAGCATAGCTGACTATCAGCGCCACTTTGAACAGTCTTGGTTATATGAAGAGCTGTATCAAGCGCGAAATTTCGCTAGCGGAATACATCGTTTTGGCTCCGTGCTTGGCGGAAGCTTGGCACTGCTCGAGCAAACTGTGTTGCGTGGTAAAGCCGGGTGGAATGTGCGTTGTGATACGCCTGATCATCAAGCGCTTGCTTTAGCTGCGAATAGTCAATCAATTGATTATCCCAAGCCGGATGGAATGATAAGCTTTGACCGCCTCTCGTCAGTTTATCTTTCCAATATTTTCCATGAAGAAAACCAACCTTGTCACTTGAGATTGAACAATCAGCAGATACCCATTGAGCAAAACTTGACGCTTTATGCTGAGCCTGCGCAGAGATACTGCCCTGCGGGCGTGTATGAAATAGTGCACAACGGGCAACACCCTGAGCTGCAAATCAATGCGGCTAACTGCATTCACTGCAAAACATGTGACATTAAAGATCCGAGTCAAAACATTACATGGACTCCACCGGAAGGTGGTGGTGGACCTAACTATCCAAACATGTAATCGCCGCAATAAACAATCTAAAATATTTAACAATTTATTTACTTAAAGTTTGCGTTAGTTCAAATCTTTCATAGTGAACTGGATTGCAACTTATACAACGAGGCACTATTCTGAATTGAAGTTAACGTTTACGTAAACTGGATTTACAAGTTGATGCATAGGTGTTGAAGCGAATGCCTGTATCAAACTTAATTATATTTCAGATAGTTATCAACGGAATGCACTTATAAAAACGATAGGGAGATCAATTATGGTATCGGAAACGCCTCTGTTGCAGGTAAACGATATTTCATTGTCCTTTGGTGGGGTTAAAGCTTTAACGGACGTGAGCTTTCATGTGAATGAAAAAGAGATTTTTTCGATTATTGGGCCTAACGGTGCTGGTAAAACCTCAATGCTTAACTGCATCTCTGGTCGATACACTCCGAATAAGGGGTCAGTGGTATTTTCAGGTAACAATGTCACCAAACGAACGCCTAGCCAACGCGCCGAGTTAGGATTAGGGCGAACATTTCAAAACCTTGCGCTTTTCTCACATATGTCGGTACTCGACAACATCATGGTCGGGCGCCATCACCTCCTAAAAAATAATTTTGTCACGGGACCTCTTTATTGGTTTTCGAATGCGCAGAAAGAAGAGATGGCTCATCGCAAATACGTTGAAGAGGTGATCGACTTTTTGGAAATTCAACATATCCGTAAAGCTACGGCCGGTACGCTTTCTTATGGGCTACGTAAGCGTGTTGAACTCGCAAGGGCAATTGCTTTGAAGCCAAAATTACTGCTGCTCGACGAGCCAATGGCAGGTATGAATTTGGAAGAAAAAGAAGACATGGCGCGCTACATAATGGACCTGAACGAAGAGCTTGATATCACCATCATTATGATTGAGCACGATATGGGTGTAGTGATGGATATATCCAACCGTGTCTTAGTGCTTGATTTTGGTAAACACATAGCGATGGGTGACCCAGAGCAAGTAATGGAAAATCCGCATGTTAAGAAAGCTTATCTAGGTGAAGAACTACCAACATTAGAGGAGAGTGCATAATGGCACAACAGCGTAATGATTGGGCAGATGTTACTACCTTAGATACTTTTCCTAAAGTGTTACAACACAATGCTACCCATTGGCCACAGCAGGTGGCCATGCGTGAAAAAGAATTTGGTATTTGGCGAGAGTTTACCTGGCTAGATTATCAAAACAGAGTTAAATGGATGTCTCTCGCGTTGCAAGAACTTGGTATTGGCGAAGGTGATGCAGTGGGGTTGTTGGGTGATAACCGACCGGAATGGGTTTGGGGTGAGTTATCTGCTCATGCTGTGAAAGCTTACTCATTGGGAATCTACCAAGATTCAATGCATGACGAAGTGGCATATTTAATAAACTACGCAAAAGCTAAAGTTATTATTGCGGAAGATGAAGAGCAGTGTGACAAGCTTTTAGAGCTAGGAGATGAAATCCCAAGCGTCGAGTTTATTGTTTATTGCGACCCACGCGGAATGCGAAAGTATGATGACCCTCGTTTGATTGATGTGGAAAAAATTTATCAAAGAGGTCAAGAGATCGATAAAGCGGAACCGAATAAATACCCAACTATGGTTGAATCAACCAAGGGTAGTGACCTTTCAATTTTGTGTACCACCTCAGGTACAACATCAAAACCAAAACTCGCTTTACTGCATAGCGGAACTTTTTTAGATCATTGCGCGGCTTATTTACGAGCAGATCCCCGTGAACCGGGTGATAACTATGTTTCTGTGTTGCCTTTGCCATGGATCATGGAGCAGGTTTACGTTGTTGGTCAGGCACTTATTGCCCGTCAGGTTATCAACTTTGTTGAAGAACAAGAAACCATGATGTCGGACCTGCGTGAAATTGGCCCTCATTTTGTTCTGCTTGCCCCAAGGGTATGGGAAAACATCGTTGCGGATGTCTCTGCGCGCATGATGGATTCAACGCCTTTTAAACAAAAGATGTACAAGATCGGCATGAGCTTGGCGAATAAAGCTTTGGAACAAGGTAAGCGTTCGATATTGGCGGATTGGATTTTGCTTCGAGCATTGCGTGACCGATTAGGTTTTTCTAACTTAACCTCTGCTGCCACGGGTGGCGCTGCAATGGGTCCAGACACTTTTCGCTACCTACAAGCGATTGGCATACCACTTAAGCAGTTGTACGGGCAAACCGAAATGTGTGGAGCCTATACAGTGCATCAAGCTGGCGATGTCGATTATGACTCAGTAGGGGTGGCGTTTGATAATGCCGAAGTGAAAGTGATTAACCCAGATACCAATGGTGTTGGGGAAATCATCGCCAAAAGTAGCGGCATGTTTACTGGCTACCTCAATAACATGACGGCATTTGATGAAGATGTACGTGATGGTTGGATGCATACCGGTGACGCAGGATACTTCAAAGATTCAGGTCATTTGGTCGTGATTGATCGTTTGAAAGACATGTCAGAAACCAGCCACGGTGACCGATATTCGCCCCAGTTTATTGAGAATAAGCTGAAGTTTTCACCTTATATTGCTGAAGCCGTTGTTATTGGCAAAGACAAGCCTTGGTTATCAACCATCATCTGTATCCGCTATGCCATTGTGTCTAAGTGGGCGGAGCAAAAAGGCATTGCCTTTACAAACTACGCCAATCTATCCGCACAACCGGAAGTTTATCAAGCTGTTAAAGATGAAGTTCTCAAAGTTAACGAGTCTCTGCCTGAGGCGCAAAAAATCAGCAAATTCATTCTGTTGTACAAAGAACTGGATGCAGATGACGGCGAGCTAACTCGTACTCGAAAAGTACGCCGTGGCGTGGTCGCTGAAAAATATGGCGACATTATCGACACTATCTACAGCGACGAACCTAAGGTGGATGTAGATACCGTTATTACTTATCAGGATGGAACCAAAACACGAATCAAAACATCGCTAGTGGTTGAAACGCTCATTGAGCATGAGCTGCCAACATTGGAAAGCGAACAACGGAGGATCGCATAGTGAATACGGATTTATTACTGCAACTCGTCATCAATGGCGTGATAGTTGGCATGCTCTATGGCGTTGTCGCCATGTGTTTCGTGTTGATTTATAAGTCAACCCAAGTGGTGAACTTTGCGCAAGGAGAATTTCTTCTCATCGGTGCTTGGGTTTGCTGGGCTTCATTGGTCTATTTGCAACTGCCATTCGTCATCGGCTTTGTTTTGACCTTAGCGTTTATGATGGTGTTTGGTATTGCAGTACAAACCATCGTATTGCGTCCACTGATAGGTGAACCCATCATTTCTGTCATCATGGTCACCATTGGATTATCGATGTTTTTCCAAGCACTAATGAAGTGGATCTTCGGTGTATCGGCAGTGTCTTACCCTCAAGTATTCGAAACCAATGTGGTCAACATCGGCGGGCTTAATGTTGAGTTTGCTTACATTCTCAGCTTGATTTTCTCTGTGATCATTATGGTTTCGTTCTACTGGTTCTTTAAATTCAGCAAAACGGGTTTGGCAATGCGTGCCACGGCCTTCAATCAGCAGGTGGCGCAAAGTCTCGGTATTTCTATTAAGAAAGTATTTGCAGTGAGTTGGGCTATTTCCGCGATGGTTTCTGCGACAGCAGGGATCGTGATCGGAATCGTTAATGGTGTCTCAGATGCACTGTCAATTATCGGCATCAAAGTATTCCCAGCTGTCATTCTGGGCGGGTTAGATTCAGTCGTTGGCGCGATTGTTGGCGGTATCATTATTGGGCTGTTGGAAAATCTCGCTGAGTTCGTTGATAGCCAATACCTGCATGTGGGTAACCTCTATAACATCGCACCTTTCTATGTGCTGTTGATCATTCTTGCCTTCAAGCCTTACGGCCTGTTTGGTACCAAAGATATTGAGCGCATTTAGGGAGAAATATGATGACTCAACTTAGTATGCGTCCGTGTGGTGATTTTCGTACCACCTACAGAAATGATACGCCGATTTTTGAAACCAAGACGATTCGCTCACTTGCGATTGCCAGTGTCATTGCCATGTTGGCGGCACCATTGGTGCTTGATATTTATGTGCTCAATTTGTTTATTCAAATTTCCTACCTAGGAATAGCAGCACTTGGTTTGAATATCTTAGTTGGTTTTACCGGGCAGATTTCACTTGGTCATGGCGCATTTTTTGGATTTGGTGCCTTTGCTTCGGCATGGCTTAACAACCAGTTCAATATCCCCGTCGTTCTCGCGATTCCAATGGCAGGTTATCTGACAATGATAGTGGGAATGCTGTTTGGGCTACCTGCAGCAAGAATCAAAGGTTTATACCTAGCGATAGCAACGCTAGCGGCACAGTTCATCCTTGAAGATTTTTTTGCTAGGGCAAGTTGGTTCAGTGGCGGTTCGTACGGCGCTAGTGCCAACCCAGTGAACTTGTTTGGCTTTGAGTTCTTCAGTGATGAGAGTTTTTTCTACATCGCACTGTTTGCGCTGATTTTTATGTACTTATGGGCGTCAAACCTGATTCGTTCACGTGACGGACGTGCGTTTGTCTCAGTACGAGACCACTACTTATCAGCCGAAATTATGGGGATAAATTTGACCAAGTACCGTTTATTGTCGTTTGGTATCTGTGCCTTTTATGCTGGTATTGGTGGCGCTCTGTATGGGCATTACTTGGGCTTTGTATCAGCAGAGGGCTTCACCATCATGATGTCGATACAGTTCTTAGCCATGATCATTATCGGTGGCTTGGGCTCGGTAAAAGGTACCTTGATGGGCACGGTATTTATCGTGTTATTACCTGAAGTTTTAGAGTTTGGTGTAGCAGGCTTGTCTTCGTTTGGCACCTCAACGGAATTCGTTGACGGTCTGGCCTACATGAAGGAGATGGCTGTCGGGCTTGTCATCATGCTGTTCCTAATTTTCGAACCTCAGGGCTTAGCGCACCGCTGGCAGCAGATTCGAGCGTACTGGAAACATTACCCATTCTCTTATTAATCAATTTCAAACAGTACTTATGTACTTGCGTGAAAACTACCTAAATAACAAGGACAACTAGTTATGAACAAAGGATATTTAGCGACAACGTTGGTGCTGTCTTCAGCATTGTTAACTACCGAAGTTCAGGCAGAGGATTCAGTATTTGTTGGGCACTTGGTTGATTTCTCCGGTCCCACTGCTTATGTGAGTAAACCATACGGTTCTGGAGTGCGCGACGCGCTAAAATGGATTAACAATAATGGCGGGATAGATGGTACAGCACTTGAATTTGAAACGGTCGATATGGCGTACAAGGTGCCAGTGGCTATTTCAAACTATAAGCGTTGGGTGGCGCGTAAAGACATGGTCGCTATGCAGGGCTGGGGCACGGCAGATACAGAAGCGCTAATCTCTTTCGTCACTAGAGATAAAGTCCCGGTGTTTTCTGCTTCTTATTCAGGGCACCTAACGGATCCAACCGGAAAGAATCCCAAAACGGCAAAACCAGCACCTTATAACTTCTTCTACGGTGCATCGTATTCTGATGCTTGTCGCGCACTAGTGAAATGGGCAAAAGATGATTGGGAAGCGAAGGGCAACCAAGATGCACCAAAATTCACCCACATTGGTGACAACCATCCATTCCCTAACGCGCCAAAAGAAGCCTGTGCTGAATATGCTGAAGAGCTTGGATTCGAAGTACAAAACCCTGTGGTTGTTTCATTAAAGCCGGGTGACTTCAAAGCGCAATGTTTGTCGCTTAAAGAGTCAGGTACCAACTATGGTTACATTGCCAATCTTGGCGGTTCGGTTATTTCCTTAGTTAAGTCTTGCAATACGGTTGGTACACAATTTCAGTACATGGCGAACATTTGGGGCGGGGATAAACCCGTACTGGAAGCAGCTGGTGACGGTCTAAAAGATTACGTATTCCCAGGTATGACAGCATTTTGGGGCGATGAAACGCAAGGGATGACTTTAGTACGTGAAATCTCGCAGCAGTCCGCGTCACAGCCTGATCAGTTCCGTACTCATCACTACATTCGAGGTGTTTGCTCGGCTTTCTACATGAAAGAAGCGATGGAATGGGCGAAAGCCAATGGTGGTATCACGGGTGAGAATATCAAACAAGGCATGTATGTCCGTGAAAACTGGGTACCACAAGGTTTAGAGGGGGTTTGTATCCCAGCTAACTGGCAGCCAGATGATCACCGCGGTACGACAACTGTGAACGTATTTATGGGTAACAACCAAGGTGGAGCCGTTGATATCAATAAAGTGGCTGAGGTTACATTGTCACGCCGTGATGATTGGTTAGGGTACTAAGTTACTCATTGAATAAGCTATTAGTTACTAAGTTAAAGATGGTGAGGGGAAACCCTCACCGAGCAGGGAGCGGCTTGATGAGCGAATTAGCAAAAGAGATTGAACCGGCTGAAATATTACTCTCAGTGAACAACATTGAAGTGGTGTATGACGAAGTCATTCTGGTATTACGTGGTGTGAGCCTAGAAGTGCCCAAAGGGCAAATTGTCACGCTTCTGGGTGCAAATGGTGCGGGTAAATCAACCACCCTTAAAGCGATATCAGGGTTACTTAAAACAGAAGACGGCGAAGTAACTCGTGGTGAAATTAATTTCATGGGCGAGCGCATCGATAACAAAAGCCCAGAAGAGATCGTACGTTCCGGTATCTTCCAAGTTATGGAAGGGCGAAGAATCGTTGAAGACATGACGGTGATTGAGAATTTGCGATTGGGCGCTTATACGCGTTCAGACAATGAGGTCGAGCAAGACATTGAAATGGTGTTCGACTATTTCCCTCGCTTGAAAGAGCGAACGGGATTGGCGGGTTACTTATCGGGTGGCGAGCAACAGATGCTGGCTATTGGTCGTGCGCTCATGGCTCGTCCAAAAATGATACTACTTGATGAGCCGTCAATGGGGTTATCGCCATTATTGGTTAAAGAAGTGTTCGGCATTATCAATAAGATCAACAAAGAGCATGGCATTACCATGTTGTTGGTCGAGCAGAACGCCAATTTTGCACTACAAGCGTCAGACTATGGCTACATTATGGAGTCAGGAAAAATTGTGTTAGATGGCAGTAAGCATGCGCTACTGAACAATGAAGACGTGAAAGAGTTTTACCTTGGTGGTGGAGATGGCGAGCGTAAAAGCTTCAAGAACTTGAAGTCCTATAAACGCCGTAAGCGATGGTTATAAGGAGTGGTTATGAGCGATTTATTTGATGCTAAAGAGGATCAATCAGCACAGGCGCGTGAAAGAGATTTATTTGAGCGATTACCAAGACTTATTGAACACGCCAAGCGCAACAGTGAACACTATGCCGCTATTTTTGCTGATTTAGACCCAAAGCTTGCGGTAAGTCGGGAGAATTTATCGCGCTTTCCTATTACTCGTAAGTTCAATCTGCCCGCACAGCAGAAGGAACGCCCACCTTTTGGTGGCATCAATAGTGCGAACATTGGACAAATGGCTAGGGTGTTTCAATCTCCCGGTCCACTGTACGAAAGCCAAAGTAACGAACTGGATCATTGGCGTATGGGGCGCGCTTTTCATGCAGCTGGTTTTCGTGCGGGAGACTTAGTGCACAACACCCTGTCTTATCATTTCTCCCCTGGCGGTTTCATCATGGATGGCGGGGCAAGAGCTTGTGGCTGTGCGGTTTTTCCTGCGGGAGTCGGGAATACCGACGCGCAAATCGAAGCGATAAATCAACTACAGCCAACAGGCTATACCGGAACGCCTTCATTCTTAATTGCGTTGCTTACTCGCTATCAAGAATTGCATGGAGACTCATGCAGTATTAGCAAGGCATTGGTCTCTGGTGAAGCCGTGACGGCGGATATGCTGCAGGTATTTTCGGATGTAGGTATTGCTGTCTCACAAGCCTATGCCAGTGCGGAACTTGGTTTAATAGCTTATCAGGTTGATGGTGAATTGGGGTTGGTTGTAGCGGAAGACATTATTGTTGAAATAGTCGACCCTGAAGGCGTTCCAGTGCAACTAGGAGACATTGGCGAAGTACTTGTTACATCGCTGGACGACAAATTCCCTTTGATTCGATACGCAACCGGAGATCTATCTGCACAGTTGCCTAACAATGAAAAGTCGCAGCGAAGCAATATGCGGCTTAAAGGGTGGTTAGGTCGAGCAGACTCAGCAGTGAAAGTGAAAGGCTTATTCGTCTACCCACATCAAGTGCAGGAGATATGCCGCCAACACGATATTAAAGGGTCATTGGTGATTGAGCGCCAGAACTTTAAAGATACGATTACATTTTTCTGCCAAGACAGCCATGTATCCGCCGATGAACTACAAGCGACCATGCAATCTGTTACCAAGTTAAAAGGGGACGTGTTATTTGTGCCAAATCAACAAGACACGCAACAACCGCTAATCAATGATTTACGCGATATGTAAATTGAGAAAGTCTAAAAATGTTTATAAACGAAGGGGCACTGTGATATCGCAGTGCCCCTTTTAATAACTAGAGCTAGTGAGCTTTTGCTTGGGGAGAATGGAATGAAAGTTGTTGATGGCCCACCAATGGATGCTAGGTTTTGGGATGCACTATTTGCCCAAGGGCGTATGCCTTGGGATCGGAGTAAAACTCCTGATGATTTAGCTCGCCACTTAGCCATCGAAAAGTCATATGTCAGTAAAGATGAGTTAGCTAGGCTAGGGCAAAGTAAGCGAGATCATAAATCGGTGTTTATTCCCGGTTGTGGCGCAGCTTATGAAGTGGTGAGCTTTGTTGATCAAGGGTATTTCGTGACAGCAATGGACTACAGCCAAGAAGCGGTCAATTTAGCCAAAGCAAAATTGGGTGGTTATGCAGGTTCAGTCCAGCATGGTGATGTATTCGAAGCGTGTTTTTCTCAGCCATTTGACGTTATTTATGAACGTGCATTTCTCGCTGCCTTACCTCGTGATAAATGGGCTGATTATTTCCAAATGGTGAACAGGTTACTGCCAAGTGGCGGTTATTTGATCGGCTACTTTGTCATTAGTGATGAGTACTGCTCGCGTTTCCCGCCATTTTGTCTGCGTTCGGGCGAGCTTCCTCAGTGGCTGGCAACGTCATTCTCATTACAGTTCAGCTCAAGAGTTGAAGATAGTGTCGCTGTGTTTAAAGACAAAGAGTATTGGATGGTTTGGAAAAAATACTAGCCCAAGCCTCAGGTAATAAGGTGCTTAGCGTGTTATTAAGCCGCAATTATATCGATTGAAATATACTATTAAACTAGCGTATTCAAAAACAATAAATTGCGGTCTGTTAGCCCAAATAAATGACTAGTGATTATTTGGGTCGCCCAGTGCAAGTGCCACTTTGGAAATCGGCTTTTTACCTAACGCTTGGCAGATTTGCCAGCCAGCTTGGTTGATGAGGTTCAGATCAACGCCAGTTTCGATACCAAGGTTTTCACACAAATAGAGCACATCTTCAGTCGCGACATTTCCACTCGCACCTTGTGCATATGGGCAACCACCAAGGCCAGCGACAGCGCTATCAATGGTATTTATTCCCATAAGAAGAGCTTGGTAAATATTGGCTAAAGCTTGACCATAAGTATCATGAAAATGCACCGCTAGTACGTCTTTGGGTAGTTGCTTGAGCAATGTATCGAGCATCATGATAACGCGGTTTGGCGTGCCTTTTCCTACGGTATCGCCGAGTGAAATTTCATAGCAACCCATCTCAAAAAGAGTATTAGCGATTAGCGCGGTTTGCGCTGGAGAGACAGGGCCTTCGTAAGGGCAAACCATAGTGCAAGATAAATACCCACGCACTGGAATGCCGTGTTGTTTGGCAAGGTCGATGACGGGGTCAAATCGGTTGAGGCTTTCGGCAATGCTGCAGTTAATGTTCTTTTGGCTGAAGGTTTCAGAAGCCGAACCAAATACGGCTATCTGCTTAACGCCACTTTCAATGGCTCGCTCTACCCCTGCCATATTAGGTGTTAAGGCGCTATATATAACGCCTGGTTGCTGGTTTATCTGACTAAACACTTGCGCTGAATCTGCCATTTGCGGAACCCACTTGGGCGAAACGAAAGATCCAGCTTCAATGTGCTTTAAGCCACTTAAACTAAGCTGGTTAATGAGGTCGACTTTGTCACTCAGCGTAACGGTGGTTTCGTTTTGCAGCCCATCTCTGGCACCAACTTCAATTATGTTAGCTTTCTCTGGTAGCATGTTCGACCTCCATGTCGTCAGTACTATCGTCGTTGTTGGGAGATAGTTGCAGTAATACCGATCCATGCTGCACCTGTTCGCCTAACTGATAAAATACCTCTTCGACAGTTACCGCTTGTGAGGCTGAGATGGTGTATTCCATTTTCATCGCCTCAAGCACTAACAAAGGGGTGCCCGTTGCTACTTGCTCGCCTTTATTGACCAGTACAGCAGAGATAATGCCGTTGAGTGGCGCGGTTGGGTTCAAATCTTCGTCGGTCTCTTGTTTGGATTCGAAATTAGGTTGATGGGCGAAGGTTCGCTGCTGACCATGATAGAAAACAGTGGTTTCATCGCTTCTGATTAATCGGTGGAAATAATGACGAACGCCATCAATATCAATGGATAGCTTATTGCTCTGTTCCAGCAGGCAAACGTCATATTGATGATCATTGACCTCTACCTTGATAGCCATCGACTGGAGGGGTTGTGGGCTAGCTAACGATTGGCTGAGGATCACTTCACTGTTAGTTTGCTCTGTAGTGAAGTTAAAGCGATACAGTCGTTGTGGCGAGAGCCTAAAACCTTGCTGTGTAGGCAAAGGCAATCCCTCGCTATTTGCGACTAAATTGATTTCACTCCAACGTGCAATCGCGGCGAGAGTCAGCCAAATTGAATCGTCTATAGTTTGGTGTTGTTGAATAGAGTTTTGATGCTTAATTAGAAAATCCGTATCTAACTCAAGATTGGCAAAAGCAGGTTGGCAAATAACACTGTGCAGAAAACCAATATTGGTGGTGACACCGAGAAGATGATAATCGTTTAGTGCCTGCTTAAGACGCGCCAACGCAATGTTGCGGTTATCACCCCAAACGATAAGTTTGCTGATCATAGGATCATAAAATTCACTGATCACATCATCTTGTATTACCCCGCTATCAATACGCACATCACTATGTGAAGAAGGCTCAGATAAATAGGTGATTTTGCCGGTTGAAGGCATAAATTCATTTTGCGCATCTTCGGCGTAAATCCGCAATTCGATGGCGTGACCAGTATGAGTAATTTGTTGTTGGCTCATTGGCAATTGTTCACCCGCGGCAACGTTAAACTGCCACTCAACCAAGTCAATCCCAGTAATTAGCTCCGTTACAGGGTGCTCTACTTGCAAGCGTGTGTTCATTTCCATGAAATAGAACTCACCGCTGTTATCGAGCAAAAACTCGACAGTACCAGCACCAACGTAATCGATCGCCTTTGCCGCCAGTACGGCAGCTTCGCCCATTTTCTTACGCAGTTGATCGGATAAACCGGGAGCAGGGGCTTCCTCTACTACTTTTTGGTGGCGACGTTGAATAGAGCAATCACGATCTGAGAGGTAAAGACAATTTCCGTGTTGGTCGGCGAAGACTTGGACCTCCACGTGGCGGGGTTTAATTATGCACTTTTCAATCAGTAGCTGTTTGTCACCAAAACTTGAGAGTGCTTCACGCTGTGCGCTACTAATCGAGAAATTCATCTCGGAGGCACTGTTGACAACGCGCATTCCTTTGCCGCCACCACCTTGGGTGGCTTTTAACATCACTGGATAACCGATTTTGTCGGCTTCTTTAAGTAAGTGTTCAACGCTATTGTTGTCACCATGATAGCCAGGAACGAGAGGGACCTTAGCGGTAGCCATGATTGATTTGGCTTGAGATTTCGAGCCCATCTGCTCAATCGCGTTGGTTGGCGGACCGATAAATATGATGTTGTTGTCGCTGCACGCTTTCGCTAAAATCGCATTTTCCGATAGAAACCCATAACCAGGATGAACCGCATCCACTTTCCATTTGATTGCGGATTGAATGATTTTATCGACATCAAGATAGGATTCACTGGCGGGTGACGCTCCAATATACTCGGCAAAATCCGCTTGTTTTACGTGTAAACTACGACGATCAGCATCTGAATAAACAGCAACAGTTTCTATCGCCATCTTTTTGGCTGTTTTTATCACTCGGCATGCAATCTCACCGCGGTTGGCAATCAAAATTCGTTTAAACATCGTTCCTCCAATTCGCTGGGCGCTTTGCAAAAAATGCAGCCAGTCCTTCTTGTCCTTCTGGTGAGACTCGCGCAGCCGCTATCGCTTGGCTGGTATAATCTATTAAGTTGTTATCAATTGGATGGTGGTGGCACTGCAAACAAAGTGCTTTTGACGCTTGTAATGCATTAGGTCCATGTTGATTTAGCTTGGTAGCAATGCTGTTAACTAACTCGCGTGGCTGGTATGAAATATGGTGCAAAATCTCAAGGTTTTGCGCCGTTTCCGCATCGATCAACTCTGCGGTTAAGAAGTAACGACGGCTTTGTCGTTGACCAATGGTACGAATAACGTAAGGACCAATTGTTGCTGGGAGTAACCCTAGCTTTACTTCACTTAAGCAAAAGCGACTATCGGGCGTGCCGATGGCAATATCACAACAACATATCAGCCCAAGCGCACCACCAAATGCTGCGCCATGCACCATCGCGATGGTTGGTTTACTAAAGGTATCAAGCTTATGCAGTAACAGCGCGAGTTGCTGCGCGTCTTGCTGGTTGTCATTCTCTGACTTGCTTGCCATCGATTGCATCCAGCTGAGATCTGCGCCAGCCGAGAAGTGTTTTCCTTTAGCACTCAAAACTAACACTTTGATTGAGGTGTCTTGGTTTAGTTCATCAAGAGTATCAATCAGTGATGCGATCAATTGGTCGTCAAAAGCGTTGTGCTTTTCAGGACGATTGAGGCTTAACCATGCAATCCCATCGCTGTCTTTTTCCAGCAGTAGTCCAGTCATGTGACATCCTATGTCGAATATTTAATCATTGCTGTCGTGTAGACGTATTGCACAAATTACATGCGAAAAATACCAAATTTACTCTCAGGTATTGGTGCATTGAGTGCTGCAGAAAGTGCAATTCCAACCACATCTCTTGTGTTTGCAGGGTCGATGATCCCATCATCCCAAAGCCTAGCACTGGCATAGTATGCATGGCTTTGGCTTTGGTATTGGTCGATGATGGGCTGCTTAAACGCACTTTCTTCAGCCTCACTCCAACTCTCACCTTTGCGATATTTGATATCACGGGTAACTTGCGCCATCACACCCGCAGCTTGTTCGCCACCCATGACAGAAATTCGGGCATTGGGCCACATCCACATCATTGTTGGATCATAGGCTCGCCCGCACATACCATAGTTACCAGCACCATAAGAACCGCCAATGACAACGGTAAACTTAGGCACATCAGCGCAAGCAACAGCGGTCACCATCTTGGCACCGTGTTTTGCAATACCTTCGGCTTCATACTTTTGCCCAACCATGAATCCGGTAATGTTCTGTAGAAACAGCAATGGAATTTTGCGTTGTGCGCATAGCTCAATAAAGTGCGCACCTTTTTGTGCGGATTCCGAAAATAAAATGCCATTGTTCGCAATGATACCGATGGGGTAGCCATGTATGTGGGCAAAACCACACACCAACGTTTCACCAAACAGTGCTTTGAATTCATCAAACTGAGAGTCATCAACCGTCCGTGCGATGACTTCACGTACATCAAACGGCTTTTTGAGATCAGTACCAACAACACCATACAGTTCTTGTGCCTCAAAGCGTGGTGGTTTCGATGGTTTTAGTTTCAACTGAGCGGGCTTAACATGATTGATTTGGCTAACGGCTTGCCTTGCTAGCTCTAAAGCATGGTGGTCGTTTTCTGCGCAGTAGTCAGCTACTCCGGAAACACGGCAGTGCACATCAGCGCCACCAAGATCTTCAGCGCTTACCTCTTCGCCAGTGGCTGCTTTAACCAGCGGGGGACCGGCCAAAAAAATGGTACCTTGCTGTTTTACGATAATTGATACATCACACATCGCGGGGACATAAGCCCCGCCGGCAGTACAAAGCCCCATGACAACCGCAATTTGTGCGATCCCCTTAGATGACATGCGGGCTTGGTTATAAAAAATTCGCCCAAAATGGTCTTTATCAGGGAAAACTTCATCTTGACGAGGCAGATTGGCGCCGCCCGAATCGACAAGGTATACACAAGGTAAGCGACACTTTTCTGCGATTTCTTGTGCCCGTAAATGCTTTTTTACTGTGAGTGGGTAATAGCTGCCCCCTTTGACCGTAGCATCATTGGCGACGATCATACATTCAGTGCCATCGATAACACCGACACCCGCAACGGCACCTGCGCATGGCACGTAGTCGGGGTATACATCCCAACCCGCAAACTGCCCAATTTCGAGAAAAGAGGAGCCGGGATCAAGTAGCGCTAAAATCCGTTCTCGTACCGGAAGTTTGCCTTTGTTTTTTTGGTGTTGTCGCGCTTTTTCGCCACCACCATCTTCAATTTGGGCTGTGACGGTATAGAGTTGATCGACCAATGCCGCCATTGAGCGATAATTCTCGTGATATTGTTCCGAGTGAGCATTAATTTTTGTTGATAGATAAGCCATGAATTGTTGTTCTCCATTCTGTGCAGGTAATATCGCTGCATTTATCGCTTTTTAATGAATGAAATTTGAGACGAATAACGACCGCTATGCGCTTTCGTTAAACAATTCACGACCAATTAATATACGGCGAATTTCAGATGTTCCGGCACCGATTTCGTAGAGTTTGGCGTCTCGCAATAATCGACCAGCATCAAAGTCATTGATATAACCGTTTCCACCGAGTAGTTGGATGGCATCTAATGCCATTTTGGTCGCCAGTTCAGCGCTAAAGAGGATGGCACCAGCAGCATCTTTACGGCTGGTTTCACCGCGATCACAAGCGGCAGCAACAGCATAAACATAAGCTTTTGCCGCATTCATTTGGGTATACATATCGGCAATTTTTGCTTGAACCAATTGGAATTCGCCGATGGCTTGCCCAAATTGCTTACGATCATGAATATAGGGGACAACGAGATCCATACAAGCTTGCATGATGCCAAGTGGTCCGCCAGCCAATACCACGCGCTCGTAATCTAATCCGCTCATCAGAACGCGCACGCCGTGGTTTTCCTCACCAAGAATGTTTTCTGCGGGCACTTCGCAATCTTCAAACACCAACTCACAAGTGTTCGAACCACGCATGCCCAACTTGTCTAATTTTTGTGCTTGTGAAAAGCCTGGGTAGCCGCGTTCTACAATAAAGGCGGTAATGCCTTTGGCATTTAGGCTAGGATTGGTTTTAGCGTACACCACATAGGTATGGGCATCGGGTCCATTGGTGATCCACATTTTATTGCCATTGAGTACAAATATGTCGCCTTTACGTTCAGCCTTTAGCTGCATAGAGACAACGTCAGAACCGGCACCGGGCTCACTCATTGCTAGCGCACCAATATGTTCGCCAGTAAGAAGTTTTGGTAGGTATTTTTCTTTTTGAGCTTGGGTGCCGTTTCGGTGGATTTGATTGACACAAAGGTTGGAATGGGCACCATAACTCAGTGCAACGGATGCAGAAGCTCGGCTAATTTCTTCCATAGCGATGACGTGGGCAAGGTAACCCATGTTGGCACCGCCAAACTCTTCGCTGATGGTGACACCAAGTAGCCCCATTTCACCAAATTTGGCCCAAAGATGGTTGGGGAAGTCATTAGTCTGGTCGATAGATTGCGCGAGAGGCGCGATTTCACTGGCAGCAAAATGATTGATTTGCTCACGGAGTAAATCAGTATTTTCGTCATAAACGAAATTTAGAGAAGAGTAGGTAGATTTCATTGCGTATCCTTGCCAAATACGCCACCTACATCCAAGCAACGAGTTGCTAGGTGGCGTTATCACCATTAATAGATTTAAGTGTACTTTCACATCGCAACTTAGCCGCATTTAACTCCATCATTACTGCGTTGATGTCGTTTGCTTGCTGTTGCAATGTAACCTTCTTATCTTCGATCAACCGAATCATATAGCTCAACTGCTCTGCGCTTTGATCGGTGTCGTAAAGCTCAAATAACTCTTTGATATCTGCGAGAGAGAACCCTAGACGCTTACCTCGCAAAATCAATTTCAGTCTGATCCGATCACGACCATTATAGATACGAGTACTGCCTTTACGTTCAGGCGCAATAAGCCCCAAATCTTCGTAAAAACGAATGCTTCGGGTCGTAATATCAAACTCCCTAGCAAGCTCACTTATCTTAAATGTATTCATCCCTTAACCCTTCGACTTTCGTATAACCTTATAAAGAATATACAACTCGTTAACGTTAAAGTAAATAAACTGCAGCCTCTCTTGAGTATTGATATTACGAGCATTTACCCAAAACAGAACATTCGTTCGGACAAACAATAACCTCATAACTTGACGTTAACGTAAATGTTAGTATAGTTATTACATAAACGTCAACAGAAGGTTAACAAAATGAATAGCGAAACATGGATTGTTGCCGCAAAAAGAACACCTATTGGGTCTTTCCAAGGTATGTTCGCTGCGACTGATGCCATTCATTTGGGGGCTCAGGCAATACAAGCGGCATTGGTTGTTAGCCAGTTAGCACCTGAAAAAGTAGATGAAGTGTTAATGGGTTGTGTTTTGCCTGCTGGTGTTGGGCAAGCGCCGGCGAGACAAGCTACTCTTAAAGCACAGCTGCCTATATCGGTTGGCTGCACCACATTAAACAAAGTTTGTGGTTCGGGAATGAAAACGGTGATGTTGGCGCACGATCTTATTCAAGCAAATAGTGCTAATGCCGTCATCGCTGGTGGCATGGAGAACATGTCTGCTTCTCCTTATATATTGAAGAAAGCGCGTGATGGATTCCGTTTAGGGCATGAACAAGTACTCGACCACATGTTTTACGATGGTTTGCAAGATGCTTATCAAGGTGAATTGATGGGGGTGTTTGCTGAGCAAACTGCGCAAAGGTATCAATTTAGTCGTGAAAATATGGATCAATGGGCTCAGCAATCGGTACTTCGTGCTCAAAATGCAATTGAACAAGGTTTGTTTGAAGAAGAAATCGTGCCTGTCAGTGTAAAAACAAAACGTTCGCAACAGCTTTGTGTTGATGACGAAAATCCCAAAAAACTCAATGTCGATAAGATCCCAACGTTGCGTCCGGCTTTTGCCAAAGATGGTTCAGTAACAGCAGCAAACTCCAGCTCAATCTCTGATGGAGCATCGGCATTGGTATTGGTAAGTAGTGAGTTTGGTAAAAAGGAAAACCTTCAACCAATAGCAAAAATCATCGGACACACAACCCACGCGCGCGAGCCCGAAGAATTTACCATTGCGCCCGTGTTTGCCATAGAGCAACTTTTAGCGAAAACAGGTTGGGATAAATCGGATGTGGACCTATGGGAAATTAACGAAGCGTTTGCGGTAGTTACGCAATACGCCGTTAAAGCCCTCGAACTGGAAGCGAATAAAGTCAATGTACGCGGAGGCGCCTGTGCACTAGGTCACCCGATTGGAGCAAGTGGTAATCGAATTATAGTGACACTCATCCATGCATTAAAACAAACCGGTGGAACACGCGGTATTGCGTCGCTGTGTATTGGCGGCGGAGAAGCAACCGCCATTGCGATTGAAATCTGCTGATTTAGGCTCAGGTTTCATACACAAAATTCATAAAACAAACAGTAGTCAGTAATTAGCTGAAACATACAAGGACGTCATCATGACAGAAAAAGTAAAACAGTATATTGGCGGCGAATTTGCCATGTCAGAGTCTCAACAGTGGCTAGATGTTACTAACCCTGCAACCAATGAAGTGATTGCGCAGGTTCCTTGTGCTACAGAGTCGGAAATGACGGCGGCGATCACTAGTGCAGCCGATACATTTAAAAGCTGGAAAGAAGTGTCTGCGCCAGAAAGAGCACGCTTGATGCTGCGCTACCAACATTTACTTAAAGAGAATCATGACAACATTGCGATTTTACTTTCCAGTGAGACAGGTAAAACGCTTCCAGATGCCAAAGGCGATGTATGGCGTGGAATTGAAGTGGTTGAGCAAGCGGCGAACATTTGCAGCTCAATGATGGGTGAAACTGTCGAGAATGTCGCGACTAACATTGATGGTTATTCATACATCCAGCCCCTTGGTGTGTGTGCTGGTATTACGCCATTTAACTTTCCTGCCATGATCCCGTTATGGATGTTCCCAATGGCAATCGCCTGCGGTAATACCTTTATCTTAAAACCTTCAGAGCAAGTGCCTTTAACCGCGATGTTACTGGCGGAATTGTTTGAAAAAGCAGGTGCGCCTGTAGGGGTGTTGCAAGTCGTCCATGGTAAAAAAGAACAAGTAGACCGAATTCTTACCGACCCAGTTGTCCGTACCATTTCGTTTGTTGGTTCGGTTGCGGTGGGTGAATACATCTACAAAACCGGCACGGATAACCTAAAACGCGTCCAATCATTTGCTGGCGCAAAAAACCATATGGTGATTATGCCTGACGCCAACAAACAACAAGTGATCAATAGCTTGGTTGGCGCTTCAGTTGGCGCTGCTGGTCAACGTTGTATGGCCATTTCAGTCGCGGTATTTGTCGGTGGCACTAAAGAGTGGATTCCAGAGCTTAAGGAGGCGTTAGCACAAGTGCAGCCTGGTGCTTGGGACAATGAGCAAGCAGGTTATGGACCACTGATTAGCCCGCAAGCAAAGCAGCGTGTTGTTGGTCTTATAGAAGAAGGCAAAGCGTCTGGTGCTGATTGTGTGTTGGATGGTTCAAATTGCGTAGTTGATGGTCTTCCAAACGGTAACTGGGTAGGACCAACGCTGTTTACTAATGTCACAACTGAGATGTCTATCTACAAAGAAGAGATCTTTGGTCCAGTGTTACTCACCATGGACGTTGAAACTTTAGATGACGCGATTGAGTTGATTAATGCTAGCCCATTTGGCAACGGTACTTCGATCTTCACCGCAAGTGGTGGTGCTGCGAGAAAGTATCAGCACAATATTGAAGTAGGCAATGTCGGCATCAATGTGCCAATTCCAGTACCGCTACCATTTTTCTCGTTTACTGGCTGGAAAGGCAGTTTCTATGGCGATTTACACGCTTACGGTAAACAAGCAGTACGTTTTTATACCGAAACCAAAACCGTTACAGCGCGTTGGTTTGATGATGATATCCCAAGCGGTCCAAATATGACGATTCAGCTATAACCGCCATTTCATAACGAACGGAGAGCCAAGCTATAGTTTGTATATATTACTGATGGCTTGGCTCACTTTATCTTCGAGATAACCACAGTTTGGGGGTTAAATATGGATTTTGAATTAAATGAAGATCAGGTAGCTTTTGCAGAGGCTGCAAAGCAGTTTTCAGATCAAATGTTGGCACCACAAGCTGCTGAGTGGGATGAAACGTCTTACTTTCCCAAAGAGGTTATTAGACAAGCTGGCGAGCTTGGTTTTTTAAGCATCTATACACCACCTGAGCACGGTGGATTAGGGCTGTCTCGCTTAGATGCGGCGATCATCTTTGAGCAACTGGCAATGGGTTGCACCGCGACAACAGCATTTATGACCATTCACAACATGGCAACGTGGATGATCACCAGCTTCGCCAAGCAACATGTAGCCAAGCAATTTAGCGCTGATCTAGTCTCTGGTGAAAAGCTCGCTTCTTATTGTTTAACTGAACCCAATGCAGGATCAGATGCTGCGTCGCTGACAACCAGTGCGGTACGTGATGGTGATGAATTCGTATTGAATGGTGCCAAGGTCTTTATCTCTGGTGCGGGAGATACCGAAGTGTTGGTGGTTATGGCGCGTTCTTGTGGTGAAGGGGCAAATGGTATTTCAGCATTTGTCGTGCCAGCGGATAGTGAAGGCGTCAGTTATGGCAAAAAAGAAGCCAAAATGGGCTGGAACTGTCAGCCAACGCGAATGATTACTTTTGAAAATGTACGAATTCCCGTTGATTACCTGTTAGGTGAAGAAGGTGAAGGTTTTACAATCGCGATGCTTGGGCTTGATGGCGGGCGAATCAATATTGCTACCTGTTCAGTAGGGACGGCGCAGCAAGCATTAAACGAAGCCAAGCAATACATGTCTGAGCGTAAGCAATTTGGGCGCACATTGGCCCAGTTTCAAGCACTGCAATTCAAGCTGGCAGATATGGCTACTGAGTTGGTCGCTGCCCGCCAAATGGTGCACTTAGCCGCTGCTAAACTTGACTCTCAACATGCTGAAAAAAGTGCTTACTGCGCGATGGCAAAACGTTTTGCTACAGACGTTGGATTTAAAGTCTGTGATGAGGCACTGCAAATTCACGGTGGTTATGGCTACATTAAAGAATACCCAGTAGAGCGCCATTTCAGAGATGTGCGTGTACATCAAATTCTTGAAGGGACCAATGAAATCATGCGTGTGATTATAGCTAGGCGCTTGCTAAGCGAAGGTGTTGAATTGCTATAGGGAGTACCACTGATTTTAAGTGAAGAATCTAAGGACTAAATCATTATGACAGCACATATCAAGCTAGAAAAAGTGGCGCATATAGCCAAGTTAACTATTAGTAATCCACCCGCAAATACATGGACTCTAGAATCACTTAACCAGTTAAAAGAACTGGCGACTGAGCTGAGCCACGATCGCTCTGTTTATGCATTGGTTTTAACTGGTGAGGGGGAGAAGTTCTTTTCCGCTGGCGCAGATCTTAAAACTTTTGTTAGTGGTGACAAGGCGATGGCTCTTGATATGGCATTTGCATTTGGCGAAGCATTTGAAGCGCTTTCGGCGTTTGATGGTGTAACAGTAGCTGCTATCAACGGTTATGCCATGGGTGGCGGGCTTGAAGTTGCCTTAGCGTGTGATATACGAATTGCAGAGCAGCAAGTACAAATGGCGCTACCGGAAGCTTCTGTCGGTTTATTGCCCTGTGCTGGAGGTACGCAAAACCTAACCGCGCTGGTTGGTGAAGGTTGGGCAAAACGAATGATCCTATGTGGCGAGCGCGTAACAGCGGAAGTCGGCGAGCGTATTGGGTTGGTTGAAGAAGTGGTTGAAACAGGCAAAGCTCTTAGCGCAGCAATGGAACTCGCACAGCGAGTGGCAGCGCAATCGCCAAAATCAATTTCTGCATGTAAATCGCTGATCCAAAATCATCGAAGCCAAACACATAACGCTGGCTTAGTGCTCGAACGTGAGTTGTTTTTGCAGCTATTCGACACTCAAGATCAAGCCGAGGGTGTTAACGCCTTTTTGCAAAAGCGCAAACCTAACTGGACCAACAGTTAACGGGAGGCACTATGCTAGGTAAAGTAATTAGTTCAAAACTCACCTGTGCTGACGGCTCATTAATTGGTGTACTTGAATTAGATAACCCGAGTGCGCTCAATGCACTTAGTTACGAGATGATAGAACAACTGTATAACCAATTAATCAGTTGGCAAAGTGACGATAATATTGTCGCAGTATTTTTGCATGCCAGTGGAGAGAAAGCCTTTTGTGCTGGAGGTGACATTCAAGCCATCTTCCGTGCACTTGAAAACAAGGAGCATGATTTCGATGCCGCTTTTGAGGCAATGGAAAGCTTTTTTACCCTTGAATATCGTTGTGATTACCTGATCCATACTTATGACAAACCTATTATCGCATGGGGGCATGGGTATTTAATGGGCGGTGGTGTTGGCTTGTTCATGGGAGCGAGTCATAGAGTTGCCTCGACTAATACGCGCTTTGCTATGCCGGAGAGCAAAATTGGTCTTTACCCGGATGTAGGCGCAACGTATTTCCTAAGCCACTTGCCACAGCATTTTGCGTTATTTCTTGGGCTTACGGCTTGTCAGATAAATGCAACCGATATGAAAGCGCTTGGCTTGTGCCAGTGGACAGCGCAAGCACAAGAAAAGCTACCATTCTTACAACAGTTATTAAAAATTGAGTGGCGTAATCAAACGGATATTGAGCTTACGCTCAATCGCCTGCTTAATGATGTGCAATGCGAGCCGTTAGATGATGGATTGCTTATGGCGCACGGGCGAATTATTGAACCGCTTTGCCAAGGTAGTCTTATCGAAGTTATCGCTGCCATCAACGCGGTGAACACTGAAGACCGATGGATGAAAAACGCGCAAAAATCACTCAACTATGCAAGCCCACTCTCGCTAAATATTTGCTATCAACAATTAACTCAGTGTCACGGTTTAACCTTGAAAGAGTGTTTTGATATGGAATTTAATCTCACGCTGCGTTGTGGTTTAGAAGGGGATTTCAAAGAGGGAGTGAGAGCATTAATTATTGATAAAACCAATCAACCTCAGTGGTTACACCGTGACGTATTGGCTGTTACCGATCAGGAATTAGAACGCTTTTTCTCACCAATTGATTCGACTGCATATCCGCTTGTTAAAGCGAATGTGACAACGGCGACTTTATAAGGATATAAACCAAATGGAAAAAATTACATTTATCGGGCTAGGAAACATGGGCGCACCCATGGCAAAAAATCTACTCAGTGCAAAATTGAATGTAGAGGTTTTTGACTTAAACCCTAGCGCGGTGCAAGAGCTAACGGCGCTTGGTGCATCAAGTGCTGATTCTGTGCAGCAAGCAGTGCAGGGATCAAACGTCGTCATTACCATGTTGCCAGCAAGCCAACATGTACAAAGTGTTTACCTTACAGAGGGGGGCATTCTCGACAGTGTCGACTCTGGAACCCTATTGATTGACTGTTCTACTATTGATGCTACAACCGCGCGTGATGTTGCATCCAAGGCACTAAAACGTGGTATCAATTTTGTTGATGCACCTGTTTCAGGTGGTGTTGCCGGAGCTTCAGCGGGTACGTTGACCTTCATTGTTGGAGGAAGCGCCGAAAACTTTGCTCAAGCAAAAGTGACCCTGAGCCATATGGGTAAAAACATCTTCCATGCGGGTGAGGCTGGAGCTGGGCAAGTCGCCAAAATCTGCAATAACATGATGCTGGGTATTCTAATGAGTGGCACTTGTGAGGCGCTAAACTTAGGTGTTGAGAACGGGCTCGATCCGAAAGTACTGTCAGATATTATGTTGCAAAGTTCAGGACGAAACTGGGCGCTGGAGCTGTATAACCCATGCCCAGGCGTGATGGAGAATGTGCCTTCAAGCAATGGTTACCAAGGTGGTTTTATGAGCCAGTTAATGGCGAAAGATCTTGGTTTAGCGATGGAAGCTGCGGTCGCGAGCCAATCTTCAACCCCTATGGGTAGCTTAGCGCGTAATCTGTTCAATTTTCATAATGGTCAGGGCAACGGGCAGAAAGACTTTTCAAGCTTGTTCGAGTTCTACCAAAAACAGCAATAAGGAGAGCGCATGGAACTGGCAAATGCAGTGATTGCTATAACTGGTGCAGGGCAAGGGTTAGGAAAACACATGGCGCTTTCTCTGGCACAAAGTGGTGTGAACCTCGCCCTGATCGACCTTGACGCACTCCAGCTTAGTGAAACTCAAACGCAGTGTGAATCTTATGGCGTAACTGCACGTTGTTACGTCGCCGACGTGACGGCAGAACATCAAGTCTGTTCGGCGTTCGAGCAAATTGAAACCGACTTCGATCAGTTAAATGGTGTGGTAAACAACGCCGGTATTATGCGAGATGGCATGTTCATTAAAGTAAGAGATGGTCAGGTAAACACCATGTCACTGGATCAATTTCAATCTGTGATGAACGTGAATGTGAGCGGTACATTCTTATGTGGACGTGAAGCGGCGAAAGTCATGCTCAATACCGACAGTAAAGGTGTGATCATTAATATATCAAGTGTTGCAAGAGCGGGAAATATAGGTCAAACCAACTATTCTGCTTCTAAAGCAGCAGTCGCTACTATGGCAACCGTTTGGGCGAAAGAGCTAGGGCGATATGGAATTCGTTCCGTTGCGATTGCGCCTGGTGTGATTAAAACCGCAATGACGGATCAGATAAAACCTGAAGCGATGGAACGTTTGGTGAGCATGATCCCCGCAGGGCGCTTGGGCGAAGCAGATGAAATTGCGTCCACTATCAAATATGTGCTTGAAAATGACTTTGTCACAGGGCGAGTGATGGAAGTGGACGGCGGTATGAGGATGTAAAGTGCATACAGTTGAAATGTGTTCTGTCAGTTCACTTTGGCGTTTTATTATGTAGAAGCGAACTGACAGATGCGTTAAACCGTGTGCTTAGTGCCACTATTTACGTGCCAGTTTATGATGTGCCCGAGCAAAGTGACCCGCACAAAATGCACCAACGATCGACAATTCACCAGCCAGACACAATGCGGCCGCGACTTCGGCAAGTGCTTTAGCTTTACCATTTCCATGTAAACCTAGAATATCAAGGCAAGCTTTTTGAGTTGGTAATCCTGTACCACCGCCGACTGTCCCCACCATGATGTTTGGTAATGTGACCGACGCATAAAGATCCCCGCGTGAGTCTACCTCCATACGGGTAATGCCAATGGCTGATTCAGCAACGCACGCAGCATCTTGTCCGCAAGCAATATAGAGTGCGGTTAACGCATTGGCATAATGAGCATTAATGCCAATCGCGCCACTAAGTAGTCCACCAACTGTGTTCATCTTGCCAAACTTCACCATCGTTTCTGGCGTGGTATGCAGATACTTTTTTACCAGTGCGGCAGGAATAGTTACATCGGCTGACACTTTTTTCCCACGTACAGAGCGCAAAGTGTAGGCGTTGGCTTTTTTGTCTCCCGACAAGTTACCATCCAAAAAGGCATCAACCGGTACAATAGGGCAGTGCTCTAAGATATAGAGAAATATGTTTTGCGTGGCTATCGTCACCATGTTTTGACCTGACGCGTCACCGGTTAGGTACTCAAAAATCAAGTAAACATGGTTACCTTCAATATTGACATTGATGTCTTTTAATTTGCCATGCGTGGTAGTTGATTCAGCGACTTCACGGAATATATCGTATTGGGTTACAACCCAACTGACAAAGCGAGCGGATTCTGAAAGTGACTGAAAAGCAAACACAGGAGTACGGCTTACTCCCTCGTTAATAAGTAAAGTGCTAACACCACCAGCTGCAGTGATCAGCTTGGCGCCACGGTCATAAGATGCCACTAAGGCAGCCTCGGTTGTGGCGAGTGGAACAAGGAAATCATCGTTAGCAAATAAACCGTTGATGCGAAGCGGTCCCGCAATGCCGACAGGAACGTTTACAGTGCCAATGAAGTGCTCGATATTGTTGGAGTACGCTTGAAAGTTTTGCTGTGTAAAAGAATCCAGTAACAGGTCTTTGTCCGTCATGGATTCTAATACTTGCCAGCGACGGTCAAGGAGTTTGTCGGAGAGACCGGCATTTAAGCAGATCTTCTTTTTCGGTTTGTGGAATTTTGCTTCGAGCGCAGATTTAACTTTCTCACAGCTCTCAATATCGGAGAAGACAGAGTAATTCCTTGCACGATTTAGATTCAGTTTCGGCATTCAATGGTTTCTTTATTGGTTCAGCATGAATTGGTCGTGATACCGAGTTTGATTACAATGCAATCTATACGTTTTGCAATAAAAGTATGCTCTACAACCAAGGGGCTTTGTTTATTATTTTGATTAACGGTGCATTTTAACTAACTTGAGCGCGTTAAGTGGTTGGAGCAGGGTATCTTTGTGGGTGTCATGGTTTGACGCTTTAGTGCTGTTTAGTAATATTATCTTAATAATTAGAGGTTTAACTGCATAAAAACGCTTGTAGTTAGCAAAATGAAACATGTTACAAAAAGTTCGGCTGATATTACAAACTATTGGCAACGGTAAAGACGTGGTGTTGGTTATAACCATTATGTTGTTCAACTCCATGTCTAAGAAGTTTCATTAGCGTGATTTATCTCAGAACTCTAACTCTATTCTGATATTAATTCCGCTCATTTAACCTAAGATATTTAAGATATTATGCCTAAAAGAGTTTCGATAAGCGATGAAAAAGAAGATTAGCATAGCATTACTCGCAGCCCTTACCTGTACCTCTACGTTTGCTGGGTGGAGCAAGGTTAACTCGACGTTTGATGAACTTACGGATGCCGTGTCTGAAGGAGCCCAAAATGCGTGGGACATTACCAAAGACTTCTCTAAACAGGCTTGGAAAGATCTATCTCATTGGTCTAAGGATGCGCTTGCGACTCTGGGTGAATGGACGGATGCCAGTGTTGAACAAAGTAAAGAATGGCTAGATGCTGCTGAGAATGAAATCGAAGAGTTAATTGAAGGCGATACACCGGAAGAAGCAAGGCAAGCTATCGATTTAATGGCAGAAACTGCGTTAGTAAAGCTGTTTAATAATGAGCCCAATGCCAAGTTACTCTATGACAAATCGTATGGTTATGCGGTATTTGACTCTCGCAAATTTTCATTGATGTTTCATACCAACTCCGGGTCAGGCGTGGCAATAGAAAAACAAAACGACAAACGTACCTATATGCGCATGTTTGGCGTGGGCGTTGCGATGGGGATTGGAGGCAAATTTTATCAACAAGTGGTTTTATTTGAGTCGAAACAAAATTTCGATGACTTTGTTGAAAAAGGTTGGGAGGCAGCGAGTGAAGCCTCTGTCGTGGCGGGCGACCAAGGTGAAGAACTGAGTGCGCACTTTAATAGTGGCGTGGCAGTCTACCAATTGGATACCAAAGGACTGTTGATTGACGCAAACGTATCGGGTTCAAAATATTGGGTAAATGAAGAACTGACCAACTCACAATAACATACAATTCCCTTCTTGCTCGCGAAAAGGGAATGTTAACCCTATGTCGATGAGTTAGATTCTTTAGCGAGAGGCTGTAGTGCAGTCGTCAATAATTACATTTAAAAAGTAAGGTTGTTTTTAAGATAATCGATGAGTTTTGATGCTCTAGTACTTAGTAGCTGTCTTCGATGCCAAATAGCATAGACCTCGCGCTCTTCACCTTGCCAGTTTGGTAGAACTCTGACTAGTTTGCCGACTTCAAGCTCGCTTCGTACCTCCGTTAACGGAAGTAATGCTATACCGAGACCATCAATGATGAATTGTTTTGCTATCTGTAGGTCATTAAGTTTGACTCGTTTTTGCGTCGGTTTAAAAGTGGTTTTGTTTAGTAAGTTAGAATACGAATACAAATCCCATGTTGTCAGTGGCTCAATAACCACGAGATTCGCCTTTTCAAGCTCTTCTGGCTGTAGAATTTCATCAATAGATTCTAAGTAATCTGGGCTCGCAACAAGTACAGTTTTGATTGTGCCGATTTTAAACTGCGTTAAGTCTGAGTCGTCTTGCTTGCCTACGCGAACAGCAATATCCGCGTTTGACGAGTAAAAGTTGGTTAACGCATTACTTAACTCCAGTTCTAACTCAATTTGCGGATTTTCTTTCAGATAATGCGAAAGAGGAGCTTGTAAGCTGCTTGCAAATAAATTAATAGGGGCGAGCAGTTTAATGTGTCCTTTATCCCCAGAAACATCGTCTAATAATTCGTTAACGATTGAGTTGATAGAGTTGACGTGGAAATGCGTTTTTTCGTAAAGCTTCTGTCCTTCTCTCGTCATTTCGAAAGTGTGACTATTTCTGTTCAATAACTTACAAGCAAACTCATCTTCCAATGCCTTGATACGCCTACCAATAGTAGATGACGGGATTTTTAGGCTTTTACTGGCGGTCTTAAAGCTACCAGCTTCGACTACGGATATAAACAGTGAAATGTTGCCATGCATAGTTAACACCATATTTGGGTTTGAAAGACCCAATTTAATGTATGTAAATCATAATTGAATCTCACTATAGTAATTTACACATCATTCGGCAACTAGAGACCACTTATGAAACAGCGAATCCTATTTACAGTTATCATGTCTTTTTTCTTGTCATCACTTATGACGCTATGGATTACGTATTTGAACTTAGGGAGCACGCCTGACTTTTTGTCATTGTGGGGACGAGCATTTTTGTTAGCTTGGCCGGCAGCTGGCGTTATTTCTTTTTTTGTCTCCCCCCTTGCACAAACGATCACCCAAAAAGTTCTTCAGTAGCATTTGTGCGATTGGTATCGGTTATGCCTGCAACTATTTCAGTTTCTGCACGCTAACAATCTCTTCACTTACCCAATTTAATAATTTTTTGATGGCGCGTGATAATACCTGATTTTGCCTAACAATATAGCCAAGGCTGGTGGTTGGAAACTCGGTTAATGGGGTAATGGTTGTTTTGAGATTCAGCTTGGGATGAAGCGAAAACTCCGGCACGATGGCGACGCCAAATCCCGCTTCTGCCCAGTCAATTTGGGCATCCACACTGCCTACTTCCATGACGCGATATTTTGGCAGGTTTAACGTTGGCAAAGCGAGATCGAGTAAGTCACGAGTTCGAGTATCATGTCCAAGCAAAATAAGGGTAGGTTCGTCTTGCCCATTTACCAGTCTGCCTTGCTGCCAATCTTGCAACCCGTCGCCTAGTGCACACCATTTTATCTGCTGTAACTCGGTGAAATGTAGCGGTTGGCTTTCTTTTTGTGCCATCACAAAGCCTAAGTCAGCCTTGGCACTTTTTACCAATTCTGCGGCTTGTGACGACGTGGTATTGAGAAGTGAAAAGTCAATACCAGGGAACTCTTCCTTAAAAGATTGAAACGGGGCTATCAATAATAACCGCGAGATAATGTCACTGGCAGCAATCGTCAACGTACCTTGGCTTAAGTCATTAATCGCGTTGATTTCTGCCTGACAGATTTGCAGTTCCATCAGCGTACTTTGCGCACTTTGCAGCAGACGCTTACCCGCCTGAGTGAGTCTAAACGGATTACGCTCAATCAATTTAACGTGGGTAGCTTGTTCAAGTTGTTTAATGTGTAAGCTAACGTTGGGCTGGGTCATATGAAGTTCAATGGCTGTTTTACCAAAGTGCTCCAAACGAGCTAATACCACAAAGGTATTGAGCCAGTTGAGATCTAACATAATTGTCCTCCATTTGGTTGGAACTAGATCGCAGATATCAATATAACCCGATATGAAATTCTTATTAAGGTTATAACGATTATTAATTTTTCTTATTGTGAGCGGAAGTTTAGGATAAGTCCATCGCTTTTAAGGAGAGTTAATTATGTCGTCTATTGTTGTTGTTGGTGCAAACTGGGGTGATGAAGGTAAAGGCCGAATCGTAGATTTTTTGGCAGACCAAGCATCCGCAAGCATTCGTTTCCAAGGTGGTAATAACGCAGGTCATACTGTGGTAAACGACTTTGGCACATTCAAATTGCACCAGCTTCCTAGTGGCGTATTTAACCCTGATTGTATTGCTGTTTTAGGTCCGGGTATGGTTATCAGCCCTGCGTCTCTATCTCAAGAGATTGTCGAGGTTGAAGAGTCTGGTGTGAAAGTGAAGCTTTGCATCTCTGACCGCGCAACACTTTGTCTGCCGTTACACGCTCTAGAAGATACATTAGAAGAGTTGCGTTTAGGCGATAAAGCATACGGTTCAACTCGTCAAGGTATTGCACCTGCATATGGCGACCGTGTAATGAAAAAGGGCATCTTAGTTGGTTGGTTAACGCAACCAGAAGTTCTGGTTGAACGCATCCAATTCATGTTGGATTGGAAACTACCGCAACTTCGTGCGCTATACCCAACATTTGAATTTGCTCAAACAGCACAAGAGATGGCTGATTGGTTGCTTGAAGTTTCAGCGCCATGGCGTGATTCGATCTGCAACGTAACGCTGCCTTTGAAAGAACTGCAAGCAAAAGACAAAACGTTATTGTTTGAAGCGCAACTTGGCGCGGGTCGTGACCTTGTTTACGGCGAATACCCGTGGACGACTTCTTCTAACGTTGTGTCTATGTACGCAGGTATTGGTAGTGGCCTACCAGCACTGCGCCCTGAACGCGTTATTGCTGTGGCGAAAGCATTTAGCTCATCAGTTGGTACTGGTACGTTAATTACCGCTATGGAAGAGCAAGATGCATTCCGAGAGCTAGCGGGTGAGTTCGGCGCTACAACTGGTCGTCCTCGTGATATGGGTTACTTTGATGCAGTAGCAACTAAAAACGGTGTTGAATTACAAGCAGCAACTGAAATTGCTCTAACCAAAATTGACTGTTTGACAGATCTAAAAGATCTTAAGATTTGTGTTGCTTACCAAGGCGAGCACAGTGAGAACCCAATTTGGCCACAAACGGCAGAATTAGCGCCTGTTTATGAGCAAATGGAAAGCTGGAGTGAAGATATTACTGGTTGTCGTGAATTTGATGAACTACCAGTAGCGGCACAAAAATACGTTTTACGAATTGAAGAACTAATGGGTGTACCCGTGAAAATGGTTTCTGTTGGTCCTGAACGTGAGCAAATGATTATTCGTTAATCGTCGTTCTAAAAGAAAAAAGGCTGAACCAGTGATGGTCAGCCTTTTTTAATATATCACACTAAATATGAGTGTATGTTTTAGTACGAGTTCCTAGCACTGCTCAAAACGTGCGTTGAAAAAGCGCAGCCATTTCGGTTCATAACTGAATTGCAGACCTTTGATTTGCTCGCGTTGCTGATAAAAATCAATGATATTCTCCGCAATCACATCCATATGAGAGTAGGTGTAAATACGACGAGGAATGGCTAAGCGCACAGTCTCGAGTGAATGCGCATCTGCCTCAGCATTACGCCCAGCAGAAACAATGCCACGCTCCATTGCTCGAATACCCGTTTCTACATATAGGCTAGCCGCAAGGCTTTGTGCTGGAAGTTGATCAAGAGTTAAGTGCTGACAGAAACGACTCGCATCAAGAAACACAGCGTGTCCACCTATTGGTTCAACAATAGGTACGCCAGCAGCCTTTAATTGTTCACCAAGGTAACGTACCTGTTTTACTCGGTGTTCAATATGCTCTCGTTGGATAGATTCACGTAAACCAAGTGCTATCGACTTACGCATACCATTCAACGTTGCCTCAGTGTCTTGATCGGTCGATGTAGGCATGCCAGTGTAAAGCATAAGTGTGTCAGTAGCGTCATCAAACAACTCGTCATCGTTGAGGCACAGCAATCCACCACTGTTAACCAAACACTCCTTCTTGGTGCCATTAACGGTACAGCCATCAGCGTAACTCAACATCTCTAACACAATATCTTGGATAGATTTATCTGCATAGCCTTGTTCTTGCTCGCTAATATAGAAGGCGTTCTCCATGCAATGCGTGGCATCGAAAAAGACTTTAATGCCATGCTGAGTCGCAAGTTGACGAACTCCGCGCATATTCTCAAGAGAGACAGGTTGACCGCCAGCAGAGTTCACTGTTGCAGCAAGGCGGATATAAGCAATAGATTCTGCACCTTTCTCTGCAATTAGAGCCTCAAGTTTGGCAAGGTCAATATTGCCTTTAAACGGTATATCTAGTGCGGCGTTGTGAGCTTCGGGGCGTATAATATCGATGAAAGTCGCCCCTTGTCTTTGTTGATGAAAGCGATGGCTGCTAGAGCACATGTTACCGAGCACATACTGCCCAGGTGCAATAGTGAGCGTCGACAATAGGCTTTCAGCGCTGCATCCTTTTTGAGTAGCGATAACGTGTTTGAAACCAAACAACTCACGCACTGTTTCTGATAACGGACAAGATTTGATTGAGGTATCTTTGATCATCATGCTGGCCAATTGGCGCATGCTCATTGCACTATTACCAGAGTCCGTTAATAGATCGAAATACACATCTTTGCTCTCTAGCAAAAATGTATTGTAGCCAGCTTCTTCCATTTTCTGAGCGCGTGCTTCGCGATCAATCGTAGGAACGGTCTCGACAGTTTTAATACGGAATGGCTCTGCTGGGTAAATCATTTGTATCACTCCAATGCATTTGTACAGATTTGGAAATAATCAGGCGAACATTTTCTATTTTGAAGATGTTAATACAAGTTGTTTGTCTATCTAGAGCGGAATTATGCCGTGATCATTTGAGATACTTGATCCAGTTCTCAATTGGGGCGCGCTCTCAGGCATGGATTCGCGGGGTAATTAGGTGGGAGAATGTAAGTAGCAACGGCACAACTTCAAGGAGAACCGGCATAATATCTGTATTTAGTATTCTATTACTCTATAAAGTTGGGCTATAACAGCGTAGGATCACGTTACTTTAGACTGAATACTAGGTTTGCACTCAGGTGCATAAATATATTAATAAATGAAACTAACAGCAAAACCATCACTTAATAACGCTCTACTTATTTCTATTACCACGCCGGATTTTAAAGGTGATGAGGCAAAGGAATCTCTCGCCGAACTTGCTCGTTTAGTGACAACCCTAGGGTTTAAAGTGGTTGGGACACAATCACAAAAGCAGAGTTCGACACAAAATATAAACGTGCTGGGCGTCGGAAAGCTGGCTGAAATTGCGCACCTAACGGGTAATCAAGGTTCAATTGAAGATACTGAATATGACGAGTTTTTTGATGAAACCGATTTTTCTGATCTTCCCGAAGAAGACATGCCGCAGTCATATGCAGATGTGGTGGTGTTTGATTGCGATTTAAGCCCATCTCAACTACGTAATGTAGAGACCCATTTAGGCGTAGACGTATACGACCGTACTGGCATTATCATTGAGATATTTAGCCGCCACGCGCGTACGCGAACCGCACGCTTACAAGTTGAAATTGCCCGTCTTAATTACTTAGTTCCACGACTTCGCGAGTCAGCAAGTGGCGACAAAGAACGCCAAATGGGGCAGGGTGCAGGCGAAACCTCGTTAGAGCTTGACCGCCGTAAAGTTCGTGACCAAATCGCGGAACTAAAGCGTGAGTTGGTTAGTGTACAGAATGAGTTAAAGAACCGCCGCGCACAACGTTCAGAACTGTTCTGTGTTGCTTTGGTTGGTTATACCAATGCGGGCAAATCATCAATGATGCGCGCAATTACCGCAACGGAAGTGGTTGGTGAAGATAAGTTGTTTGCGACTCTTGATACTACGGTACGTGCGCTACAACCTATTACTCAACCTCGGATCTTAGTGTCAGATACCGTTGGTTTTATTAAAAAGCTTCCTCATGATTTGGTCGCATCGTTTCATTCAACGTTAGCGGAAGCGCACGATGCTTCATTACTCTTATATGTTGTTGATGCTTCGGATCCAACATTCCGTGCGCAACTTGATGTGGTGCATGATGTTCTGGGGCAGGTTGGCGTTGAAAACAGCGAAAAACTGCTAGTACTGAACAAGTCAGATCGCTTGAGCATTGAGCAGCAGCAGGCGCTGATGGAAGAATTTCCTGATGCAATGCTCACCTCAACTCGTGACCCTCTTGATATCAAAAAACTGCACAAATACATTGTCGGTGTTGCTGAGCAAGGGATGATTGAAGAAGAAATTATTGTACCTTACACCGCGAATGGCGTGATCGGCGAAATCCGTTCAAGCATGAGTGTGACTAAGGAAGAATACGATTATGAGAACATTAAATTAACGGTACGCTCAAGCGCGGTTGATTTAGCAAGATTAAAGAAGCGTATGCAGAACCTTTAAACAGTATCGCCTCGATTTTGGTTGTTGCTCAATGATTCTGCGGGCTCTGAGTAATCAGTTTCATTGAGAATAACCAAGATCATCGCCTGTCTCTAAGATAAAGATTTTGCAACAAAGTATCGCTTATTCAAATTATCGAAAGGTGTATAATCAACCGCATACTAAAAACTGTCGATGTATACCCAAGTCACCTCAAGATGCTTAGTTCAGTGAGAGTTGTTGGGTATAGTGTAAGACAGCCTTGGAGATTGGATTGTTCATGCAATTAGAAAACATCGATAAGCAATTATACCGCTCACGTTTAAACATCGTTATTGTCGCTTGTATCGCCAGTTTGGTGGTTTTGAGCTTAGCTATTTCTCAGACATTGATACTGCTCTCGCCTTTCGAATCTGGCTCTAACTTTTATTGGAATTTACTTGGGGTAGTTGTTAGTGCGATTGTGGTCGGTATGACACTGATCAAGCTCAAAACACACCCGAAAATGCGCGAAGTGGCGTATGTATGGGACCTGAAGCAGGCACTAAACTTGATCTACAGAAAGAACCGTAAGCTACTTGTTGCTGCCAAGCAAGGTAATGAAGACGCTATGTTAGCGCTTCAGTTTAGTTACCAAGGTTCGCGTCAATTATGGAAACTCGACGACAACACCATCACACTAAGTAGTCTTAATGATGCGCAATTGCAGCTCGATAACTGGGTTAAAGAGTACGATGTTCATTTAGATATTACCCAATATCATTCTGAACTATTAAAAGCCTTTTAATCGGCATAGCAATAAGACTTTGACATATTAATGCTCACGCGATTTAGCCTAGCTTAGCCACTCAAGCTGGGCATTTGATGAGTTTGAACACTCAGACCTTATCACACGGGTATTCTCGTCAATATCTATGCTAAAATGCCGCCATCAGCTATATGAATGACACCCCATTTGTTTACCTGAAGGTAGCAGTAGACCTACCATATTTTTAGTAAAGGTATAAAACATGAGCAAATTAAGTTCAGCTGAGCGTAAAGAACGTGATAACGAGCGTTTCTCACAACGTGTAAGTGAGCGTCGTGAAAAAGGTGAAGATGTAGTCGCGTATGCGCTTACTAATAAAAAAGCAGTGAAATTCTTAACCAAATCAGAAAAAAAAGCACTGAATGAACGTAAAGCGGCTGTTCAAGAAGAATTAAAACTCAAAGAACAAGAAGAACTGCAAAGAATTGAAGAAGCATTTACCCTTAAGAATAACGCAGAGTAGATGCTTTCCTAGCTTTCCTATCCATGGGGTAGGAAAGCTTGTTAAACTCCAATCAGCTACAAGCGTTAATGATATTTACCGCTTTTGAGCGACCACTCAAGCTCCTATCTAGAACCAATAATTTCTAAAGCTATCCCACATAAATCTCCATCTGATTTCGTATACTTGACCAAACGAACTAATTAAATTTTACTGAATGCATAACAGCAGTGTCTAACTTTAGGCAGATACAAGGTTGCTGTGCTGTCAATAATACGCGTTTCGCGAGGTGAGAACGCACTATACGTGGAAATATGGACACTTCAGTAACTAGATATAGTGCCTGTGGCTCTGTTAGTTACGATGTAAGTGTGGCAGATCCTCGGTAGCGGAACTCATATCATTCGTTAGCAAATTGCGCAAAAGTCATAAATATCGAACCATTTCATATGCTACAAGTTTCATTTTTTGTTGATGTTTTAATTGAGGAATATAGATATGAAACCTAGTTACGCCCTTGTGTTAAGTGCAGTTATAATTACTTCAGGTATCGCAACATCTCAAGCGATACAGCCAGATAATACTATTGAGTCTTGTGCTAGCCTGTTACCCGAAGGGCATGAATTCACACTCAATATAGAAGGTGAGATCAATACTAAATTGAGCCCTAGAATGTTCAATGGCAATTTAGGATTGTCTGACGGAACAAATATTGAAGATCCAGAGTTACAAAAAAGTGTGATGCCTTTTATAGAGTGTGTATCACCTCTTTTGAAATAGTTACTAACGAATCAGGATTAAGCGTTGGCAGCCAACGTTTGATCCCGTGTTTTGAACAAGTCCGAATCCTTCTGTTTATTGTAAGATTGGTCATAGCTTGAGCCTTTCTCAAAGTGATTTGAAGCACGATTGGGTTACGATGTTGGTCTTACCCATACGTTACCTCATCAGTTGATTTCAGCGGTGGTTATTTCGGAGATGTTATGAAGTATAAGGGCAGTTGTTTGTGCGGCGGTGTTTCAATTGAAGTTACAGGACCTATAAAGCATGTCATGTATTGCCACTGTGATATGTGCCGAAAGGCTCATGGGTCATCATTTGCTTCTTTTGGATTAGTCTCCGAGGACGATTTCCAGATAAGTGGAACAAAGAATATTCGCTCATACAAATCATCGGCTAATGTTACACGTACATTTTGCAATGTTTGTGGCTCTAATATTGAATGGTCAGATCATAGTGAGTTCAACAGTGGTTGTCGTTCGTTTGCGCTTGGGTTACTGGACACTGATTTTGCCCCTGATAGTGAAGAGCACATTTTTGTATCAAGTGCGCCTGAATGGGGCCGATGTAGTGCGCGAATAGAAGAACACAGCTAACACAACGGCTATTTGTAGGATGACTAGACATTTTTCGGTTAACCTGAACTGTGTTTAAGGTTGTATTTCTTTTGGCATTATTTCGCTGGCGTTGTTGGAATATCCATTAGCGCCATGAATGCTGCCCCCCTTCTTGGTTTGATTAAAGGCAATAGTTCTAATCGTGGAGAAGACAAAGATCATTCGTTATCCACACGGAGGAAATATGGAAATTGAGACTGTAAAACTTACTGATTTAAAGGAAGTGACGATTCTCGTTTCAGACGTATCAGATATTGATGTACTCCCATTGCTCAATCCACAAGGAAAGAAAGAGTATCGAGAACGCGTTCTACCAGATTTAACTACTACCTTTGATAGTGATAAGTTTTTGTCAATTAAGGCAGTTTCAGACGGAAAATTGGTTGGTTTCGCAGCTTTGTGTGACGGTAATTATCTGACGCACTTATTTGTATCAAAACTTTTTCAAGGTTCAGGGGTAGGGGGGAATTTATTGAGCTTTCTGTTAAAAGCTACTGAAGCAAATGAAATTAGCCTGCGCTCGTCAGTCACTGCTGTTTCTTTCTATAATCGCAACGGCTTTATCGCAACGGGTGAAGAGGCGGAATTTAATGGGATTAGGTTTGTGCCAATGACTTTGGTGCGTACATAAGAAATACGGGTTAAGTGGCGCGTCGCCGAGATTAAAACCCGAACATATTCTTGGTGAGATCAACGTTAACAGTTCGAATTGTGGTCATAATAACCTTTAACTCTTCCGCATGTACTTAGTCACTATGGCTTTCGTTAGATAGCCAACATGGAAGTAAACTGATCAACCAGTACTTAAAATATGGAGATATTTGATAATGAGAAGGGAAAATAAGGTTCGCCAACTATTTAAAAATAATTTAGGTTTTCTAGTGTTCTTTCTGACTCTAGCGTTTTTCCGAACCGCTGTAGCGGACTGGAATCATGTCCCAAGTGCTTCAATGGAGCCGACCTTATATGATGGTGACTGGTTGATAGTTAATAAAACCGCATACGGTCCTACTTTACCATTTGTAAATATTCGCCTATATGAGTCAGGGCACCCTAAGCGTGGAGATATTGTTACGTTTGTTCCGCCTCACACGGATGATTTATATGTAAAGAGGGTGGTTGGTGTACCAGGTGATGAAATAGGATTTTCAGGTCGCGATATATCCGTAAATGGGAAGAAGTTAGAATTTACGCCGGTTCTTTTTGAACCATCGAATGAAATAGGTATCGAGCAATTAGACGGTAGTAGTCATTTAATTCAGTATGGTCAAGGTGGTCAATTACCAAGCATCAACGGTACTTTTACTGTTCCTGAAAGCAAATATTTTGTACTAGGCGATCACCGAAACAATAGTGCGGACTCTCGGTACTGGGGCTTTGTTGAAGGTAACAATATTATGGGTAAAGTGACTCACGTTGCATTCTCGATTTCAAGTAAACGTTCTTCTGAGCGGTTTGCCATTTCGGTTGAATAAACCTTTGATAAAGTAGTGCCCTAACAAATAAGGATTAGATGGCATGTAGCTTCTGGATCTGATAACCATGTATAAGTTAGGTAACCCCTCGTTAGGGGAATCCATGTTATTCGTTAAACAAAAAAGTTGATAATGAAGGTTTCGTAATGATTCGTTTGCAGAAAGGCTCACTATTCCTTGTTTTACTTCTTCTATCATTTTCGCAGCCAGCGTTATCTGAAGATAAGCCACAGATGATTGATGTTGGTAGTCATAAGATCAATATGCTTCTACTTGGTGATGGTGTACCTACAGTCGTATTTGATTCTGGTTTCAGTGATACATTAGAGGCGTGGTCTAAGATTCAGCCTGAAATCTCAAAATATGCAACAACAATTGCTTATGACAGGGCAGGGTTGGGGGCTTCTGAAGTTGGACCTAGTCCCAGAAGTGCTAAGCAAATTACAAGCGAGTTAAAAACTGCTTTAGATAGCGTTGGTGCTAGTCCTCCGTATATTTTGGTGGGATGGTCGGGTGGGGGCTTATTTCAAACAGTATTTGCTGCTACATACCCAAAAGAAGTAGCTAGCCTAATTCTAGTTGACCCAGCAACAGCGGAGCATTACGACTATATGGAAAGTTCACAAGAGTGGGCTAATGCTTTTGCCAATTTAGATTCGTTGAATGCGGGTTATCGTGGTCAACTTGAAGCATTAAGCCTCACAAAACAGCAAGTCCGAGAGGCGTGGCCATTAAAGGAAACACCAGTTACCTTGATCACAGCAATGAGACCGTTAGGTGGTTGGCCATTTATCAATGAGGAAGATATGGAGTATTGGAAAAGCACACATGACTCTTTAGTGAAAAGTAGCCCCAACGCCGCTCATATTATAGCTGAAGATAGTACGCATTTAATTCCAATCCAAGACCCATCAATAGTCATTGACGTGATTAAACAACACATTGGAAATTTAGGCTTATTGAATAAGGATTAACGGGGGCACTGCCAAGATTAACTCCGACTATTGGATACGCGGAGTTAATCTTTATAGAGTAGATAGTGTTTGGAAGGACCATGAAAGAAGCTCTTGCTATATGCATCCCCGTTATTAATACTGGACGCATTCTTAGTGAAATCAACGGTAATGCCTCGAATGGTGGAGAATACATTTCATTCGTTATGCCTTTGAAGGAGAGTTTATGTCAATACCCCACCAATCAGCATTGAACGAGTATTCAAAAGGTTCGTATTTCTCTGATAGTTTTTCAAAAAAGATAAAGTACAACAACCAGACTGCAATTGAAGTGTTTCTTGAAATAGCGGAGCAAACACCAGATTGGATTGATTTTCTCATGTCCATGAGAAACAAGGTTGTATCCAAATTGGGGTTAAAAGATTTGGGCGGTTTACAATACGTACCCCAAGAAAAACAGGCCGCAGATTATGTTGTCGGTGAACGAGTCGGTATTTTTACGCTGGTCAGCGCAACCGAACATGAAGTGGTATTAGAAGATTGCGATAAGCATCTAAACGTCCGAGTTTCATTTCTGGTTGAGCCTAAAGGGGAAACTGCGATTGTTCACGCCAATACTGTGGTTCATGTGAACAATGCATTTGGCAAAGTATACATGTTCTTCGTTACTCCATTTCATAAGTTAATAGTGCCAAGTTCGCTGAAAGGGTTAGAATCGGCAGATTGAATGTTGCGTAGTTAACATCAAATTCAGTGTGTTAAACAACTCGAATCATTTACAATTTCGCGAGCATAAATCAGTTGATAGGTATCAAATGTCAATTTCTAGAATCACAAACGATATGTGGGATGAAATACTTCAACTTCAAGCGGAAGTATATCTAGATGCGTTAGCGGAAGATCGAGAAGTATTAAAAAATAAGTGGGAAGTGTCCCCTGATTATTGCTTTGTGTACATGCAGCAAGGGAAGATCAATTCGTATTTACTTTCCCATTCATGGTGCAGTGATACGCCACCTAAGCTATTTGAAAAACTACCTAATAATTCAAATGGAAATACTTTATTTATTCATGATTTAGCCGTATCAAATCGCGCAAAAGGTGGCGGTGTTGGTAAGCTAATGGTTGAAAGGCTGTTTGGGATTTTCAAGGAAGAAAGGCAGTTTAAAAAATTGCTTCTGGTGTCCGTCCAAGATTCGGTGCAATTTTGGTCTAAGATGGGTTTCAAAGAGGTTGAACAACACAATGTGAATTCAAGCTATGGTAGTGATGCGAAGTTAATGTCATTGGAAATAGAAGCATAACAAACAGGGATTGATTTTCTCGGAGGAAAAATGGAATTTTTGAATGCTCGTGAAGACCATTTTGCAGCTATCGCACAATTGGTTTCTTCTGCTGAAGAGTTGTATTCAGTTTGTCCCTCAGGTTCGTTCCCGTGGAGTTATGAGCAAATTTGTAGCATTTCTAAAGCAAGGTCAGATTTGACGGTGTGCATCATTGATGATCAAGTTGTTGCCTTCGGAAATTTATATAACGTAAAACCGTCAGAGAGTGCTTTTATTGGAAATGTTATTGTGTCTGATGCATATAAAGGAAAGGGGGTTGGTCGGGCACTTATTGAATATCTGAGTTCTAAATGCTTAGATATTTATCAGGCTGTACCTTATTTGTCTGTCTTCAATTATAATACGAGCGCTTTACTGCTTTACACCAAACTTGGTTTCCAACCTTTTAGCGCTGAGCCTAGAGTTTCCCCCAATGGTCAGGCAGTTGTTTTGCTAAAAATGTACAAAAAGCTTGAGCATAACAACTAAGGGGCAATGTGAATCAACTCTCTCCTAGTTGTTTAGGTAGGAGAGAGCGAACTGCGTGTGATTAGTTACAAGCGCGCGAGTATTGCCCCACGACTTCCCCTATTTTATCAAGTACTAGCGATGTTGTGTCTAAGCTTAACGTTCCTGAACTTACTTTTTGATATTGGTTTGGCATGTATTGACTAAGTACAGACAGTGGAATCGCAGCTTCATCGATGTTGGTAAACATCTCTTGTAGTGCTTTTTGAATTCGTGCATCTGTCCAGTAATAGCGAATGCGATCAGAGAAACTGAAGTGAAGATTAAGCATCGTACTGGAGTGTTTGCCATTGTAGTAAGGCTTCCAGTATTTCTCATCGTCGAGCAACACCGAATCGACCACCTTCATAAACTGGCTGCGTTTCTCTGGTTCCACGATCTGTTCTTCGATTTCAGCGAGAGAAAACAAAGCTTCGCGAAGAGAAAAAGTTAACGCAGGACCAACTTTGAGAATGGCAAAATGGCTCTGAACCAACTCTTTTAAATGACTTTCTGTTTGGTAGTCAGTTGAATGCGCTTCATAGACCCATGCTGTATCCTCGATAAATTTAGAGATACTTGTTGCTTTGTTTTTATCAAAACGAATGACTTTAGTATGGTCGAACTCCACGCCGGGTTGCACTACAACACCAACAATTCGGCTCACCGCTTCAGTAATTCCGATTTTTTCAAACGCCTCCAAGTGAGTGTCGATGGTATTTTGTACATTCTTTACTTCAGTTACTTGAACTGCGTCAATCTCATGTGACTCACCACCAGGAACTGGGACTTCTGTGCCAATGACATAGGTCAGTTGTGCTTTTTGTTCTTCTGTCGCGTGTAATTCGGCAACTTTACAAAGTATCGCTGCACGCTGTGCAACAACACACGGGTCTAACGGTGTAGGATCATCAGCACATGACATTGAGGCATCTAGGTGTATTTTAGTAAAACCAGCCTTAATGTATTCTTCAATAAGGACTTTAGATTTTTCCATCGCCTCTTGTGCTGTTTCGTTTTGCCAGCAGTTTGGTCCTAGATGGTCGCCACCTAATGCGACTCTTTCCATTGGAAAGCCGATTTCAGCCGCCAATTTTGCTACATACAAGACAAAGTCTTTTGGCGTCATACCTGTATAGCCGCCAAACTGGTTAACTTGATTGGATGTTGCCTCAATCAATACATTTTTGTTTGTATTCAACTCATATAGCATCGCTGCTTTGATCACTAAAGGGTGTGCAGAACAAATAGAGTAGACGCCAGAGTTGTGGTTGTTTTTATGCGAGGTGACAATGTCTTTCATGTTTTAATCCGAATTAAATAGTGCCAATCTTAGAAAGCAGGGTACTGTTTCAATTTTTTAGTAATGGGTTACTGGAAAAAATCCAATAGCTCTTCAAGCGTTGACGTACCTTCCATCGGTCCTTTAAAAGTCACCGAACGCGCTCCACATTGGGCTGCAATGGATAGGGATTCATCAATGTTCATACCTTTCACTCGGCAAGCGATGTACGCGCCACCAAAGCAATCTCCGGCACCGGTGGGGTCAATTTCGTCGACTAAAAAAGCAGCGATTGTAGAGGTTGAGTTTGGTGTGAAAACGGTGGCACCTTTAGAGCCTTGCTTAAGGACAATTTCGCTTACTTTAAAGTGAGAAAAGTATTCTGCGATGGCAGCATCATCGCTGTCGAAAGAGGACAATACGGTGACTTCGGCTTCACTTGGCATATAAATATCAGTACTTTCTAATATCTTGGTAAGTGAAGCTTTCATGTTGTCGTTGAGCAACTCTTTACGAATATTAGGATCGAAAGAGACCTTGCCTTGATTGTTTTTAACAATATCTATAGTGGTTAAGCAAAGGTCAACGATGTTTTGATTGATCAGTGATGAACCCATAATGTGCAGGTGTGTACAGCCGCTTAGCACATCCAAGTTGGCATTTTCTAGTGATAAATGACCACACGCCGCTTTGCTAATGTTGAAAATGAAATCGCGGTCACCGTTCGAATGATAGGTAACAAATGCAGAACCAGTTACTTCATCTTCTAATACGCTGATTCCTTCTATATCAACGCCATCTTTGCGCAGGCGCTTGAGGTTTATATCACCAAATCCATCGTTTCCAACGGCAGAGATAATTGAGCAATCAACACCCAATTTAGCAACTTGGTCGATAAAGATAGCAGGGGCACCGCTTGGGAAAGGCCCCGAAAATAATCCGGTCTCAGACAAAGGTTGGTTAATTTCCGTAGCCATGATCTCAACGACTATTTCACCTAAAGATACAATTTTCATCATGCGGCCTTTTTATTCTTGTAAACATCAATGCCCACCGCAAGCAGGATCACGATGCCTTTTACAATAAGAGATACAAAATAATTGACGTTCATAAGGCTCATCACATTGCTTAGAACGGCGATAATAAGTGCACCGATAACCGTACCGATGATCGTTCCTCTACCACCAGTAAGAGAGGTACCACCAAGCACACAGGCTGCAATAGCATCAAGCTCCATGCCCATAGCGGCGGTTGGCTGCGCAGAGAACATACGTGAGGCGAGCATAACGCCACCAATACCCGACATAAGACCAGCGATCATGTAGGAATAAACGGTTGTTTTAGAAACGTTGATACCAGAGTAAGCTGCCGCTTCAGCGTTACCGCCGACTAGGTAAACCTTACGACCAAACGTGGTTTTTGAAAGTAAGTAGTGGTTAAGTACAATCATCGCTACTAGCAGGATAATTGGAAACGGTATGCCGAATAGGTAGCCATTGAAGATGAATTCAAACGCGGCATTGTCATACAAAGAAATAGCTTTACCGTCACTGGTTAGCATTGCCGCGCCACGGAAAATACCCATGAACGACATAGTAACAATGAATGGATGCACGCCAAGAAAGGTGGTCACGAAGCCATTGGCAAAGCCACAAAGTACAGATACGCCCAGTGACAAAGGGAGCATTATCGCGAATGGAATACCAGCCGTTAAACCAAGTACTAAAAGCATCCCCGTTAAGGCAACTATCGAGCCGACGGATAGATCAATACCCGCAAGTAATATTGCGTATGTCATACCAAAAGCAACGATAGCAACAATGGAGCTCTGCAAAACGATATTGGTGATGTTGTTTACTGACCAAAAATACTCAGATAAAAACGTAGAGATGAACACCAAAGCGATAAGAGCACCTAATATGCCGCCATATTCTTTAAGAAATCGGCTTATCATTGTGTTTCCGCTGCGTTTGAAATTACTGCCGCTATCCAGACTACTATCTATTTTATTAAGCATTTGAACCTGCTCCTGTAGCGTAAACCATCACTTCATCTTGTGATAAGTCTTTAGTGTTTAGTTCTTTGACGATCATTTGATTGCGCATCACAAGTAAGCGGTCGCACATATTGATTGCTTCCGGTAGCTCAGAGGAAACCATAATTACGGCGGTACCGGTTGCGGTTAGATCTCGGATTATGTTGTAGATTTCGTACTTTGCACCGACGTCGACGCCTCTAGTTGGCTCATCCAGAATCAAAAGTTGAGGACGATTTTCTAGCCACTTAGCAAGCACCACTTTCTGTTGATTTCCGCCACTTAGTGAACCAACAGCTTGATCAGCGTTATGTACCTTGATGTTCATTTTACGGATGCTATCGGACGTTACTCGTTGTTCTTCTGCTTCATTTCTCACAAAGCCTTTAGCGACCGTCTCGTAACTAATGAAGTTACAATTATCATGAACACTGTGGGCAAGAACTAACCCTTGTTCTTTACGGTTTTCGGTAACAAACGCAATGCCGTTGTCAATGGCAGTGCGTGGTGAATCAATGTTTAATTGGTTTCCCAAGAAATGGACGTCACCGCTGTATGGCAGCATTCCAAACAGAGCATTCATCACCTCCGAACGACCGGATCCGACCAAACCAAAAAAACCAACGACTTCGCCAGATCGGATGTCAAAATTGATATCGTTAAATTGCCCGGCGTGAGTTAAGTTCGAGACTCGAAGGACCTCTTGACCATTTACGATTGGGTTGTCGGGTTTTGGCGGATAGATATCATTCATTTCCCGTCCAACCATCATGGTAATAAGATCGTTAATCGTGGTATCCGTCTTCTTTACAGTATTGATGTACTGACCGTCACGCATAACGGTGATGTCATCAGAAATGAGCATGATCTCTTTCATCTTATGGCTAACATAAACAATCGCTTTATCTTCAGATTTCAGCTCTTCGATAATGTTAAATAGGATCTCGACTTCTGAATCGGAAAGCGATGACGTCGGCTCGTCAAAGATGACTACATCAGAGGGGTAACTCAGCCCTTTAGCTATTTCAACCAATTGACGTTGAGCCATAGAGAGCTCGCTCACTTTCACGTGGCTTTCAATCGGTATTTTGTATTTATTGAGTAACGCCTTCGCCATTTGGTTTAGCTTGCTGTCATCAATAAACCCGTAGCGTTTTGGTTCGTTATTGGCATAAATGTTTTCTGCAACGGTTAGGTTGTTACACAAAGACAACTCTTGGAAGATGATAGCGATACCGTTAGCACGCGATTCGAGTGGAGATTTAAAAGAAAGATCTTTACCTTCTTTCTTAATGTACCCGCGAGTAGGGGTGTGTACTCCAGCAAGCATTTTAAGTGTTGTCGATTTTCCGCAACCATTTTCGCCCAATATGGTGTGGACTTTCCGTTTTTCTAGCTTAATAGAAAGACCATCAACGGCCTTTATTTCACCGAAATGTTTACTTAAGTCGCATGTTTCTAAAAGCAATTCAGACATGTATAGATCTCCGGAAAAACTGAAATCCTCGGTTAGGATTTCAGTTTTCTGATCGATTACTTTCCAGTGTAAAGAACTGGAACGATTGGATATTGAGCTTCTACTTGCTTGTCATTTAGGTAATCAACGGCTACTTTGATCGCGGTACGTCCCATACGGTCAGCGTCCTGCTTAACAACACCGATGATGTTTTCATTGTCATCAACCGCTTTAATACCTTCAGGCATGCCATCAAAACCGATTACCACAGCATGTGAGTTTTGCTTAGTAACCGCTAGGCTAGCTCCTATCATCATGTCGTCGCCAAACGCAAAGACAAGGTCAGTGTTTGGGTTTGCTTGAATCATATTGATGGTTGAAGTCATGGCTTCTTCGCGTGTTTTACCTGGTTGAACAGCAACGATTTCAATTTCAGTGTCTGCAACGGCATCACGGAAACCACGTAGACGATCTTCTACAGATGAAATACCAGGGTAAGAAAGCATAACGACAGTCCCTTCACCATTTAGGTGTTTTGCCGCCAATTTACCTGCTTCTACACCGCCACCGTAGTTGTCAGTTGCTATATGAGAAATAATGTTGCTTTTCTCTGCGCTGATATCAACGGTAAATACTGGGATGTTCGCGCGCTCTGCCTTTTTAAGAGGACCACGAATACCCTTTGAATCAACAGGAGATACGACGATTGCATCAACATTCTTGGTGATACAGTCTTCAATATCATTAATCTGCTTTGAAAGATCTTGGTTCGCAATTGAGACTTTTAGATCTGCATTGTATTCGTTAGCACCAGCTTGAAGACCTTCGTTTAGCGCAATATAAAATGGATGAGATTGAGTAAGAATTGATGCACAGATAGTCGGTTCTTGAGCCGCTTGAGCGTTTACTGAACATGCCAGAAAAACACCTGTAAAGAGTAACTTTTTCATACGTTTCCTTATTTTTTGTAGTAGGGGGTACAAAGGTTGCCATTTTAGTTTCTAGTTTTGCTTTTGTTATCGTTCTAGTGGAAAAGCAAGGAAAGGAGCAATAAACTGGCTAAGAGAAAGTATACGAAAGAAAGTGAAATAATTAAGAAAGAAATGAAAAATGTGAGATATTGATCTTACCTTTCTTATTTTTACGGGAAATAGTGATTTGTTAGATAAGGGTTGTAATACGAACGAGATGCAACACAGCGCCTTGTGTTAAGGCGCGGTGTTGGGAGGGATGTGGGAGTCGGTTATTATTGGCAAAGACTGCTTAGAATTTGATTAACATTTTGATTTGATAAGCTTAGGCAATGATCAATTCAATACTAAGGCTCTCTAAGTATTCACGACAATCATCGCTAATGTTTTTGTCTGTAATTAGTACGTCGATATCAGAACAAGGCATGATTTTATGTACGCTAACTTTTCCAAGTTTGCTTGAGTCAGCAAGGACGATGCATCTATCGGTGCCTTTTAGCATCGCCTTGTAAAAACGTGCTTCATGCTCACTGTGGGTGGTTATGCCACCTTCAATATTAAGACCATCAATGCCAACAATCATCTTGTTGACGTGGTACTTTTCAATACTCTCTTCTGCTAGTGAACCGTAGAAAGACATACTGTTTTGGTGAAGGTTACCGCCTGTGCTAACAATGGTAATGTTCTCATTTCTTGGCAAGGACAAAAGGATGTTCAGACCGTTAGTTATAACGAACAGGTCGTCGAATTCTTCTAATAACTTAGCCAGATGCTCAGTCGTTGTACCGGCTCCAACAATCAAAGAATCCCCATTATCTATATAGGATAAAGCAGCTTTGGCTATTGCTTTCTTTTCATTGACGTAGAGGTTGCTTTTAAAGCTGTTTACAGACTCAGTAGCGCTGGTTGTTTTCTGCATCGCACCGCCATGAGATCTAATTAGTAGCCCTTTGCCTTCTAAATTATCTAGGTCGTTTCTTATTGTAACTTTGCTTACGTTGTACTCGTCTGACAGTTGAATGACAGACACTGAGCCTAACTCTCTTAGCTTGCTTAAAATAGATTCTCTTCGTTCTGACGTAGTTCTAATCATCGTTATTGCTCTAACTATGTACTTTCGTGGATAAGAGAGAGACTGCATAAACAATCTCTTTGTTTCATAGTTTACTTTGATTCGCTGTTTGATAAAACACCCTTTCCATTGCCTTTTCTTTTGTTTTTTTATTTGTTTGCTTTTTATGTGATAGCAATCAAAAAAGGAAAGAAAAGGAAAGTATAGTATTCACCCTGAGCGATTTGACAGTGAATCGATGGGAACCGTTCTTAAAGGTGAATTAATGCTCTATACCCTAACTATGAATGCTGCAATTGATCTAAACCTGACTTGTCTTCAAGTTGAGTCAGAAAAGGTTAATCGCGTTAGCGACTCTGATTACTCACCTAATGGAAAAGCAATTAATGTCTCTATTGTGCTGGACCATTTTGGTGTCGAATCTGTTGCTATGGGCGTTTTTGGCGGTTTTACAGGAAAACACATTGTAGAGTGCTTAGAAGTAAAAGGAATCAACGTTCACCCATTTTACATTGATGGAGCTACTCGGATAAACGTATTCGTTAGCGACGATACAGAAGAATATAAGTTTGTATCAAAAGGCGGGCATGTATCACAAGGTGTTAAGGACGATATTCTAGCAAGTATTCGCGGAGCTTCCGATATGGAATATCTTGTTGTTAGTGGAAGCCTACCACCGGGCGTTGAGCCGGAATACCTGGATCAAATTATGTCAGCGTGTAAGGAGAATAACGTCGAGGTAATTTTCGACATTAGTCATGATCATCTCTCTAGTTTGTTATCCAAAAAACCGCTGCTGATAAAACCTAATGATGAAGAGCTTATGAGTATGTTTGGTTTGCGAGCGAGCAACCATGCAGAAGCAAAAGACTCACTAGATACTCTGCATTCTCTTGGTGCGCAAAATGTTCTACTAACTCTTGGTAGTAACGGGATGTACTTTTCAAATGGTGACTCAATCTATTTTTGTAACGCGCCAAGAATCAAACTTCATAGTTCAGCTTGTGCTGGGGATTCATCCTTAGCCGCATTCTTAAGTGTGTGGTTAAAAGATGAATTAAACATTCAGGAAGCGATACAAATCGCCAGTGCGGTTGGCGCAGACGTAGCATCGTCTTCTGGAATTGGCGAACTAAGCCTGTACCCACAACTGGTAAATATGACATTTGCAAAGAAAATTGCATAAGGAGGTTTGTATGAAAAAAGTTATTGCTATAACAGGCTGCCCAACGGGAATTGCTCATACATTCATGGCTGAATCAGCCTTGAAGAAAGCTGCAAAAAAAGCCGGTGTCGAAATAAAGGTCGAGACGAACGGTGCTGCTGGTATTAAAAACCAGATTGAAAGCTCTGACTTAGAGGATGTCTATGGCGTCATTATCGCCGCCGACAAGGATGTTTCACCCGATCGCTTTAACGGTTTTCCGGTTCTTGAAGTTCCCGTCAAGGATGGCGTGAGAAAAGCTGATGAACTGATCAAAAGAGTCATAGATGGAGAAGCTCCAATCAGAGGTGGAGCTCAATTTAAGTCTGTCGAAACACAATCTCCTAACGAAAGCTTTTCACGACAGATTTATAAACACTTGATGAGTGGCGTATCGCACATGTTGCCGTTTGTGGTGGCTGGTGGTGTGCTTATCGCATTGTCATTTTTATGGGGTATTTACTCGTCGGATCCAGATTCTGAGCAATACAATGAAATTGCTGCAATGCTAATGACCATAGGTCAGCAAGCTTTTAGCATTATGGTGCCTGTGTTTGCTGCATTCATTGCGTCTTCTATTGGCGGAAAGCCGGCAATGGTCGCGGGCTTTGTTGGTGGTCTTCTTGCCAATGTAACCGGTGCTGGTTTCCTCGGCGGTATAATTGCGGGCTTTTCTTCAGGGTATTTAATTTACTTCTTAATCAAAAAGCTCGAATTCTTACCTAAACAATATGAAGGTTTGAAATCGATATTTTTATTACCAATAGTTGGCACCTTGGTTATTGGTGTATTAATGGTCAATTTAGGCGTTCCAATTGCTGCCATTAACAATGGCATGATGGAATTTCTATCAGGTTTACAGGATGCGAATCCTGTCTTGCTTGGCATTATTATCGGTATGATGTGTGCGTTTGATTTTGGCGGTCCAGTTAATAAAGCTGCGTACGTAACGGGAACACTTCTCCTTGCTGAAGGCAATATGTTCTTCATGGCTGGCGTTTCTGCAGCGTGTATTACACCGCCACTAGTCGTTGCTATTGCGACTACACTCTTTAAGCGCGCGTTCGACGAAGAAGAGCGAACTGCTGGCGCGATCTGTTACGTTCTAGGGGCGACGCATATCACCGAGGGCGCAATACCTTTCGTCGCCAAAGCACCACACCATGTCATTCCTATTATGATGCTTGCATCGTCAATTTCGGCGGTGTTGTCATTCTTATTTACCGTTCAAGTTCCTGCTCCTCATGGCGGTTTTTTAATCCTACCTGTAGTTAGTGCCCCTGTTACATGGGTCGCTTGTATCCTTGCTGGTTCTTGTGTTGGTGCCGTTATTTACGGTCTCTATCGCGTAATGCAAATGAAGAAATATAGCACTCAATTATCATAAAAATTAATAGGTTAAGTAATGAAACTAGTCGATCTAATTTACAAAGACTCAATTTCAATAGGTTGTAACTTTGCTTCGTCAAAAGACGCCATTGAAGCATTGACAGATAGGCTTTGCACTCTTGGCAAAATTAATGATCGGGTGCAGTTCGTCAATGCGGTTTTAGAAAGAGAAGAGCATGGCGCGACAGCGTTAGGCGAAGGGTTAGCCGTTCCCCATGGAAAGTCTGACGCTGTCGTTGAGCCGTGTGTGGCAATTGCGATTGTAGATAAACCAGTTTTATGGAAAGGCATAGATGAAGACGAAGAAGTTGGAATTATTGTCCTTCTCGGTATTCCGCTAGTCCATCAAGGTGACACCCACATTGCACTTTTGGCCGAACTGACATCTCTACTGATCGATGATGATTTTAGAGATTCGATAAAGAGTGTGACGACACCTGAAGCACTTATTGAGCAAATTAGAACCGCATCAGCATAGAGAATTCGATCATGAACAATATTATCAATAGTAACTATCTACTAAAGCAAGCTAGAAAAGGTGGTTACGCAATTCCAGCTTTCAATTTTCATAACCTTGAAACAGTTCAAGTTATATTAGATACAGCGAAATCTTTACAATCACCGGTGATTCTTGCGGGCACACCAGGTACATATAAATATGGCGGCTCTAGAGAGCTTATACATATGGTTAATGCTGCAGCGCAAGAGAGAGGAATGCAAGTCGTTCTGCACTTAGATCATCATCATGAAATGGATGATATTAAGAACAAAGTTAAGCTTGGGATTCGTTCCGCAATGATTGACGGTAGCGCGCTTTCTCTAGAGGAAAATATCGCACTAACGCGTGAAGCGGTTCAATTCTGTCATGCTTATGGTTGTTCAGTTGAAGCAGAAATTGGGCAGTTGGTTGGGCAGGAAGACGACCTAATTGTCGACAGTGTATTAGACCCATATACAGATCCAGAAGATGCGCTCAAGCTTGTACAGTTAACGGATGTGGATTCGTTGGCCATTGCGATTGGAACGGCTCATGGCATGTATAAAGAAGAACCTAAGCTTGATTTTGATCGATTAGCAAAAATTGCTTCAATGGTAGATGTACCTTTGGTTCTTCATGGTGCATCCGGTGTTTGTTCCGCTGATGTTCAACGATGTATTGATTTAGGTATTTCGAAGGTTAATGTAGCTACTGAACTTAAGATCGCGTTTGCTGAACAGCTTAAAGAAGCGTTTAGAAATGATCCTGAGGCAAATGACCCTCGTTTCTACAATGAGCAGCCTAAGTTTGCGATGGCGAAAGTTGTTCAAGATAAGATTTTGATGTGTAGAAGTGAAGGTAAAATTTAGTTTTTAAAGTTTATAAAATTCCGGTCCCCGCCGGAATTTCATAAAGGATTGGTTATCTGCCAATCCTTTATTTTCAACTATTGAAGACTGAGACCATTCTGAAGTGTAACTATATTGTTATCTTCTTGCTACTTCAAAGTACGTGTTAAATCACAGTCTAAGGTGCTGAAAGTGTTATAGTTAAGGTGTTAATTAGCATTGGGAACCACGAGGTGATTTATGCTGAAAGACCGACTAGAAAGAATTAATGCCCTTAGAAAACAGGCTATGAAGTCTGATAGATTCCTCCGCTCTGCGAAAGAGCATGCCAAAGCAATACAAGATTGCACTCTAACGCCTAAACCAATCAAACGGCGTAAACAGAAAAAATCCAAACCAAAATTAGCCGAACAATACAGTGACGTCGAGCTTACAACACATCCGTACGCAAGCTAATAATCGATAACGAAGTTTAACTGAGATAAATCCAACATGTTCATGTCCATTTTCTAGCCAGCACCTAAAGTGCTGGCTATTAACTTCTCCCAGTATCTATCATTGAACACCGCTCAAATTTTTTTGCTATTCGTTTAGTCAGCACCTAGATTCTCGACGATAAAGTCTAAGAATGCTCTTACTTTTGCAGGCAAATAGTTTCTTTCAGGGTATACGGCATAGAGATTTTTATATGGCATCTGATAGTTTTCAAATAGGGGTATTAATTCTCCGTTTTCAATCGATTGTTTAACGATGAAATTAGGCAATCGACCAACGCCACTCCCTGCAATTACCGCATCTCTTAGCGCTATGCTGTTATTTACACGATAATTGCCAGCGACTTTCACTTTGTATTCTTCGCCTTGAATGGAGTGGAACTGCCAAACGTCAGCGTTGCTGGAGTAACTGTAAATAATGCAATTGATATCAACTAATTGGTTCGGATCCTGTAAGTATTTTTTATTATCTTGGTAGAAAACCGGTGACACACAGACTGAGCTGTGTAGAGAAGAAATACGTCTGACTATTAGGTTGGAGTCAGGCAATTCTCCTGTTCGAATAGCCAGGTCATAGCCCTGTTCCACCAGATTAATATTGTTATCATCCAGATTGAGGTCGATCAGTAGGTGAGGGTGGCGCTTAAGAAATAGAGGGATGAGGGGGGCGATGAGTATTTGTCCAATCGTCATCGGCAGTTGGATTTTTAATAGACCCTTAGGTTCACCTTGCATTTCACCCACCGCGTCTTCTGCTTGCTGTGCAGCACGTTTCGCTTGAACAGCATATTGATAATAACGTTCTCCTGCTTCGGTCAGACTAAGTTTCCTAGTGGTTCGATGAAGCAACCGCACACCGAGTTGTTGTTCCAGCTGTGTAATTCGTTTACTAACCGCCGATTTCGAAACCCCAAGTATTTGAGCTGCACTTGAAAAGCCAGAACTTTCCGCGACAGCGACAAAAATCGGAATCGCATTAAACGTGTCCATAAAGCTTCCTTGCTGTTATCTGTTGAGAAAAACTCAACTCAGAGTCTACATGTAACCATATTGTTAATCTACACGTGCAAATGTAACTTAATACACGCGATTTGAATGAAACTGAAATTAGTAGGGAGGTACTTATGGCGGTGCGCTTAGAGCATGTGAATTTGGTGATGCAAGATATTCAACCAACATTGGAATTTTTGCTGACAGCATTTCCTCATTGGAGGTTGCGAGGTGAAGGGGACATGGTGTGGGGGAGCGCAGAAAATACCGCATCACGGCATTGGTTGCACGTTGGTGATGATGATTATTATTTGACGCTAAACGACAGTGCTGTAGGCGATATCCGCAGTGTTGAGGGCATTCAGCCGGGCGTAGCTCATATTGGTTTCGTGGTGGATGATCTGCAAGCCGTGATTAACCGTCTATTAGCAAAAGGCATCGCTGTTGATATTCAAGGAAGAAAACATCCATTTAGAAAGACGGTGTACTACAACGATCCTGCCGGGTTTCAATTTGAATTTATTCAATATTGCAGTGATAAACCCGCCGAAAGAAACATGTATGGCGGTGAGTACGGTGAATTGCATAAAAAATAGTGTGTATTTAATTGTGACAAGATCAGAGGGAATATAATGGATAAGCAACAAGTAACTACTTTAGTAGACGATCTATATCAAGCCGTTGATGATAAAGATATTGACTATCTGGACACTGCGCTTTCAGTGCACTGTCGTTTCCGGATGGGCAACACCCCAGAGGTGACCGACAAGGCGCCAATATTGGAAGGCAATCGCCAATTTTTTGCGGGTATAAAATCAATGAAGCATGCCATTGAAGAGATTGTGTTTGAGCACACAGAGGTTTGTGGCTCAACGAAGATCTGCTGCTATGGCACAGTTAAGTACGAAAGGTTGGATGGTAGTGAACACTCAGCTGTATTCTCTACATATTTAGAGATTAAAAATCGCTTAATCATAGAGTACTTAGTTTTTGCTGACTTATCTGGTTTGTAACTACAAAATGCATTTGAGTTGCCTGCTACCACGAGTGTTTAACCAGATGTGTGGTGGTAAGCAATGCAGCTTAGTGTTGAGGTATTACTCAATCCAACATGTTTATGTCCATTATCTAGCCAGCACGTAAAGTACTGGCGATTAACTTCATTCAGTGTCTTACAAAAGCCGATCATAATGTATTTTTTGTTCGTTTTTGATTCTTCTATATCCCCCGCCAATCGTTGTATACTCACGCGTTAGTCAACCTTGTGACGGAATTAAGATGAGAAAGTACTATACGACCGAAGGCGATATGAACGCTAAAAAAGCGAAAGACGCGTATCCAAAGTTAGCGTTGTGCGAAAATTGTGTTGCTAACTACCTTGTTGTTAGTGAGGGAGAGCGTACTTATGATCCGTGTGCAAAATGTGGAGCCGATGATTAACCCAGATTGTAGCCATTGCTGTTTATCTCACTGATAGCGTAAATATTGAATACACAAATCATGGAACGCTTGTGCCTGCGGTGAAATAGTGCGCTCAGTAAGCCTGAAAATCCCAATTTGGCGTTCAAGCTGCGGATCGATGAGTGGAATCCAAACAAGTTGTGCTTCATTGGTTGGAAAAGCGAGCTTAGGTAATGTCGTTACTCCTATATCCAATTCTAAAACCGAAAAAAGTGAAGTGATGTTCTCCACTGAATAGAGTGCTCGTTCGCTTAATATTCTCGCAGGGGTAGGGTCAAGAAGGGTACAGGTTCCATTACGAATGAATGGTTGTTTTAACAGCGCTTTCCATTTTACGCCGGCGGACTCGCGGGCTATTGGGTTGTCTTTTAAACAAACCACGCCAACAGGGTCTGAAATTAATGGCGTAAACTCGATCATATTGTCATCAAGGTGGGCATAGTTCCCCAACGCTAAATCCACTTCCCCTGATACCAACCTTGTTGCGACGCCTGCTGCATTATCATCAATCAAACTCACTTCGACTTCTGGGTGTTGTTCACAAAATGCCCGCAGTACGCTAGGGATGAGCTTAACCGCAACGGAAGGTACACTCGCAATCCTTACACGACCTTGTTGCCCAGCGGCAGCGGCGCGAAGGTCGTTGTCTAACGCGCTATACACATTCAAAAATTGGATGATTTTTGGTACGCATATTTCCCCAAAGGGTGTGGTTTTTGATTTATTACCGGATTCAAACAGAGGTTGTCCAAGAATTTTTTCCAACTCTTTTATGGATGTAGAGAGCGCGGCTTGTGAGCGATTGGCACGTTTTGAGGCGGCTCTAAACCCACCTTCTTCTACTACCATTACAAAATGTCTTAATTGCTGAAGTTTAATACTCATCAGTGTCACTCCCTGTAACTCTTTATTTAGCTTACTTTTATAAGCGTGATAAATAAAACTTATCAAATGTAAAAAATTTACCGTTAGATTTATCATCTGTCAATGTGCCATATTTAACTTAATGGAAACAATTTTATTACATAAGGTTGAATGTTACGTGAATACTCAAACTAAAAAGCATGCTGTCAAAACCGAACTGTTTGCGTCCAAAGCTCCTTTAGAATGGGCGATTGTAAACAATGGAACCTTATACACAGCGCAGATCCCAATTGATGATACCGGCGCAGTGGTTGCTGGCGGAATTGAAGCACAAACACGCCAGACATTTAACAACCTTGTGCACACTTTAGAGTGTGCTGGCGAATCATTAGATTCTGTTCTCCAGGTTCTGATCTACGTAACAGATCGTGAATATCTTAAAACAGTGAACAGTGTCTACGCAGAGTATTTCAGTGCACCTTTTCCTAATCGAGCGGCGATGGTGGTTGCTGGTCTGGCGCGAGAAGAAATGCTGGTGGAGTTTGTTGTTTATGCGTCGGCAACACAACCGGAGTAATGGATGCGGCTTCGCAAAACAGCACCATCGAAAATACGCTTCGCCTCAATTTATTGGTTTTAGCTGGCAGTCGAACTCAAAGCCAGAGTGAACAAGGAAAGAATCATGACTCAACACAACAATACAATGCCATTTTCTGATCTAATTAACGTTAAAGCTGAACATTCGCTCTACATTGGTGGTGAATGGCAATCGGGCATTAGTACCGTTGCGAACATTAATCCATCTGATATCACCGAAAACTTAGGCCATTTTGCCCAAGCTAGTGAAACACAAGTAGAGCAAGCCATTTCTGCCGCTAAACAAGCTCAGCCAGAGTGGGAAAAAACACCCATTGAACGTAAACAGGTAGTACTGCAATCTATAGGGGATGAGTTGATTGCTCGTTGTGATGAATTGGGTACGTTACTTTCTCGTGAAGAGGGCAAACCGTTTGCTGAAGGGCGAGGTGAAATCTATCGTGCTGGTCAATTCTTTCAATATTTTGCAGCAGAAGTACTTCGTCAAATTGGCGATTGTGCAGATTCTGTTCGCCCGGGTGTTTCTGTTGAGGTGACCCGCGAAGCGGTCGGCGTTATCGCCATTATTTCTCCGTGGAATTTTCCAACAGCCACCGCCGCGTGGAAGATCGCGCCTGCGTTGGCATTTGGTAATAGCGTTATTTGGAAGCCAGCAAATTTGACACCGGCGAGCGCGGTGGCACTGGCTGAAATCATCCATCGTCAAGGGTTACCAGCTGGTACGTTCAATTTAGTGTTAGGTAGCGGTTCGCAAGTCGGGAATGCATTGATTAATTCCAAACAAGTGAATGGTGTGAGTTTTACCGGCTCTGTTGATACTGGTCGTAAAGTTGCTGCCGCTACTGCACCAAATTTTGTTCGCTGTCAGTTGGAGATGGGCAGTAAAAACGCCCTAGTTGTTGCCGATGATGCCGACATCCAAATAGCAGTAGAAGCGACCATTGCAGGTTCTTTTTCTGGTGCAGGACAAAAATGTACCGCTTCATCACGCTTGGTGGTGATGGACGGCATCCACGATGCCTACGTAGAAGCACTAATCAAGCGTATGAGCGAACTGAAAGTCGGGCATGCGTTAGAAGACGGTGTATTCATGGGACCTGTGGTTGATGGTAATCAATTAAACGCTAATTTTTCGTGGATTGATAAAGCACGCGAAAGCGGCGCTGAACGGGCGTTCGGTGGTGAGCGTTTAAGCTTAGACTATGACGGGTTCTATATGTCTCCAACGTTGTTAATCAATACAAAAAATAACTGGGAAGTAAACCAAGAAGAGGTGTTTGCGCCCTTGGCGAGTGTCATCCGCGTTGCGGACTTAGATGAAGCCATTGCAACCGTTAACGATACTCGCTTTGGTTTGACTGGCGGCATTATTACTCAAAGCTTACGCAGCAGCGCCATCTTTAAGCAGCAAGCTCAAACGGGCTGTGTGATGGTGAATTTGCCGACGGCGGGGACTGATTACCATGTTCCATTCGGCGGGCGCAAGGAGTCGAGTTTTGGTCCTCGTGAGCAGGGGCAGTACGCAAAAGAGTTCTACACCGTCGTCAAAACAGCTTATCAACGCCCTTATTAATGAGTGTTTGATGGGGCGGAAGCATTCGCTCCTTTCCTCCAATAGATAGCAAAAAATGCAAACGTTAAGGAATGGGTATGTATCAACAGCGGATTGTGATTGATGGGCTACAGTACTGTAATTGGGATCGAGAGTATTTTCTAACGCTCAAAGCCAGTGGTATTACGGCAGTGCATGCAACGGTTGTATATCATGAAAATGCACGTGAAACGTTAACTCGCTTTACTGAGTGGAACCTGCGTTTTGAACAACATGCCGATCTAATTATGCCGATCCATTGCATGGCAGATGTCGAACGCGCGAAGCATTTGGGTAAAGTAGGAATACTACTTGGGGCTCAAAACTGTTCACCAATTGATGATGAAATTGGTTTGATTGAAGTAATGCGTCGCCAAGGTTTATTGATCATGCAGTTGACGTATAACAACCAGAGTCTACTAGCTACAGGTTGTTACGAGAACAATGACACGGGTATTACTCGCTTTGGAAAACAAGCGATTGAAGAAATGAACCGAGTCGGAATGATTATTGATATGTCGCATAGTTCTGAGCGTTCAACACTTGAAGCGATTGATCTCTCCTCACGTCCTATCTGTATTAGCCATGCCAATCCAACATTTGCCCACAATGCGCTGCGCAATAAATCTAACCAAGTGATCAAGGCGTTAACCGAACGTGGTGGCTTGATTGGTTTTAGTTTGTACCCGTTTCATTTGCCTAATGGTAGCCAGTGTACGTTAGAAGATTTCTGCCAAATGGTCGCCACAACGGCAGATCTATTTGGGGTAGAGCATTTAGGCATTGGTAGCGATTTATGTCTAAACCAACCGCAGCAGGTGCTCGAATGGATGCGGAACGGTCGCTGGTCAAAATCCATGGATTACGGCGAAGGTTCAGCTAGTAATTCAGGCTGGCCTGATGCATTGCCTTGGTTTAGTGGTAGTGAAGGCATGGAAAATATCTACAACGGATTACTACGTCATGGATTCAGTGAATCTGAGGCAGGAAAAATCATGGGCGATAATTGGTTTGATTTCTTAGAGCAAGGATTAAAGGACGTTGAATAAGCCACAGCCCTAATATGGAATAGCTTGCCAATAACAAAAATCAAAGTGCAGGTGTCAATTATACAGTTTGCAGCCAATTACTGATTGGTCGCTGCAAAAAACTCTGGAGTCAGTGTATGTCTGATCTAAGCGATAGCATGAAAGATTCTACGGTGGAAGTATCATCGGGAAAGCAAGCAACACAGCACAGCAGTACAAAAGTAAACGAAAGCGCTCAAAGCAAGTTAGGACTGAATAACCCTGCGTTTTGGTACAGTGGCGGATTCATCGCGTTGTTTGTCGCGATCGCTCTTTACGATGCGGAGCTACTTTCCTCTCTTGTTAGTACCGGATTCAGTTGGGCAGTCAGTTTGTTTGGCCCTTATTGGCAACTGCTTCTGCTGCTCACTTTTGTGATAGGTCTGGGATTAGCCGCAGGTCGAACGGGCAATGTGATTCTTGGCGGTATTGATAAACCGGAAATGGATGGTTTTCGCTGGATGGCGATAATCTTTTGTACATTACTTGCGGGTGGCGGTGTGTTTTGGGCTGCTGCTGAGCCCATTGCTCATTATGTAAACCCGCCACCGTTGTATGGCGCGCAAGAGAATCAACAACAAGGTGCGGTCAATGCGCTCTCTCAGTCATTTATGCATTGGGGATTTTTAGCTTGGGCTATTGTGGGCAGCTTAACGTCCATTGTGGTTATGCATTTGCATTATGACAAAGGTCTACCACTTAAACCTCGTACATTGCTTTATCCTGTTTTAGGTGAGAGGGCGTTAAAAGGGCAAACCGGGGCATTAATCGATGCGTGTTGTATTGTGGCTGTGGCAGCCGGAACTATAGGACCGATCGGCTTTTTAGGTTTGCAGGTTAGCTACGCGTTAAACGCATTATTTGATATTCCCGATGGCTTTACGACACAACTTGTCATTGTCATTTTTGCCATTGTTCTTTATACCGTATCAGCGATAAGTGGCTTGAATCGTGGTATGCAAATGCTTAGCCGTTACAACGTGATATTAGCGGTAGCACTGATGGTCTATATCCTAATATTTGGTCCGACTAATTTTATCTTCAACGGTTATATTCAGGGCGTTGGTAGTATGTTGGACAACTTCATTCCTATGGCGACTTATCGTGGTGATGAAGGTTGGCTTAGCTGGTGGACGGTATTCTTCTGGGGTTGGTTTTTAGGTTATGGACCTATGATGGCAATCTTTATCGCCCGCATTTCTCGTGGTCGTAGCATTCGTCAGTTGATTGTCACCATTAGTATCATTGCACCACTTGCAACATGTTTTTGGTTCACCATTGTTGGTGGTTCAGGATTGGCATTCGAAATAGCCGAACCGGGAAGTGTGAGCAAAGCATTTGAAGGGTTTAATTTACCCGGCGCTTTACTTGCTGTGACACAGCAACTGCCATTGCCAATGGTAGTTTCGATTCTGTTTTTAATCTTAACCACTATTTTCATTGTCACAACCGGTGATTCCATGACTTATACCATTAGTGTCGTGATCAGTGGTGAAACAGAGCCCAATGCGATTATCCGTGTGTTTTGGGGCGTAATGATGGGGGTGACTGCGCTGATCTTGATTTCTCTTGGATCGGGCGGTATCTCAGCGTTGCAATCATTCATCGTAATAACGGCAGTGCCAGTGTCGTTCATTCTGTTGCCGTCACTTTGGAACGCGCCTCAAATTGCAATCAAGATGGCGAAAGCACAAGGATTATAAGGCAAAGCCAGCAGAGATAACGTCAAAGTGTGGGTGAGTGATTCATCCACATCAATTAAACAAGACCTATAATTAATTAGGTGGTGAGCAAAATGGATGCACATCGTTCTACTATTATCGATACGGCAATGCGCAAAGCAGAGATAGTCATGGCTCCTGAAAGGTTAGGCGCTATGCACCAAAGTCGCATCAGTTTCACTCGCAGTCTTATTCGTAAAATGGCGAAACAACAGTGGCAAGTGAGCAAACATGATTGGCAGTTATGCCCACGAGGCTATGGACATGTGATATACAAATTGTCGACGCCTCAGCATGTTTATCACCTTGTCGTGTTTTGTGATGAAATCGCCGACGATGAACGTAACGATCGCGTCATCGCCGAGAAGTGGGATGTCACATTTGCATTGGTTTACGGTGATGTAGATGTCGCTTTGCTCAAACAGCTGCGAGCAAACGTACCTCTGCAAGAAGCGGGGCGCAACCCAAACAAGGTGTTGGTGTTAGCAAGAGCCAATAAAAGCGTGAGGGTGTTTGAACATATTGTTAGTCGTCTATCTAAAGGAATGCAGCCCGATGTAAATGAACTCGCACAAGTTGGCTACATTTTGCGAACGACAGCAGTGTATGGCAATGGCAAATTTGGCATTGCTGATTTCAAACTGCTAGAGAAAAACCCTGATTTTAATCAGTCCTTTAGCGCGCAAATGTGTGCAGTCTATTTAATAAGAGAGTTTAGCTTAGATTGGGTTCACTTTTTAGCGAAACAACATGGTGGAGACTCTGCTGTTTCATTGCATCGCGGATTGCAACGTTACTTGGGGGTCGGTAATGCTACTGGGCTTGGGATGGCGCCATATTTAATTAACCATCCTTGCATTGTCGACCAATGGATGACGACCCGAGAACGAGCTATTGCTCAAGTCTTATCAATGCCTTGTAAGCCCAACATGGTCCTAAGATTGCGTGCGCTGTTAGACAAAGGAATTCATCACTTGCAGCAGGTAGTTACCATTAACGAGCATCAAGCTGGTTTGAATTCACGTGCGATAGATGATCTTCAACAATTAACTAAACAACTCGATGTTAACCTTGCACCGCATGTTCATTGGGGAGACCTAACTCAACACTCAAAATGGCTGAGTTTAGAAGCGCAAGAAATTCTATTGTCGTGCTTGATGGAGTTATATCCAGAACAGGTCGACCAGTTTGATGATCAGATGAATGGTGATGAGACCTTATCGTTAGAGACGGGAAAAAAAATAGCCGATCTTTTGGCTGTGTTAGAAGCTAAGTATCGATGGGCTATTGAGACGGATTTTACGTTGCCGGAGAACAATTATTGGTTTTGGTACCGCTCGCAAGACAAAGAAGAACCGCGGTTGGGAGTTCGAGGAGAGGAACTGGGAGAAGATCGCGAACTACCTTTAGATATTGCGCGACAAGTTTACCGCTTATATCGTGCGTTACGCTCCAATCCTAGTGAGTTATCTCTGACGGAGTTTCTTTTACATGAACCCAAGTACCGTGCAATCGCCCGCCGAGTATGGACGTTAGGTAATAAAGAAATGGGAGATATTCAAATGAACGTATTGCGTGAAGATGCGCTGCCAATGCACCTATTACGTTGTAAGCTCGCCATCTTTGGTGCCACTAAGTTTGATCCGCGGTCAGATCGCTGGGTTCGCGTGACTTTCTTCCAAGGGTCGCCGTTGTTAGATGAAATACAAAACCCCAATTATCAAGATAACTGGATTTTTCCATTATTCCCTAGCAATGAACAAATAACCGATACAGTGACTTGTGGAGAGGTTTCATCATGATTGTTTCACACAACGAGTTGGTTACGGCTGTAAATAAAGCGTTTCTAGGTATGCGCCGAACTTGTGGCGAAGCGGATGTCGTTGCCAACATGGTGGCTGATTTACAAATGGTTGGTTTAGACGGCGTGCATCATTTCAACAATGCCAGCAATTACTTGAATGTGGAAATGGATTGTCCCGCTGATATTGAAAGTGTTGGCATTGACAGCCTTAAAGTGGATTTACATCGATGTAGTTTGGCTTGTCATCTCCCCATTATCATAGATTATGCGCTTGAAAAAATGGTGGGAAGTAAACAACTTACACTTACACTCAACAATTGCCACAACCGCTGGCTGGCTTATAGTGAACTGGTTAAATTGGCAGCAAAAGGGATAGCCTGCCGGGCTACATGGGCGAATGGTAGTAGCCCTAATCGGATATTATATGTTCTGAATCGTGGTTGTATCGCGCCAGAGCTCTATTTCTCGGATGTAACGACATATGATAAAGCGAGCCTACATTGCATGACGATTGAGTTATCGATTACAGACTTTTCACTTGAAGAGAGTTCGCAAGGTTATTCTAGGCATATGGCAAGCAACGTATTACAAAATGTTCAACAAACAGCATGGCAAGAAGGCATATTTGTTGATGATGTAGAGTGGGAAACTTTGAAAGAGACTGCGACGGTGTTTCTGGTGGAAAACAGTCAACGTTCGCGGCAAGGTGCTGGAGAAGTTGTGTAGATGCCAATAGGGCTGCCGTGATAATTACTATTTCGGTATATGTAGACATGAAACCACCCTCAAGAGTGAGGGCGGTTTTGTCTGCTTAATCGTTTAGTATAATGCTGCTAGTGCCCGTTATTCGGTAGATGCTGCTTTTTGGTAAAAGGCTGCTGAGGTCTTTGAATTTCTATTCAATAATTTACAAACAGAAATTGCGGCAAAAACGGGTAAGAACCAGCTGGCATGTGCTTCAAATAGCGGAACATACTGTAGTAACAATGTGGATAATGCTTCAGGGATCAACCCCAAAATGCTTAATGCATCTAAACCACCCAGGACAAGGCTAATCATGACAATCGTTACGTAAGCCGCTGAGTTACGTTTTGTAGTAGGTAAGAATAGCGCTGTTAATACCAAAGCAATCGCTACTGGGCATAAGATAAGTATTGCGGGTAGGCTGATAGCCAATATTTGATCCAAACCAAAATTAGCAATAACAGCTGTCAAGATAGCAACGATTGTAGCGGTTACAGCAAACGGTGAGCGGAACGTTTGTTGGTAGTATTCAGCACATGCGTTGGTGAGACCAACCGTGGTTGTTAAACACGCAAGGATGATGATACCAGCCAGTAAAAATTGACCTAATGGACCAAATACTTCTGCAACATAACGAGTTAATAGTTCTCCGCCATTCGTTGCGCCTTCGGCTACAGAAGCCGAAGTTGCCCCTACATATGCCATCGCTAAGTAACATGCCGACATCAACAACGCGTATACTAACGTTACCTTAAGCGTTGCTGTAAAGATCCCTTGTGACGAGTCACAGCCTTGATCGCGAATTGCTTTAATGATTATCCAGCCAAAACCAACCGCTGCTATAGCATCCATCGTCATATAGCCTTGGATCAAACCACTTGCGACGGCTTTGTTTTGATAACTTAATGTTGGTGCACTTAATGGACCTAGCGGGGTAATAAAAGCGGCGATTGCCAGTGCTGCCAGCATGAACACCAATAATGGCGTGATGAACTTACCTATGTAGTCGACTAACTTACCGCGTTGAAAGGCAAGGAATAGAGTAGCAGCGACAAAGATGAGGGAAAAACTCATTAAATAGTCGCCAGATACAAACGGTTTAATCCCCATTTCATAAGCAACGGTAACGGCTCGCGGCATGGCAAATGCAGGACCAACAGCGGTAAAAAGTAGTACCCAAAAGGCAATCGCTATCGGTTGAGGGAGTGCTTTGGTCAACTGTGCACTATCACTCAGTCGTCCAAAAACGATCAGAGTCAATGCAGGAAGACCAACTGCTGTCACTAAGAAACCAAGCATGGCAGGGATGTATTGTGTGCCAGCCTCCAAGCCAAGAAATGGGGGGAAAATGATATTCCCAGCGCCTAGAAACATGGCGAAGGTCATTAAACCTATCGCGAGAGCATTTTGATTTTTCAATGTACAGTCCTCATGCTATTAGGTTTGTCCTAATTCGCTTTTTTTTAGTGGACCGTCAGATTTGCTGGAGGGAAAAAGAAGAATGGTTGATGTAATTCCTCCGCCAGCATCGCTGACGGAAGTAGCCGTCAGCCTAGCTAATAATGACTAGAATGACGACAGAAATAATAGATGTTAGGCACGACATAGCACCAAGTATCATTTGGCAAGAAGCAGCAAAATGTTGGGCTAAAGAAGAAGGCATTGTTATTTCCTAGTTAAGTGTCGTGATAACAAGGTCAATATATAAGCAAAAACTTTCAAAGTAAACCCATATACCATGGATTTCGTTAAAGTAGGTATTATCGTCTTGTTGAGAGAGGAAATACCTCGTGTTCATATTTATTTCATTTCAATGAAAGTTGAATTCAAATTAAATGAACGCGAGTGCATAATCAATCAATATAGACAGTCTATGGATAAACAAGTGATAGACCTACGCCTACATCCTTAACATCCGAAGATTTTGATAGCTTAATTTTGTATTCCAGACTTGTGCAATGGCATGGGTGAATGTTGTTAATACTCTGTTCTTCGAAATAATGAAGTGTTCCTTCTGACTGAGCTTTTGTTGGCTCAAGTAGATGGAAACCACCAATGACATCCAGAACTCTGTCATCGCAACATACTTTTTTTGCATACTCGATAATATTGCATATGCCAGCATGGGAACACCCAGTGATAATAACCAAACCTTGGGGGGATTTGTATACAAGTGCGGAATCATCTTTAACGTAATCATCTAACATTGAATCAATATGTTCGCACTGACCAATAGGCTCGATATTTTCAAAATCATTAGTTCGTTCGATTTCACCCAAAAAGACCAGTTTATCTGTTATCCATAATGGCTCATGTGTAAGGTGAGTATTAAAGTATTTACTAATCTTATTGCCGTCGAGAATTGAGCCAATTTCTTCGCCCGAACATTCTTTGTATGAAAATGCATCCGGGTGTGAAACAACGGTTGGCGTTAAACAGTACGAGCCTTCAGTGCGAGACTCCGATATAAATTTAACCAGTGGAACTAAACCACCCGTATGGTCGTTGTGCCCATGAGATATAACTACATAGTTAATGTCTAATAAGGACTCATTCATTTTTTTAGCATTCTGAATAAATATGTCAGAATAGCCAACGTCGAATAATATTTTTGTATCGCCTTCCGAAATTAAATATGAAACACCAGGCTCACCCAAATAATATCGGTCAATTATTGTGTTGTTATCAACTAAAACTTTCAATTCCATGGTCTAATTTCCATAATTAATTAGTGATGCTTTTGTAACATATGTGTCAGTATTCCCAGTGTTGAAGTATATAGCAAGAATATCCTGTACATAAACACCAGAGAAGCAGTGCTTTAGCAATGGTTGCTAGTTGAATTTATAGCTCGGATATTCTTCGTTTAATGTGTCAACAATAGCGAACCAATCTTGTTTGCTTAATGGCTCTGGGTAAATAGCTTGAGGGAGAAAAGTCCAACGTTTCAAATCAAATCCCCATGAAAAACCACCCATTGGATAGAACTCGCCGTCTTTTTCAACTAAGCCGAAAACCTTGCCACTCCAGTTTAAGGAAAGATGAGGTGCCGCGCTCCAACCTGGATTATCTTCAAAGACAGATCCCACACTATAAAATGGAACACTGTTATTTCGTTGTTCTTGAGAACCCACATCAACAAAAGTCCAATTTCGTTGGTTACTTCCGAACGAAGAATGTTTACCAGAAAAAGCGGCATCACCAGACGTTGTCACGATATGAAGCCAATGTGTCACGTTTTCAGACGACACTTGTATTGAAGGAAAGTTGGGAGCAAAGCAATGCTCATTGCCCGCAGCAACAAATTGTACATCGAAGGTTTCGGCACTATCCCATGAATTAGAGCTTTGGCTAATTAAATTACTATCGTTAAAACAGCGCTTATAATTGCCATGTTCGATATTGGTAGAAAGTAGGGATTGTCGATACAAACCAAAAGAGATGTATGAACCAAGTAATATGACCAGAATGCTTATTGATACAACAGAAAACCTTTTCATACGCCCTTGGTATACCTTTCTATTTGGTCATTGCATGATATCTGAACGACATTGATTAATATTGCTCAGGCTTGAAGCCATTTGTACATTACGTAGCTATCTACATAACCAAGCCGACCGTGTTTATATGCCTTGGGAATGGTACCAATGATACTAAAACCAAGCTTTTCCCATAATCGTACGGCGATGTCATTGGTTGATACGACACTGTTAAATTGCATGGCTTCAAAACCTAACTCAATTGCTTTTTGTTGAGAGTGCTCACACATCTGCCGTGCTACGCCTTTGCCTCTAGCTTCGCTTGATACCATGTAGCCGCAATTGCAAATATGACTACTCGGTCCCATTGCATTTTGTTTTAGGTAATAAGAACCTAAAACCACACCATTTTCTACGAAAGCGTAGGCTTTGAGTGGAACTTCGCACCATAGATTGAATGCTTGTTCCATTGTCATGTCTGGGTCGAATGCATAGGTTTCTTGAGCTTCAATTACCATTGAAAACGTTGACCAGAATGACTCGAAATCTGATTTAGTTATTTCTCTAATCATGAAGCGCCTTTTAAAGGTTGTGGTATTGTCGCAGTGGTCGTTTTTATATTGCACCATAACTGGCCAATACTCCAATCGGAAGGAGTAGTACCCATTGCGGCAATTTGATAAACACTTTGCTTCCAAAGAAATACCATCCAACCACCACAAACACCAATGCGAATAGAACGTATAAGAGCCCTAAAAATAGAGTAGGGATATAAAGAGCTCCCAAACCGTTCCAACCGATATAAGTCAGCACCATAGAACTGGCAAGCAAAGTAACGGAAACTAAATGCCAACATGCCAAAAGTGTTGCCTTGGGCACTGGTTCTAACTCTGATTTAAGAAAAGGTCTTACAGGATCTGTTTGACCTGCGAATACATGTATTAGTGTTGTAAATATGCCAAGTAACCCAGAACTCAATATCCATATATTCATTACTTAAACTAATTCCTTTTTGTGTATTTATTGTTTAACTCGGTGTCTGGCAGGACAAAGACTTTACCCGTTGTTTCTAGCCGCTCAGCGGTAAGATGTCCCCTACGATTTTATGCACGCTAAATGTTTTATCATTAATATTGGCTCATAGCCACTTTGCTAAAAATTGACACCACGCTGCCGAGAGGTTTTAGTCAACCTTTAAGCTTGTTGTAGATCTGAATTGCCTGCCAAAATTCGTTCTAGTTTTTGATTTTCATTACTACTAAATGTGACGTAGCCAATAGGAATGTTCGTATCTAAACACGAAATAACATAATCAGCGCTTTCTGATCCAAAAGCCCCGCAAAGCTCAATAACCTGAACTCCGTCTTCTATCATTTTTTGAGCAACTAGAATTGCGTCATCATCACAGTTAACCCCAACCGTGTTAGTAGTGAAGTCCGCTGTACTCATCGTTGTTTTATCATGGTGAAAATTGTAATTATCTGCTTTTACGATAAATCCGTACTGTTTAATCATGCCTTGTCCTCGGTCTTTATTTCGATGTTCATGCATAACGAAAGATAGGAGTTCTTTCACCTAATTTAATGTTGCCATAGTGATTCTATCACGTTTCAATTCACCTTGAGAAAAGCCATAAGGTGTAACACTCAATCCTAATTCGTTTAATCGCTGCTATTGACTCTGCCCTAAAGGGAAGACTTTAAACTAAACGAGTCTTCTTCTTTCAAGGTGTATTATGAATAATTCAAAGCGTCATTTTCTCGTAATTGCAGCGGCATCTAGAGGTGCCAGAATTTTTATCAAAAATGCATTGATGCAGGGGCATGATATAACGGCTATGTGTAGAGCACAAAGCGACCAAGATGCGTTAAATCGAATAGCAAAAATACTGAAAGAAACCACGCTTACTGGAACTAACACTTCTTTAGCAAAGAACAAAGGAGTATTAAAAGCAACGAATATAAGCATATTGAACGCAGAATCATACAAAGATCTCCTTACAAAAGATCCATCAATTGATGCCATTTGTTGCTTTGTTGGAGTGACAAAATATAAAGACATGCTTAGTTCAAGCTATTCAGTTTACACCGACACTATTAGCGCTGTTGTGGAAGGTATGAATCAAAGCCGATGGGTAGAGACCCTGTACCATAGCTCGGTGGGTACAGAGGGAATTCCTGGCGGTTCACTAACTGCTTGGCCTGCCAATTACAACGTAATAGCGAACATCTTACCTATTATTTTCCCTGTGTATAAAAATGTTACTGAAAGTGAAAATATCCTTGCTCGAGCCGATACTGACGAATTGAGATATATAATTTTCCGCCCTGCGGCGCTCAAAGACACGCCAGCGAAAAGGCATTATGGTTATAGCTTTAATATAACTGGTTTAGATAAAGCTGATCTTCCTCTAAAGCATGCAAAGATCAGTATCAGTAGAGAGGATGTAGCAGAAGAAATGTTACGCGTTGCAACGCTGCCCGAACAAGAAAGGAAGAAATGGCATGGTCAAGGAGTATATCTTGTGGACATGAAAAAAAATTACAACTTCAATCATTAAAATAGACTGTACTTAGTTGAATTAATTGTCTCGCACAGGGTTCTTCTGCGAGACAATTCTATAATTGAACCCCTGAGTGCAATAGTGACAAACTATACGTGGTTACTCTCGTTCAGAATGCATTCAATGTTCAAAATATTTATCTACATGGCAAGGATGAAATATGAGCTTATTGGTTGAGTGAACTCTTCAACCGCACGTGATGTTCGTTTCTAAACTTTTTCACCAAGATAGCCAAGACAACAATCACCATCGTTAAAAAGGCATTTAGCCATAATTGGTTCTGTATATATTCTGTTACTTCGCGTTGACGGCTAACACGAAATAGCCGTTCAACTTTATCGTATCTAGTCGGTTCTAATCGCTTCATCTCTCCAGTCAAATTGACATAGTAAACTTCATCTAGTCCTAAGGTGAATAGCTCGATTGCTATTGACTTAGTAACCATACTCATATTTTTTATTGGCAAATTTTGATTGTTCAATGCCGTTGTGAACATAGACAGTAACCGTGTCTGATGCGCGGATTCAGATTCTAAAAACTGATGAGCCCGGTAAATATAGATGATCGATATACACAAGTTAACAGCGTAGGCAAACAGCAATAATCTTACAACAAGCCTCCAAGCTTTCACGTCCCCTCCTATCTCTGAGTGTATACATGGTTAGTTAACTAACACATTCTGCTTGGGTTTATTTTTATGCGATAAGTTTAATATTAGTGTGTGCCGCATGACAAGTAACAGTGCTATGTGTCCATTTAAGACAAATAACCTGCACCGCTCAGTCATACGCGTTGTTTTATCTTGCAAAGTGGGCAAGGACATATATGATTTCGTGCTTTTTGTTTTCTACGAAAGTCCATGATTCTTAACCAAGCTAAAAATCTTAGGGTTTTGTGAACGCAAGGGGGGAGAATTGTAGACATCCCCAATCCGTAGGAATAAAATTTTGTGGCTATACTTAGTGCCCATCGGTATAAGTAGCCATGCTGGTATTTTGGTGTATGTTGACTTTGATTTAATAATAACAGCGAAAGGTCAACCATACTCGCAGATGCCTTGTTATCGTCGATATAGACGTAGGAGTAGAGAGTTATAATGTCGAACAAATTTAAAGCGGCAGTTGTAAAGTTTCAGGCTTGTTCACGAGTCGTTCGTTGGAGTACGTATACCTTAAGCGCTTATTTACTCTATGCAGCTTTACTCGGGTTACTCGTTCCTTATATTGCTAAACAGCAAATTCCAGAGCAAGTCTCGAAACTGATAGAGCGTCCCGTAACGCTTACCGACATTACTATTAACCCTTTTACCCTTCAGTTTGATGTTGATCAGTTCGCGATTTTAGAAGGCACAAAACCGTTCGTGAAATTTGAGCATGCCAGTGTTCAACTCAATTTTTGGCAGTCAATTTTTAATGCAGTGATTTCGGTTGAATATATTACTCTTGATAAACCTTATATTAATCTTGAGCGTCTAGATAACACTGACGAGTTGAGGTTTAACTACAGCGACATTTTGGATGCTGTTGCGCGTAATACAGTTCAATCGGACGAGCCAGAGCAAACGAGCGATGAGACCGTCGATAGACACGCGGCATTGTTCCCAGTATTGATCAAGCATACGACCGTCGTTGAGGGTGATGTTCGTTTGTTAGATAGCGTGACAGGAACACAGCTCAATTATCCTAATATCAATATCACGCTTGGTGAGTTCTCAACCCAAAGTCTATTAAGTGATGTTGAGAAAAAGAACCAATATAAACTTCATATTACCGATGCAGATTCCGCTACCATTGAGCTTATCGGTCAAGTGCAGTTAAAGCCGTTAGAAGTGGTGGGTGATGTTAATGTTCGACATATTCAAATGCCGCGTTTATGGAAACTGATTGAAAAAGACATCATCGCAAAATTAACCTCGGGGGATGTGAGTTTTTCTTCAAACTACCATATAGCGCAAACCATTGGTCAAACAGAAGCTGATGACGCAATACGTATTTCAACTTCGAAAGGTATGTTCGCAGTGAACAACCTAAACTTTGATGCACAGGAAAAATCCATCGTTTCTTTGCCTAATTTGTCAGTGAATAACATCGCGACTAATGTCGAAAAGCAAACGGTGAACATTGATTCGATTACTTCGCACGGGCTTAATGTATTTGCCAAAGTGGATAGTAAAGGCGCAGACTTAGTCTCTCTATTTACTCCAAAGTCGCTTACTCAATCTGATAACACTCAACCTGTAGCTTCTACTTCGGATGCAAACACAGAGTCATCTGCAACGGCGCCATCTTGGTTGGTAACATTAAATGGTATTGAACTGAAAGACTACCAATTGAACGTTGAAGAAAAGGTCGTTACTAAAAAAGCGAACCAATGGGTCATTTCACCTATCAATATCACCACTAGCCAAATTGTGAGTGATCTTTCTAAACCGATTGATTTTGATTTATTTACCTCTGTGAATGGTAAAGGAGAGATCAAAATTAAAGGGCAGGCTGATGCTAAACAGCAAGCGGTATTGGCTGATATCGATGTTAAATCGTTAAAGTTGGCACAGTTTCAGCCTTATCTAGCAACCGCGGTAAATGCGACTTTAACCAAAGGTGAAATAAACACCCAAGCTAAGTTAAATGCTAACGCTGAAGGTAAAGTTACAGTGAGTGGTGGTGTGCAAGTTAATCACTTATCCATTCGTGATAACAAACTCAGAAAACCTTTCGTTAAGTGGCGCTCCCTCGCGATTAATAAATTAAATTTTGATTTACAGAAATCGAAACTCGATATAGATACGCTGAGTTTAAGTCAGCCTTATGCGCGGGTAGTGATTAACAAAGATCGTAGCACCAACTTGGGTGATTTGATTGTTACGCAGCCAAATAGCAAAAATAACCAAGCGAAAGTAGTAAGCAATAAAACAGAGACGCCGTTTGCATTAAGTGTACGGAAAATTGCGTTTAATGATGGTTCGGCTTTCTTTGCTGATAATTCATTAACACCTAATTTTTCATCAGGTATTGAGCAGTTAAAAGGCAACATTGGTCATGTATCTAGTGTGCCGGGAACGAAAGCCAGTGTTGATATAAGCGGTAATATTGACAGATACGCGCCAGTAAAAGTGAAGGGTGAGATCAATCCATTGTTGGAACAACCTTACTTGGATCTGGATGTGGTGTTCAAAAGTGTAGAGCTTACTACGGTAAACCCTTATTCAGGTACGTACGCTGGGCATTACATTGATAGAGGGCAGTTAACGCTAGCGCTTAATTATCATTTAGAACGAAATCAATTGAAGGGCTCGAACCACGTTGTTATCGACCAGCTACAGTTGGGTAAAGCGAGCGATAGCGAATTAGCAACCTCTTTACCGATAGAGCTAGCTATTGCTCTATTGCAAGATAACGATGGTGTGATTGATTTAGGCGTAGAAGTGTCAGGTGACGTAGATGATCCTGAATTTAGCCTAGGTGCGGTTATTTGGAGTACTATTTCAAATATCATTACTAAAGCAGTTACGGCACCTTTCTCTTTCATCGCCGGTCTTGCTGACTCGGACGATGAGCTGAATGTTATTGCGTTTGAGTTTGGTGCTAATACGTTAACGACGGAAGAGCAAGAAAAGCTCCAAACTCTTGGTGGAGCTTTAGAAACACGCCCTAAATTAACCTTAACAGTGGATGGTGCAGTAAATGCACCGCAAGACAGTAAAGCACTTGCTATTCATAAATTTAAGCAGTTATTAGCGGAAGAAGCGCAAATAACAGTAGCCGAGTTGCCCGCTAATTTGAGTGCCAGCACCATGCCTGTTACTGGTGTGTTATCTGATGCATTGCAAACCGTATACACCACTGAATTTGACGACGATGCTGATTTAGTGAGAGACACAATAGAAGATGAGCAAGATGCAAATGGTGTTGAACTAACAGACGAAGATCTTGATCAACGATGGCATATTGCGCTTTATAATTTGGTGTTGAATAAGCAACAGGTTGAAGATGGCGAGTTGGGTGAGCTTGCTCAACAACGCGCGAAAGCAGTAAAAGCCTACTTGGTCGATGTGGTGAAGGTAGACGCATCGCGCGTGTTCTTACTCGATAGCCGATTTGATATTGAGCAAGATACTAGTAGTGTATTGCTCTCGTTAGAAGCGAAGTAAAAGCCGCTCTAATCTGCAAACGATAAATATGGAATGGCGCACAGGGAAACTTGTGCGCCTTTTTTATCATTTGATTTGATGCTCTAAGGTCCAACTAGCAACTACTGATTGAGTAAACGTAAGTTGACAACACTATGATTACGTAGTGAAGAGCAATCTTGCAGGTAGTCACACCTTCTATGGTATGCTTTTTTCAGTTATTGACACTGCCACACTATTACTATGAAACGTATCCCGCTATTAAATCAGCCGCAAATCCATTGACGCTACTAATGTTTAATTAAAATTTTATTATCTATACATTAGTTAGAGGTCAAACATGCAAGAAAAGCATTGGTCAAAATTTCAGTTACTTCATCAAGTAGTCACTAACGCCAACATCCACGTCAAAGGAAAGCATAGCTATTATAGCGATTGTTGGGATAAGGGATTCGAAGAGTCTGTAGTGAGGTATTTACACGGTGATAAGATCAGCCGTCAATGGGAACCTCGCTGGGCTATTGACGAATTATTCATTGGCGATTATGTCTGCTTTGGTGCAGAAGTTGTTATCTTGATGGGGGGGAATCATACTCATAGGGCTGATTGGTTCTGTCTCTACCCATTCATGGATGTCATTGAAGAAGCCTATGTTGGCAAAGGTGATACTCACATCGGAGACGGGTCTTGGTTGGGAATGAGAGCAATGATAATGCCCGGAGTTACGATAGGGGAAGGCGCTATCGTTGCGGCGAATAGTGTGGTGACGAAAGATGTCGAGCCTTATAGCGTGGTTGCTGGCTCTCCAGCAAAACTGGTGAAATACCGCTTTGAACCTTCAGTCATCGAAGAGTTACTCTCTTTTAATGTTTATGACTGGTCTGCTGAAAAATTTGAAGCACTAAAACCGCTTCTGTGTAGCTCAAATTTTGAAGAGTTGAGGCAAGCAATTGCTCTGTACGATACCGCCAATTAGCGCGTAAATGTAGCCATCGATAGCGTCACACATTAGTTGACGCTATTTTTTTAACACGTGTATATTTTTAAGTTCATGAGATAAAAATGAAATTGACAGCTTTAGTTGAATCATTCTCGGTTAGAAAATAGAACAGAACTGATAAAGCACTAGACTACACTTCTGTTAACTAAGGAGTGAATATGTCAGAACACGAGGCTATTAGAGAAACTCTTGAGGAGTATGCGAGAGCTTATTGCTTAAAGGACATCGATGCTTTAATGCGGGTTTTTAATGGTAATGATCACATATCAGTCATTGGTACTGGGGAAGATGAACTGTGTTGTAGTCGGTCAGATGTTAGATCGTTGTTTTTAAGAAATTTTGCTGAAGCTACGGTGACGAAATTTCAATGGGGCTGGTCAGATATTCAAGTTTTCGGCAATCATGCAGTTGTCGCGCAATGCCTATTTATTCATTTAAACACAGACAGTGGACACCAATTAATACCCGTTCGTTGGAGTGTTGTATTAACAAAAACAGATCGCTGGGTGTGGCTACATCGGCATGCTTCAACGGCTTCCACTTCTCAAGCAGAAGGGAGGGCTTATCCCGAATCAGCGTAATAACAATTGTAAATAGATGAGTCGGCTGTTGCGGCTGCTCAAAAGAAGCTGCAAATGCAAGAAGTGCTGCATAAACACAGTATTGATCTTGATGATTTTCAGTAATAGTCTCGGCTGTGTTTGTGTCTCAATCGTTTGCTAAATCACCTAGATAGGGTGCACTTAAAATCGCTGAGTGGCGAATTTCCCTCGAAGAGTTGCTAATTACCACTGAGCAAGGATAATGTCGGGCTCTTTGTTCCCAGAGTGATCTTATAATGCGCCTAGATAAATTTGTCTGTAAAAGTACCGAGTTGACCAAACCCGAAGCGATTAAGCGAATTTGCTCAGGAGACGTGAGTGTCAATGGGTGTATCGTCATGAATGAAGCCGCACAAGTGCATGAAAATAACATAATCCTATTAGATGGTTCTAGGCTAAAAACACGAGAATTTCGCTATGTCCTCATGCACAAACCAGCTGGAACGATATGCTCAAATAAAGATGAGTTGTACCCATCTCTGTTTAATCACCTAGCGATTGAAAATGTCGAAGAACTTCATATTGCTGGTCGTTTAGATGCCGATACCACAGGAATGGTCTTAATTACCGATGACGGACGTTGGTCATTTAATATCACCAGACCGACCCAAAAATGCGCTAAAGTTTATCGAGTTAGGTTATCCCGAGATATTTCCGATGATGTGGTTGCCAAGTTTAAGCAAGGAATAAAATTGCAAGGTGAACAACAATTGACCTTGCCTGCTGAGTTGGAAGTGATCAGTACAAAAGAGGTACTATTAACTATCACCGAAGGTAAATTTCATCAAGTTAAACGTATGTTTTCCGCAGTAGGAAATCGAGTGATTTCACTCCATCGTGAAGCGATTGGTGATGTCAGCCTTGATGTGGATGTTGCCCAATGGCGCTTTTTAACCCGCAATGAAGTTCAATCGTTCAACAAGTAACTAAGCAGAGCAGAAATATCAACAAAGGGTGCGAATCATAATCAGATTCGCGCCCTTTGTTCGTTAGTCGCTAGGACGCCGTCATTAAGGTAACGCTGTTTTACATAGCTCTACTTTCACCGCGGCAACTTTAAACTCCGGAATTTTTGCATGTGGGTCGGTCGCGGTAGTCGTTAAACGATTTACTGGCGATTCTACAAAGTGGAAAGGGATAAATATTACACCTTTCTGGATCCGCTTTGTCACAAAGGCATCAATTTCAATGCTGCCCCTGCGAGTGGATACCTGTAGACGCTGTCCATTGCTGATACCTAGAGCTTCTGCATCATCAACACTGATCATTGCTCTTGGTCCCGCGAGGTTGTCTAAACCTTTGGTTTTTCGCGTCATCGTACCTGTGTGGAACTGCTCTAAGACTCGTCCTGTTGTCAGCACTAATGGGTATTCTTCATCCGGTAGTTCTGCGGCGTAACGGAACGGAACCCCAACCATCTGCCCTTTACCGCGAGTAAATTGGGTTTGGTGCATGATGCGCGTACCATTAGGGTTGTTCTTGTTACTTGGCCACTGTACACCTTTGGGGGTGATATTTTCCCAGCGTAGTCCAACATATTGTGGTGTTACACGGGCGATTTCACTGGTGATGTCAGCGACGGTCTGGTAATGCCAATCACTGCCCATTGCATTCGCAATGTCTTGAATGATTCGCCAATCCTCTTTTGCATCACCGGGCGCATCTACAACCTTATTAACACGCTGTACTCGGCGCTCAGTATTGGTAAAGTGCCCTGACTTTTCGGCAAATGAACAAGAGGGCAGTACCACATCCGCGTATTGCGCTGTCTCGGTTAGGAAGATGTCTTGGACCACCAAGAAGTCTAATGTTTCCAGACCTTCAATCACGTGCGCTTGGTCAGGGTCACTAAGCACCGGATTTTCCCCCATGATATAGAGACCGCGAACGTCACGATGACAAGCTGCATCAATAATTTCAGTTAGCGTTAAACCTTGTTCTGCCGGTAAATCGGGGGCATTCCACTCAATCGCAAACTTCTGGCGAACAATAGGGTTGTATACTTTCTGATAGCCTGGGTAGCTGTTAGGTAATGCCCCCATATCACAAGCACCTTGTACATTGGATTGACCGCGTAGCGGGTTAATACCGCCACCCTCAACACCTATGTTGCCACATAACAACTGCAGGTTAGCGATAGAGCGAACGTTGTCGTGACCAGTGGTGTGCTGTGTTATCCCCATTGAGTAGTAAACAGCTGTGCGTTTTGCGGTACCAATCATGCGTGCCATAGCGAAAATATCGTCCGCTTTTACACCAGTTACAAGCTCGACTTTGTCTAAGCCGTATGCTGGAGACATGACCTCTTGCAATAAAGTATCGAACCCATCAACACGCTCTTCTATGTATTCTTGATCGTACCAGCCATTTTTGATGATTTGCTGCATGATGCCGTTTAATAGCATGACATCTGTGCCCGGACGATGAGCTAAGTACAGCTCTGCGTGATCGGCGATATCAACACGTTTAGGATCAGCAACAACCAGACGAGCACCGTGGTGGCGAATAGCTTGCTTGATATGTGATGCGATAATTGGGTGCGCGGAGGTGGTATCCGAGCCAATAATGAAGATGACATCAGAGTGCTTAATGCTTGGGATGTCATTGGTCATTGCGCCACTTCCTAATGAGGCTTCAAGACCAGTCACACTCGATGCATGGCATAATCGTGCGCAGTGATCGACGTTGTTGGTTCCTAATTCACGGCGAATGAACTTCTGGAAGGCGTAGTTATCTTCGTTGGTCGTTTTCGCCGAGGAAAAACCAGCTAATGCATTACTGCCAAAATCTTGTTTGATGCTAGTGAACTTCGAGGCAATCAGTTGAATGGCATCCTCCCAACTTGCAGGCTGCAACCATCCATCTTTACGAATTAGAGGGGTGGTTAATCGTTCATCACTGGCAATGAAATCAAAACCAAAGCGTCCTTTAACACACAACATACCTTGGTTAACGGGAGAATCTCCTCCTTTGACATAACGAACAGTGTTGGCAGCTTTATCAACCATCATAGTTAATTTGCAGCCTACACCGCAGTAAGTACAGATAGTGTCGACGGCTTGTAAAGATTCGGTACGACCTTGTGAGCGATCACGGCTGTCAACCATCGCGCCGGTAGGACACGCTTGAACACACGCACCGCATTGTACGCAATTCGAATCCCCCATCAGGGTAAAGCAATCTTGTTTAGTTTTACTTTGCGAACTAAAACGCGGGCGATCGTCTGGTCTTAACGCAGGGCGACCTTTCATATCGTAGCTGAAGTTCAGTACGCCGTGCACTGCATGTTCTCGACAAGCTTGGATACACTGCCCACAGCTGATACATCGGTTGGCATCAAATTCAATGAACTCTGAGCTACGATCTACTTCGAATTTATGGCGCGGATCTTTCGCACGCAATCCAAGCCAATCTTGGTGATCGATTATATTTGCGGAAGTAGTTTGTAATGAAGAATCAAACGTTTGTTCAGCTTGGTATTCGGTTGAGTAATCACGCAGTGAACAATCGGTATTCGCCTGACAACCGCATTCTAAACAACGAGCGGCTTCTCTCATTGCTTCTTCGTTGTCAAAGCCTAGCTCAACTTCATCAAAACTTTGCTCTCGTTGCGTGGGTGTTAACTCTGGCATGATAGAGCGAGTGACTTTTAGGATGTTTTCAAAATGGAGAGGGTCGATTTGTGTCAGCTTTTTCTCTTTGCGTGAGTTAAATGCCGGTTTTGGCATTGTTGCCATGTCACCGCTTAGGAACAAATCAATCGCTTTTGCGGCTACTCGACCATCACCTACAGCCTCAACTGCGGTTGCAGGACCTCGGCGAAAATCACCAATGCTAAAAATGTTGCCTGTGCCGGTGTGCATGGTTTGCTTATCACTGTCTGAGGTATTCCAACGAGTAAGCGGAATGGACAGGGAATCATTGTCTAAAAAGCTGAGATCAGGTTTTTGCGACACCGCTGCGATAACGGTATCAAATTCTTCAGTAAAGAATTCGCCCGTCGCTTTAGGGCTACGTCGTCCGGATGAATCGGCAGCACCCAATGCCATACGCTCAAGGCGAATAGCGTTGACTCGTCCGTTATCATCGGCAATGTTTTCTGCTGGGTTGGTTAAAAAGTGGAACTTCACACCTTCGTGTTCAGCTTCGACTATTTCATAGTCTTCCGCTGGCATCTCATCACGAGTACGTCGGTAAATCAAAGTGGTATCCGCGCCGGTGCGACGAGCGGTGCGAGCACAGTCAATCGCAGTGTTTCCTCCACCGATGATCGCGACTTTTTTACCCGTGATGTAATGGTGTTCGGTTACGAAATCTTTTAAATAGTCGACACCTAAATAGCAGCCATCTAAGTCACTACCAGTGTAATTCATTTCCACGGCAAGAGAGGCGCCTACAGCTAGGCAAACTGCATCGTAACCGCTGCTAAGTTGTGAAAGGGTAAAGTCGTCGCCCAGCTTTTTATTTGTATGTATTTGCATGCCATTTCGGCACATTAATTCAATTTCTTTATCAAGAATGTCTTTTGGTAAACGGTATTCAGGAATGCCATAACGAAGCCAACCACCGGCTTGGGGCATGGATTCAAAGACCGTGACATCGTAACCTTCGTTTGATAAGTAATAGCCCGCCGTCAATCCACCTGGACCACCACCGACAACCGCTATTTTGATTGCTTTGCTTGGTTTTTTTTCTGGCACATAAGCTTCATACGCTGCTAGATCGGCATCAGCGGCATGGCGCTTGAGTTGGCGAATAGCGATAGGCTCATCCACTAACGAACGGCGACATTCAGTTTCGCAAAATGCCGGACATACACGACCAATTGACAATGGCATTGGCAAAGTTCGTTTGATGACTTCGATGGCTTTTTGATGATCGTTTTGTGCAATATGGAAAAGATAAGATTGTATATCAACGCCTGCTGGACAAGCTGTTTTACATGGAGCTTCGCAATCCGCATAGTGATCCGTCATGATGCGGTTGAGCGCTTTTCTACGGTGCTCACTCAGTTGTTCTGATTGCGTTAACACGTTCAAACCGTGATGAACCTTCAGCTCACAGGCTCGTTTGGTTCCGCCACTTTCAACTTCGACAACACATAAATCACACGGGACTTTTTCATTACTTTTGTTCAGTCCGCACAGTGATGGAATGTCTACTCCACATACCTTTGCAACTTCTAGAAGCGTTCGCCCCTCTTCTACAATTCGATATTTTCCATCGATAATGATTTCTATCATGCTACCCCCGTAGCAAAGCTGATCCTAATCGGTACAAATAAACCACACAAATAGCAAGGATAATTATTCGCAACAATAGATTAGTGCAAGCAAAACATATTCTGAATCACCGTTAGTGATTTCGGCTATACCCTAGAAACTTGAAGGTGCAGGTAGACGGCAAGTAAGAAAGCCCCCTGAGCATAGGTGAACTATGTGATTGGGGCGCACGAACACAGCCAACACCGCTGCAACTTTAAGTATGGCGGGTATAAAACTCATCATTCATTGTGCTTATCTTGTTCAGAGCTTTGAGTCTCGGTGCCAAAACACGGCGAGCTCAGTTTAGAATATTTGATCGCTCGATAAGCTTTGTCGTTATTGCATATAAACAATAAAACAACACTTTTTCTATGGTAACACATCAAGTGTAACAATTGACCGAGCTTTCACATCTGACCTGTTCGCAGCTTGTCGAAAATTTTGTCTTTTGTTTTTATTAAGTGGTGGTGAAACGAGGAGTAATGCAGTTAGAATTATTTGATAAAGCGGAGGTAACAACCCCAGAGACTCATCCCTCTGAGGTTGTAAATTCAGTAATTATGAGCAAGAGCCACAACATCCACTCGGTGTGTCATGTTTTGCTGGTTTCTCTGCGCCACTATCTGTATTAGACGTTTCTGCGGTGCGTTGTTCTTCAGTCACTTCAGCTTTAGCTTCAGAGTCTTTCTTTTCGAATATTTTCTTAATTGATAGTGCCATAGTTAATACCTCGTTTGCATAGCGATAATGCCTGATAATATCATACTAAAACAGTCAGGTATTAGTGTGTTGTACATTTAGAATGCACTGTTTACTTAAAAACGCTGTAAGCCTGTGTTTTATCAATCATTATTACATGGATAAATTTTGGCTGTGGAAGCAGTGATAGGGCACTGAAGAGATAAAGCAGAAGCTTGCAGTTGTTAGTACTAACACGCTGCGCCAAATGTTAAACTGTGCGGCGAAATTAATTAAATAATTATAAGGTAATGTAATGAACCCGATTCTTGCGATGTTGAAAGAGAACAATATTAGCGATGGGCAGATCAAAGAGCTTTTTCAGGCACTGACACAGAATCCTCTGGCGGCAATGGCAACGATCAGCCAACTGGGTTTACCTCAAGATAAGCTCCAGCTATTAATGGGACAAGTAATGCAAAACCCTGCTTTGATTAAAGAAGCTGTGACTGAGCTTGGGCTAGATTTCTCAAAAGTAGAAGCCGCTAAAGAGCAACTTCAGAAGTAACCGTACTACAACATTTTTTAAAGGTCGTTTGGATGATTCAATGCGAATTGTTTAAACGACCTTTTTTTTGATCTTTAGGCTCGTTGCTTGATGAGGCAGTTCTAACAACGCTTGCTTGCAGTGAGAGTGGCAGTTCGTTATGTTTTAAAAAGAGATTTTTGACATGTTCAGGACGAACTATGAACTTTAAGCGTATCGAAACCTTTGTATTAGTCGCCACATTGGGCTGTTTCAGGAAAGCGATAATGAAGAGACTGACTTAATGCGGATTGAACTAGTCAATGAAATGAGCTGCATCGTCTATTTCGGCGACAACATTAGTGAGCAGACAGCAAGCCAAGTGAGTTGGGCTATTGATCGTATCCGTGCAGATATGAGTGACCAAGTCGTTGATATTGTTGCTTCGTACACTTCCATTTTGGTGTATTACGATATCGAAAAAACTGATAGGTTCAAGATCATTGCAAGTTTGAAGCATACACTGCGTGACTCTAGAGATGGCTATGAGAGGCAAGTTGGTTCTGAGGTGATTGATCTGCCTGTTTACTACGGCGATGATGTGGCGTTGGATATGGATGATGTGTGCCAATATAACAAGTTAAGCCGAGAAGAGGTGATCACAATTCATAGCGAGAAATTGTATCAAGTCTTCGCTATTGGTTTTAGCCCCGGATTCGCTTACCTTGGCACAACTGATGAGCGGATTGCGACACCTCGTAAGTCCACACCTAGGCTTAAAGTACCGACAGGTAGTGTCGGCATTGCTGATAATCAAACGGCTATTTATCCCAGCCCAACTCCGGGCGGTTGGCAAATCATAGGCAGAACACCGATTAAGATGGTCGATTGGGAAAGTGACTCTTTCGCTAAAGTAGCGGTTGGTAATCACGTGCGCTTTCGCTCAATTACTAAGCAAGAATTTTTGCAGCTAGGGGGGAACCTCAATGAGTTTTGAGGTGATTAAACCCGGTTTTTTGGCGCTTATACAAGACCTAGGACGCTTTGGCTTTCAGCACATGGGAGTCACGACTGGCGGTCCGATGGATGAACATGCCTTTTGCTGGGCAAACCGGTTACTTGGCAATAAATTAAACGCCCCACAGCTTGAAATTACCTTCGGACAACTAACCTTAAAAGCGCATGATAATACCTGTATTGCATTAACCGGCGCTGATTTAAATGCACACCTCAACGATAAAAAAGTGCACCCTTGGCGAACTTACCAAGTGAGAAAAGGTGACACTGTTACGTTTGAATCGCCGATCAGCGGTTTGCGTAGCTACTTAGCGGTAATTGGAGGCTTCCAACTTGAAGCTAAACTCGGTAGCGTAGCCAGTGTCCCGCGAGAACAAATTGGCGGTTTAACAAACGGAGAGTCTCTCAAAGTGGGGGACAGGCTGTTTTTTCTCTCCAGTAGAGACCTGCCTCATGGGGTTGCGCCAACATGGGCGATTCCAGATTATCAAGCCCCGCTTGAGTTAGGTGTAATGCTTGGCTATCAAGCGAAAGAATTCCCGAATACAGAGCTAATGACGCTACTTTCCAGTGAGTATGAAGTTTCACAAAACATAGACAGAATGGGTTACCGCTTAACTGGGAAGCCAATTCGCTGCAACCGAGATGGTATTGTTTCTGAAGGGATTGCCTACGGTGCAATTCAGATCCCGCAAGATGGTCAGCCAATTGTGTTGATGAAAGACAGGCAAACGATAGGTGGTTATCCCAAAGTTGGTAGTTTGAGTGCTTTGGATACGGGACAACTTGCGCAGCGTGCTCCCGGAAGCCTCGTTCGTTTTTGTATGAGCGATATCGCTGAGGCAGAAGCTAAGAGAATGCTCTTCAATAAGGCAATGACATCACGATAGATGTTAATGAGCTTATATGTAAGGTAAGTATGTTCACGAAACTAATTTGAAGTTTCTAGACCTCTTCCCCAACTCTGTGCGCCGTTCCACGCTTCAAGCCCTATACGTATTGGTCCTGAATTTGCTAAGGTGTTCAATAAATTAGCGCTATAGCTTGTGAGTAAATACATTACTGCAATACGAGGTTTAATTGGACGTGACACCATTGGTGTAGATCATTACGTGACCAACCTTAAAGCAGATGCTAGGTATTTACAACGCTTACACAGTGGGAGTAGGAACAGTAAATGAAGATTAAAAATGTACTTGGTTTGGCAGCGATTATTCTGGGCTTAACGGGCTGTGTTAATCTGCAACATAAAGACAATGTGACATCCAGTAGCTTGGTAGAATTCCTTTACCCAGACTCTACCAACTATGTTGAACACAAACCTGAAATTCCGGTTTTGACACTACCATTAAATGTCGGCATAGCGTTTGTTCCTAGCTCGCAAAGCAGTTCATTAGAACCTTCAGCGAAGAAAAAATATGACATTTTGTCCGATGTTAAAAGAAAATTTGTAGAGCTCGATTATGTGAATCGAATTGAGATTATATCGGACAATTACCTTAAAAAAGGCGGTGGCTTTGATACGCTTGAACAAATTTCAAGGCTGCACAATGTCGACGTTATCGCCTTGGTCTCTTATGACCAAGTGACTCAAAACAACCAAAATCACGCCTCTCTTCTTTATTGGACGATTGCAGGGATGTACTTGATACCGGGCAACGACAATACGACACAAACATTTATTGATACCGCTGTTTTTGATGTCAAAAGTAACAAACTATTATTCAGGGCTCCGGGTGTTAGTAAAGTCGAAGCAATATCTACAGCGGTCGGCTTAGATGAAACAATCATTGATAATTCAAATGAAGGTTTTGATTTGGCAGTGACGGATATGATCACTAATTTAAACACTGAACTCGATCTCTTTAAAGTGCGTGTTAAAGAAGAAAAAATAGCCAAAGTTGAATACAGCAGCGGTTACAGTGGTGGCAGCGTCAGTTGGTTAGTTATTAGCGCATTAATGATGATTTGTTTGGTGAGAATGAAAGAGAGAACCCGAAGCCGTGTAACGGCGTAAACGGTTTGGATCGCTAGATCTTCAATGATAGTGGTGTAGAAATGAGCCAAGGTTCATTACTCTACTTAAGCTACGGTGTATTTAGCTGAGCATTATTTCAAGGTAGATAGCCGTAGCATTAACATGGTTCTTACAACCTCAACTTGTGAAAGTTTTGCAGCACATATCTACATTTCCAGTTTGCCATCTAAAAACGAATAATCGAAACTGATTGCATTGATATCATTGAAGTTAACATGGATAGATGATGAAAGGTGTAATAGAGCACTTTGAGCAACTCACTTCAGCAGAAAAACTCTATGGCTTATCACTATTTTGGAAAGAAGCCAGTTACAACTTTGCCTTTTTCGATCAAGTGGCTGAGCTTGATTTTAACCAAATGTATCAAGAGTTTATTCCGAAGGTTATCGCAGCAAAATCCACATATGAATACTATCGAACATTGCAATTATTCTGTGCTTTGTTGCAAGATGGACACACTAACATTTATATGCCATCTGACGTAGAAGAAAACAATATAGATTGGCCTCCAATCTCGACTACAGAACTGAATCAAGAAGCAATCGTTACATCTATAGCGCACGATTTGTTAGAAAGTATCCCACTTGGCTCCAAAATCTTAGCGGTCGATGATGTACCGATCAAAGCTTATCTAGAGCGTAAGGTCATGCCGTATATCGCTAGTTCGACTAATCATATTTTATGGGCGGAAGCGGTAAGGAAGTTACTTCACGGAGCTCCGAACAGTTATTTAGTCCTGACAATTCTAACACCACAAGGTGAGCGGAGGAGCAAGTCAGTAGGACGGGATGCGCGCTCTGGGCGTTACGTTGAGCAATCTTTGAATTTACCATCAGCACAAAACAAGCTAATCAAATACAAGCGATTTGAAATGGATATCTCCTATATTGGACTTAATGATTTTAGTCGTGAGGAAGTCATCCGTGAATTTGAATTGCTTCTACCTGCAGTAAGAAAATCAAAAGGATTGATTCTCGACTTGAGATTTAATGGTGGCGGGAGCAGTTTAATTGCAGCTGAAATACTTTCGCATTTGACCAGAGTTCCCTTACAAGGGGCAAGTTGGAAGGCAAGACAACATGTCTCAGTATACAAAGCTTGGGGAGTGGTGAATAACAATTATAAACAATATGCGGAAGATAATGCGTGGATTACTGGCGAGCATGAGATGATAGAACCGAAACCCAGCGCACTAACGAATTTACCTATATATGTCTTAATTGGTCGAGATACGGCTTCCGCTGCAGAAGATTTTTTAGTTTATACACAGTCGCTAGATTACATCACTACCATTGGTGAGAAAACTTATGGAAGCACGGGTCAGCCACTGTTTCATAACCTACCAGGAGGAGGTTGCTTTAGGATTTGTAGCAAACGCGACTGTTTCCCTGACGGTAAGGAATTTGTAGGCATAGGAATAGAGCCTAATATTGTCGTTACACCTAAGTATCAGCATGTACTTAATGGCGTTGATTATGTATTAGATACGGCGGTAGAGCTGATGAAAAAGAATATAATTGGCAAAACTAACGCTAGTTTAAACTCATAGCTATAAAAGATATGAATTCTCCGACTGATTTTCTCATCGTGTTTGCAGTGCGTCACAAATGGTGACTGTGTTTATATACAGTACTTTGTGATTCCTTATAATTATTGCTTAGCTCAGTGTTACGCTGCAATGTTTCAGTGCTGCACTATTTGATAGACACTATCTCCAATTAAGGGGTTATTTTAATGACTCATTCAGAATCAAACTGCCTTTGTGGCGCCGTAAAAATCACCGCACAAGAGGTGAATCCTAAGTTCACTGTGTGTCATTGCCAATCATGTAGAACTTGGGGAGGTGCACCATTCTTTGCAGTGAAGTGCGGAACTAAAGTGAAAATTGAAGGTGAAGACAAGGTTAAGATGTTCGAATCTTCGTCTTGGGCATCTAGAGGGTTTTGCACTGAATGTGGAACACATTTGTTTTACAAGCTAAAGGCTACAGGGGAATATAATATGCCTGTTGGCTTGTTCTCAGGATTGAAAGACTTAGAAATGGACATGCAGTATTTCAGCGATCTTCGTCCGAGCTATTATTGCTTTAGTAACGAAACAAAAGAGATGACGACGGCTGAAATAATGGCGTATTTTAGTGATAAAATATAACTGAGATAGGCGACACAATGAAGCAATGGTAGTCATTCGTTGCAAGTGTGGCTAGGGCGCATAATTTAGCGGTTCATTTTCAGTTATACCCAAGAAGCTTGAAGGTGCAGGTAGGCGGCAAGTAAGATAGTCCCTTAAGCATAGGTGAACTATGTTATTGGGGCGGACGAACACAGCCAACACCGCTGCAACTTCAAGTATGACGGGCTTACATCAACCGTATGCACCCTTCATCTAAATACGATTACGATCCCTCAGAAGACTCTGCACATTTTGGTTTTGGGGAGTTGTTCTTCTCACGTGTGACTAGCCAGCAAACTAAAGAACCGATCGTTACCATGAGGACGCCTTGCCAAAAACTGCTGCCTAATGTAACCCCAAGAATGGCAGACGAAAAAATCGCGGAAAAGATCGGCGTAAAGTAAGATAATGTGGCAAGAAAAACCATATTCCCACCAATGATTGCTATATTCCACAACCCATAGCCACCAGCCATTAAAAATGCGGTCACCAATAATGTGATTGAAGCAGACCAGCTAAACTCCATTGGTGGCTCGTTCGAAAAAGCGTACTTTATCCAGAGCGCACAAGCTGTTGCTATAAAAAATAGTGTGATTGCATTGTGCTTCGATTGCTGTCTACGCGTTAGGTTGCAATAGATTGCCCACAAAATAGCGCCACTAAAAGCCATGATATAAACCAATGGGTTATCGCCTACATTGACTAGTAATTGCGCTATTGAGAATCCTTGCTCACCACTTACGGTGATAGCGACGCCAAAGAAGGCAAGCAAAATAGCCGGATAGAGCAACCAACTTGGGCGTTTATTGCTGGTGAGTACGGCGAACAACACAGTCAATGCCGGCCATAGATAATTGACTATCGACACTTCAATCGCTTGCGCTCGGTTATTAGAATAGCCTAACGACAACGCTAGAAAAATCTCATAGCAGACGAATAACGCTCCACCAATAATCAAATACCGCAGTGAAAACAGCGAAAACTTTGGAACGCCTAAAACGATGATGAGTAGTACAGATGATGCGCTGTAGAGCATCGCTGCGCCGCCTACTGGTCCAAGGTACTCTGTGACCAATCTTGCACAGGCGAGTAAGCAACTCCAAAACAAAATTGCCAAGCAGCCGTATAACGTAAATCGGAGTTGAGATTTTTCCATTCTTAATTTGAATCGTTGGATGAAGTTAAGAGATGGATCTTAACTCAAATTGCAGTCGTTGAAACGCAAAATAGTGCACGATTTTCGCTAAGTTTACATTTGGTTTGTTTCGCCATTTATTGTTTTCCTCAGTTGATGTAATTGATGTTTCAAGACAGATGATTTTGATTGGTGCGAGTGGGCTGATCATTTTTATTACAAGTTAATAGTTAGAGTACTATCGATAATTTTCAGCGGAACAGTTTCAAGTTTAATTGCCCATCTATCAGATAAATTAGATTTCCACCAAGCTCGAAATAGTTAACATATTGAATTATTGAATCAAAATGTTTCATGAATTCATTCGCCAAGCCTCGTTACATATAGAGTTTACCAGCAAAACTGTTGATTAACGGCTAGTTTAGATCTCTGTCAGATCGCTAATTTTTAGAAATATCATTTGAGTTCAAAGTAAAATTCAGGCATTTTATATTTAACTAACCGTTCAATTAAAAATAACAAGGATGCAATATGCCCAAGGTTGGAATGCCTGAAATTAGGAAGCCGCAACTGGTGAAAGCTACCATGTCAGTTATTGATCGAGTCGGCTTGCATGCAGCGAGTATCTCTTTAATCAGTAAAGAAGCGGGCGTCTCTACAGGGATTATCAATCACTACTTTGGTGGCAAGCATGGTTTGTTAGAAGAGACGATGAGAGAAATTCTGCGTCAGTTATCCAGTTCAATAACCACCAAGCTAAAGCAGCTACCTGTTAATGCTCATCAACAACGAATCAATGCAATTATCGATGGCAACTTCATCGGCTTTCAGGCGGAGAACAAGGTAGCAAAAACATGGCTCGCTTTTTGGTCGTATTCAATGCACGACGAGCAGCTGAAACGTCTACAACGAGTCAATGAAAAGCGATTGATCTCGCACCTAAAAATTGAACTTAAAGCGCTGTTTAGCACAGGAAACGATGGTGTTGAGAAAGTGAGTTTAGAACAAGCCGATCTTGTCGCGCATGGTATTGCATCTCTTATCGACGGCATTTGGCTGCGCGGGACGCTCAACCCTCAAGGAATAGAGGCTGAAAAAGCACGAATCATTATCAATGACTACCTTGATAAGCAAATTACCTTCTACACACAAAAACTATAAAGAGTCACACCTTCATATGGATATCAAATCACACTATATAAATGGTGGGATGCACTTTGGTCAATCCGAGGAGTATTTCACTACTTTTAACCCAGCGACGGGTGAGCCAATCGCCAAAGTAACCCAAGCAGGCCGAGAAGAGTTAGATTTTGCTGTTGAGTCTGCAAAAAATGGCTTTCGAATTTGGTCAGCGATGAGTGCTACTGAGCGAAGCCGTATTCTACTCAAAGCCGTCGCAATACTACATGAACGTAATGATGAACTAGCGGAGTTAGAAGTCTGTGACACCGGGAAACCGATCCAAGAAGCTCGCGAAGTCGATATCGTAACAGGGGCTGATGTGATTGAGTACTTTGCCAATCTCGCGCCGAGCTTACAAGGTGAGCAACAGCCGCTTAGCGAGTCTCAATTCTTTTATACACGTCGTGAACCTTTAGGCATTTGTGCTGGTATCGGTGCGTGGAATTATCCAATCCAAATCGCGATGTGGAAATCTGCCCCTGCACTTGCTGCTGGTAACGCAATGATCTTCAAACCTTCTGAAGAAACACCTTTAACAGCAATCAAACTCGCTGAAATCTATACCGAGGCAGGTGTGCCTGATGGCGTGTTCAACATTATTCAAGGTGATTACCGTGTAGGGCAAATGCTCACAGCCCATCCTGAAATTGCCAAAGTTTCGTTTACGGGCGAATCAGGTACAGGCAAAGCGGTAATGCGTGATAGCTCGAATACCCTTAAACAGGTGACCATGGAGCTTGGTGGAAAATCACCACTTATTGTTTTTGAAGATGCTCCGCTAGATCAGGCTGTGTCGGCCGCGATGGTGGCAAATTTTTATACCCAAGGCGAAGTGTGTACACATGGTACTCGTGTTTTTGTCCATCAAGACTTGTACGCCGAATTTGTTACGCAGTTAAAGCGACGCACTGAAAAATTGGTGATTGGTGATCCTCAAGATCCGAACACTCAAATTGGCGCGCTGATCTCAAAAGAGCATCAAAGCAAAGTTCTTGAAGTGATTGAACAAGCGAAATCAAGCGGGGCGAAACTCCTCGTTGGTGGGTTCAAAATCACGGAAGGTGGATTAGATAAAGGCAACTTTGTAGCGCCTACCGTTTTCATTGATTGTGATGACAACATGGCACATGTTCAGCAAGAGATCTTTGGTCCTGTGATGTCAGTTCTGCCTTTTTCTGATGAAGAAGAAGTGATCCAACGTGCGAACAATAGTGAATATGGGTTAGCTGCAGGCGTGTTTACTCAAAACCTATCACGTGCTCATCGAGTTATACATCAACTTCAAGCCGGTATTTGTTGGATTAACACTTGGGGGGATTCCCCAGCTCAAATGCCAGTTGGTGGGTACAAGCAATCGGGTATCGGTCGTGAGAACGGCATTGAAACGCTCAAAAATTACACTCAAACCAAAAGTGTTTTGGTGGAACTGGGTGACTTTGTTGCCCCTTACGCTTAACCGATAACCAAGGAGATTGTTCATGACAAAGCAATACGATTACATCATCGTTGGTGCAGGCTCGGCTGGCTGTGTGCTAGCAGACAGGTTAAGCGCGAGTGGTGAGCACCAAGTACTACTTCTTGAAGCGGGTGGAACGGACAAAAGTATCTTTATCCAAATGCCAACGGCGTTATCTTATCCAATGAATACCGAGAAATATGCCTGGCAGTTTGAAACGGTTGAGGAGGATGGGCTTGATGGTCGTAAGCTACATTGCCCACGCGGTAAGGTGCTTGGAGGCAGTTCTTCTATCAACGGTATGGTTTACGTACGTGGTCACGCTTGTGATTTTGACCAATGGCATGAACTTGGCGCTAAAGGTTGGGATTACCAAAGTTGTCTGCCTTATTTTCGTCGCGCCGAATCTTGGGCTGGTGGCGCTGATTTATACCGTGGTGGCGAAGGACCATTGGGAACTTGCAACGGTAACGAAATGAAGCTTAATCCTCTTTACCAAGCGTTTATTGATGCTGGAAAAGATGCTGGCTATCCAGAGACAGAAGACTACAACGGTTATCAGCAAGAGGGCTTTGGCGCAATGCATATGACGGTTGATAAAGGCATACGTGCTTCAACTTCTAATGCCTATCTAAGCCGCGCTAAAAAGCGTAGCAACTTTACCCTTATTAAAAAAGTTATCGTACAGCGCGTTATCCTTGAAGGAAAAAAAGCAATTGGTGTTGAGTACCAAAAAGCCGGTGTTCTACAGCAATGCTTTTCGAGTAATGACGTGGTGTTAAGTGCAGGTTCTATCGGTTCTGTTCAATTATTGCAATTGTCAGGGATTGGACCTCGCTCGGTACTCGACAATGCAGGGATTGATATAAATCACGAGCTAGAAGGGGTTGGACGAAATCTACAAGATCATTTGGAGGTGTACTTCCAATACCACTGCAATCAACCCATCACGCTAAACAATAAACTGGGGTTAGTCAGTAAGGGCTTAATTGGTACCGAATGGATCTTAACCCGCAAAGGGCTTGGGGCGACCAATCATTTTGAATCATGTGCCTTTATTCGTTCTCGTGAAGGGCTTAAATGGCCAAATATACAATACCACTTTCTTCCAGCAGCAATGCGTTATGACGGTAAGGTAGCATTCGATGGGCATGGTTTTCAGGTCCATGTTGGACCAAACAAGCCAGAGAGCCGCGGTAGCGTTGAAGTGATCTCATCAGACCCAACTGATAATCCAAAAATTGAATTCAACTACATTTCTACCGAGCAAGATAAGCAGGACTGGCGGGACTGTATTCGTTTAACCCGCGAGATTTTGTCTCAGCCAGCGATGGATGACTATCGTGGTGAAGAAATTCAACCCAGTATCGATGTCACCTCAGATCAAGATATTGATACTTGGGTCAAACAGAATGTTGAGAGTGCGTACCACCCTTCATGCACCTGCAAAATGGGTGCAGATGATGATCCAATGGCGGTGCTCAATGAATATTGCCAAGTCCGAGGTGTGGCAAATTTACGTGTGGTTGATTCGTCGATATTTCCAACCATTCCGAACGGTAACTTAAACGCTCCAACGATTATGGTTGCGGAACGTGCGGCAGATATGATCTTAGGTAACACGTTAGAGAAAGCTAAAAATACACCAGTTTGGATTGCACCAAACTGGAGAGAGATGCAACGCATGCATCCACCAAAAAGAGAGTTGGACTCTCACGCTTAATCAGTAAAGTCAGTAATCATTACAAGGAACAAAACATGTCTACGATGACAAAAATAATTTCTTCAGTCGCTTTGAGTACATTGGCCTCGGGTGCGTATGCCAACCAATGTGAAACCGTGCGCTTTGCCGATGTCGGTTGGACGGATATAACGGCAACAACCGCTGTAACAAGCGAAATATTAAGAGGTTTGGGGTACCAAACCAAGACGGATTTACTTTCTGTACCGGTTACCTATTCTTCAATGGCAAACGGTGATATCGATATCTTCTTAGGCAATTGGATGCCAACCATGGAAGCAGACATCGCTAAATATCGTGAAGCTGGCACAGTTGAAACGGTACGAGCCAATTTAGAAGGAGCTAAATACACCTTGGCAGTGCCGAAGTATGTTTACGACGCTGGTGTCAAGAGCTTCGCTGATTTGGTTAAACACGCGGATAAGTTTAAAGATCGTATTTATGGCATAGAGCCGGGTAATGATGGAAATCGTCTTATCCAATCGATGATTGATACTGATGCATTTGGACTAAAAGACTTCAGCTTAGTTGAATCAAGTGAAGCTGGCATGGTTTCTCAGGTGTCTCGCGCGGTTCGTCGTGACCAATGGATCGTATACCTAGGTTGGGCGCCACACCCGATGAACAGCAATGTTGAAATGGAGTATCTCGCTGGTGGCGATGATTACTTTGGTGCCAACTATGGTGGGGCGAATGTATACACCAACGTCCGTGAGAACTACGTTTCAGAATGCAAAAATGTCGGACAGCTTCTTAACAACCTTGAGTTTACGCTTGAAATGGAAAACCAGTTAATGGAAGCGATTCTAAACCAAAAACAGAAGCCAGCTAATGCTGCGCAACAATGGTTGAAAGCGAATCCAACACAAGTTGAAGCTTGGCTGAAAGGCGTGAACACGCTTAAAGGCGAAGACGCGAAGCAATCAGTTACAACGTATTTAAATTCGAAAGCTTAACTTATTTGGGTGAGCATTTATGCTCACCCAACAAAACAAAGGATTTACTGTGAAATTTATTTCGGACAACAAAATTCCGTTGGGTGAGTGGATGGAGACGGGAGTCGACTGGCTCACGCTCAATGCGGCAGGTCTGTTTGACGCGACATCGTTCTTTCTGGAAAGCATTATTCTGTTCGTCGTGGATATCTTTAAGTGGATGCCGCCATCGATGCCGATTCTAATTACTGCAACTCTTGCTTGGTTGTTGCATCGTAGCCTTCCATTAGTCCTTTTTATCGTCGTAGCGCTGCTGACGATATTGAATCTTGGTTACTGGCAAGAAATGCTGGAAACCTTTGTCCTAGTTTTCGCTGCGACAACGATTTCCGTATTAATTGGTGTACCGATTGGAATTATGGCTGCGCATCGCCCATGGCTATATACCTTGCTAAGACCCATATTGGATCTGATGCAAACCGTTCCAACATTTGTGTACTTAATTCCAACATTAGTATTGTTTGGTTTGGGGATTGTTCCTGGACTTATCTCAACCATAATTTTTGCGATAGCAGCACCTATTCGTTTGACCTACTTGGGTATAACAAAAGTCCCTGAAGAGTTGATTGAAGCGGGAAAAGCTTTCGGTGCTAGCCGTATGAAACTGCTATTTAAAGTAGAGTTGCCTGCTGCAATGCCAAGCATCATGGCTGGCGTGACTCAGTGCATTATGTTATCGCTCTCTATGGTGGTGATTGCTGCATTAGTTGGCGCGGATGGTCTAGGCAAACCGGTAGTACGTGCGCTAAACACGGTGAATATCTCTCAAGGTTTTGAAGCGGGATTAGCCATTGTTTTGGTCGCAATCATACTTGATCGTTTATGCAAAGCGCCAAATCAGAAGGAGGCATAACATGGATGCAATTATCATAGAAAACCTTGATGTCGTTTTTGGGCAAAAGCAATCGAAAGCGACCCAGTTGTTAGACGAAGGCAAAACACGTCAAGAAATCATTGATGAAACAGGGTTGGTTGTTGGTGTTGATAATGTCTCGTTGAAGGTAAAAGAAGGCGAGATCTGTGTATTGATGGGCTTGTCTGGATCGGGTAAATCAAGTTTGCTACGAGCGGTAAATGGTTTAAACCGAATCACTCGCGGTTCACTAAAAGTAAAAGATGGCGAGCAACTCGTCGAGCTAGCGAATTGTGAGGAGAATACTCTACGTGATTTACGCACCCATCGAGTGTCGATGGTGTTTCAAAAATTTGCATTAATGCCATGGCTTACTGTTATTGACAACGTTGCATTTGGTCTTGAAATGCAAGGTATACCTAAACAAGAACGTCGAAATAAAGCACGACAGCAACTCGAGATGGTTGGTCTGTCAGAATGGGAGAGCAAATATCCTCACGAGCTTTCGGGTGGTATGCAGCAGCGCGTTGGTCTTGCGCGTGCTTTCGCTATGGACAGTGATATTTTGCTGATGGATGAGCCGTTTTCTGCATTGGATCCTTTAATTCGGACCCAGCTACAAGACGAACTTATTCAGCTACAAAAGAAACTAAACAAAACGATTCTGTTTGTTAGCCATGATTTGGATGAAGCACTAAAAATCGGCAATAACATTGCTATTATGGAATCTGGCAAGCTTATCCAGCACGGCAGACCAGAACAGATTATCTTAGAGCCGGAGAATGACTACGTAAAAGACTTTGTTGCTCATACCAATCCGTTGAACGTACTAAAAGGGCGTTCTTTGATGCAGCTACGTGAGGAATTAGTAGAGAAAGAACAACAAGTTCAGATTTGTGCTCAACAACAACTTTGGGTTGTGCAAAATGAACAAGGACTTCAACTGGTGAATTCAGAAAAAACTTTGCTCGATTGGCAAAGTGTCGGTGGTGATCTAGAAGAAATAGGCAGTTCGACAGTTGTTGTCGCTAATGCTGATATTACAATGCGTGAGGCAATAGAACTAAAGCAAAGAAGCGCCCAACCTATCATCATGGTAGAAGATGAAAAATTGGTTGGCGTACTTAGTGACAACGAACTTTACGATGCGTTGTTAGGTAATTTCAAAACAAAGCAAGTGGCTTAAACTTTTCTTCTCGAACCTTCCGATTTTGCGGTAGTTATTGATAATGTAACTGCCGCTATCCTGTAAAAATTCCTTATTACTCTCGACGTTCATTCTCTGACCTGATGGTATTTTGTCTTACTTAATGTAACGGCGATGTTAATTTAACATGCAAGTGTGAGCATTGTTTAATATTGCAGTATTGTAAACTGCGCGTTGCATCTAATGGTTCAATGTAACTTACATCTAATGCTAATGTATAAAATGAATGAATATGTCATATGCAACTTTATTAAGTTGACTAAATTATACGAAATGCACTAGGTGACTGATATGGGTTTTGAAGTAAACGTGACGATGGGAAATTTAGCTCTTGGACAAACAATAGTGATTGATGCCCAAGGGAACGTACGTGTTCTTCAACCGGGTCAGACACCTAATGTCGGTGAAATTGTTCTCCAAGCGCCAGATGGTAATTCTGCCGTTGATGGCAGAGCAATAGATGCGAGTCTTATCGGAGCCGATGACAAAGCGATCAATCTCACCGATGATATTGAACAAATATTCGCTGCATTGGAAGACGGAGTCGATCCAACTCAGCTAGGCGAAGAGTTTGACACTGCTGCCGGGGGAGAGCTAAGTTCAAGTAACGCAGGTTTTGAATCTGTTAACCGAGCTGGTGAAGAATCTATTGCTGAAACAGCATTTGCAACACAAGGACTAGAGCAACTAGGCTTATCAAGAACGCAGAGTTTAAGTGTTCTTGAGCAATTTCGTTTTGCTTTACAACTCCCAGAGTTTGTTGATTCATCATCAACGCCACTTGGCAACTCTCTTTCTGTCACCACCCTTGAAGATACCGCACTTAACGGGCAACTCCGTGCAACTGATGCGAATAATGACTTGCTAAACTACGGCTTATCTGAACAAGCGACTAATGGCGCCGTTGTTGTCAAACCTGATGGTAGTTGGACTTACACACCAAATGATGATTATAACGGACCTGATTCATTTACTGTCACTGTTGATGATGGCAATGGTGGGCTGGATACATTAATCATTAATGTCGGTGTAATTCCAGTCAATGATCCACCAGTGTTCATGGAAGGCGATCAACCTTTGGGTGAGTCGATTAGTGTAACAACGAAAGAAGAACACGAGTACACGGGTAAGGTACAAGCGACGGATGTTGATGGCGATGATTTAAAGTATGACGTGCTTGCTGAAAATCAGCCTGATAACGGTAGTGTCAGTATTGATGAAGATGGTGAGTGGATCTATACACCAGATGATAATTACAACGGACCAGATAGCTTTATCATTCAAGTCTCTGACGGAAATGGTGGTGTCGATACCGTTGTTGTTGATGTTACCGTATTAGCCGTGGCTGAAATGCTGGTTACGACTAACCCGTCAATAGTTGAAGCTGACGATGCTTACTTACCATTCACCATCACGCTCGATGAAGTGGTTTCACAAGATGTTACTTTGTCATTATCGCTCGGTAAAGACAGCGATGGTGCGACGTCAGGCATTGATTATGATGCTCAATTGTATGTATCTGATGGTGCGAGTGGATTCAGACCTTTAGAAAGCTCAGATTTGGTGATTTCAGCAGGTCAAACCCAACTCGAAGTGTTTGTAAAGATCTTCGATGATTTCATATCGGAACTTGCACCAGAGTCAATTTCGTTAGTGGCTGAGACGAATAGTGAATTTGTTGAAAATGAACAAGCTGATGCGCAGTCAAAAATCATAGACGAAGACGGTGCAGACAATAGTAATCCATTAGATGCGGTTAAAGTTACCTTAACGGGTCCCGATTCTGTAATGGAAGGTGAACAGAATCTAAAGTTCACAGTGACTCTAAGTGATGCAAATGATCCGACCCAGACTGAGTTTGCGCCTCCCGGTAGTGTCGTTACGCTGAGTTTTAGCTACACCAATGCGGATGGTGATGATATTACGGAGGTGACGACGGCAACGGTCAACAGCGACGGTAAAACAGCTGACTTTGAAATTGACACAATCAACGACGAAGAATATGAAGAAGGACAGGAATTCACTGTCTCGGTCGTATCAATTACCAATGATGGTGATAACGTTTTTGAAGACATGGATTTAGACGACGCCCATCAAACTGTTGCGATCGACGATAGTGAAGACAACCCACCTAAATCTGAAGATTTTATCGTTAACTTGTCTTCGGGTAGCGAAACAAAAATTGTATTCAACCACGATAGCAAAGGCAGTAAAGATCACATCTCTGATGTTGAAGATGACGCCTCCGATATACCACTCCAAGTCGTAATCACTGAATTACCTGAGTCAGGGGTTCTGCTTTATCAAGGTCAACCTGTAACAGAAGGTATGCTGACGAGTTTTGATGCAAATGGCGACGTGACAGGAACACCAACCTTCTTTAATCCTGAAGAAATCACTTACCAACAAGACGACCAATCAACGGGTTTTGTTCTTGGCGTTAAAGATGCACCTGAGAATATGGAAGGTGATGAAAGCGCAGTATCATTCTTAAACTGGGGAGAACCGAATCCCGACAACGCTAATCAGCGAATCCTCACCTTTGAAAGAGGCGATACGATAGTTATTGAATCTTCTGGAGATTTAAAACAGCACTACGGTGACAAAAATCATATTGGCTATGGTATTGGCGTTGGTAATAGTGAGGGAATTAAGCAGTCTGATACGATCACAATCGATATGAGCGATCGACCTGCTGAGACGGTAACTCTGGGTCTTGATGGTATGGGAGGCTGGTTTGAGGATGGGCACAATACCAAAGCAACCAAAGTTGAAATAACCATAACCTTGAGCGACGGTAGCATAGCAACTCAATATGTAAGTAAGGTTACTAGTGGTGCTTCAGATTATATTCGTGTGACTGATAGTAACAGTGCAGAAATTGCCACCTTTCCAAAAGAAAGTAAGTTGTTTGCAGAGTTACCAATTAATGCACCGGATGGTTTAACAATAACGAATGTTGAACTTTCTACAGACGGTCCAGGAAACTGGGAACTCCGCTATTTAGAAACCGATACTCCCGACGATTCATTTGATTACCGCGCCGTAGACAATGACGGTAACTACAGTGAAGAAAGCACCGTTACGCTTAAAGACGGTGAAAATCGCTCTCCTATCGCGATTGATGACCCTGTTGATTTTGAAGTAAAGCTCGGCACATTTAATACCGATAATAATCAGCTTTGGTCAGATGACGGTGCAACGATCAGCACCAAATATGATGGAACAATAATAGAACAAACAATCAATGAGAACACACTCAAGCAAGGTGTTTCTGGTGACCAAAATGATGGTCCGGCAGCGCAAATTCAATTTAATCCTAATAGCGGACAGTCCGAGCAATTTGTTATCGACTTAGATAAGCCTGCTGACAATTTTAGCTTCTCAGTTTCAAATCTATTTAAAAATGAAGGTGGCACAAATAGTCATGAACAAGGAAAGTGGACAGCATATTTAGGCGGAGTAGCTGTTGCTAGTGGTGTATTCACTGCAAACGAAGGCAATGGTAAGGGAACGTATCATATCGAAACAACCGGTGATCATAATGACCCGAATGATCTGGGTGGGGCAGTCTTTGATCAAGTTGTATTTGAAGCGGTTGGTTACAGCAACGATGGAGAAAGAGGTGCTGATTCATCTGACTATTTTATAACTGGGTTTAGAGCTTCAGGTGATGGCTCCTTTGCTGGAGTTCAAGGCGAAACATTAGAAATTGATATCGCGACTCTGCTTGGCAACGATTATGACCCGGATGGTGACAATATCCGTTTGACGCATATATCAGAAGTAAATAACAATGCCGAAGTGTGGATTGATGATAGCAAGTTGTACGTCAAATTGGACGAGCATTTTGTAGGTGATACGACGTTTAAGTACCAGATCACCGATGATAAAGGTTTTGAGGACAACTCGCATTTAGTAGAGGCGACTGTCAATATTCATGTTTCTCCTAAGCCAGACCCAGATCCTGCTCCCGGGCCTGAAGAGCTAGTACGTACTGTTATAGAAGCTCAGAGTGATGCTACAGATACAGTGACACTGCAAGAGAATGGTTCACTTAAGTGGCAAGCTCACAATGGGAGTGGTGGTTCGACTGATGTTAGTTTTCATGAAAATGACAATAATAGCTTCGAGATCCACACTGGTAAAAGTGGAGACAAAGTAACTACAGGTGACGGTAGTGATCTCATCTATTTAGGGGATAGCGCACGACTAAATGATAACGGTAAAGATAACGCAGAAAAAATGTTCATCGACTTTCTCGATAGTGGAAAAACACAAATGTCGCCAAAGGACAGCATTGATATTGCCTACGCTGGTGGTGGTAATGATACTGTCTATGGTGAAGCCGGAATGGATGCGATTGATGGCGGAAGTGGAGATGATAAACTCTATGGTGGTGAAGGTGTCGATGCGCTCAGAGGTGGATTGGGTAACGATATTCTAACTGGTGGTAGTGAAGCGGACATCTTTGATTGGAATAATGAAGACTTAGATGGTGGGTTAGATACGATCACAGACTTTAATATTAGTGAAGGTGACAAAATCGATCTTTCAAACTTACTTGAGAATAATGACACGATCGATGATTTGTTAGCCAATGTTGTTGTTGGTGAAGATAATGTGACGATAACCTTCGGAAAAAATGGCTTAGAACAAACGATTCAATTGAATGACATTGTTGATCAGGTCAGCTACTTGCAACCAAACGGGAGTCTTTCTGAGGGGGATCTCAGTAAGTTGATTAGCGATATTATGGCGGATACATCGCCCTAGTCTCAAGTTAGTACGTCGTTATGAATAGAAAATGCCCCCTCATTTGAGGGGGCATTGCGTTAGTTCAATGAGGCATTAGACGTTTTAAGCAGACGTTTTGTATTGCGCTACTTCATGATCCATATCAGAGGCTTGTTCAGCAACTTTGTCGACTTCAACTAGACATTGTTTAGCAGAAACCGTGTTGTTATCAGAAATGGCATTAAGCTCCGTGATTGAATCACTGACCTGTGCCATAACCGCGCCTTGCTCTTCAATCGCTGATGCAATGCGTTCAGAATTTGCTTGAATACCATGCATATCAGACAGTATTTGTTCAAGGCTTCGATCAAGTTGTTCAGAGCCATTGAGCGTCAGCTTGCCTTGTTCATTACACTGATCGATATCGCCTATAACTGTACCCATTTGGTTTTGGATCGCATTTACGACACTGGTAATCTCAGTAGTGGATTGATGTGTACGGCTGGCCAGTGCACGAACCTCGTCAGCTACAACTGCAAATCCTCTACCTTGTTCGCCAGCGCGAGCGGCTTCTATTGCCGCATTCAAGGCTAGTAGGTTGGTCTGATCGGCAATTTCCTGAATAATGTTTACGGCGTCACCAATTTTAGCAACATGATGATTAAGTGAACCAATGGATGTTTGGCTGCCGGTTAAACGCTCAGATAACTGAGTTATATTGTCTATGGTATCAACCACAACATTGCGACCATTTTCTGCATTAATACTTGCTTGTTGAACACCTTCAGCTGCGACGGTAGTGCTTTCTGATATCTCTCGAATAGTAGAAACCATTTCTTGTACAGATGTCGCCATTGTTGTGGTGTGGTCCGCTTGCACTTGGAACTGTTGAATCACAGATTCTAGTTCGTTGTGCATGTTTGTCGTACTACCATAGAGTTGATGTGACTTAGACTTAGTATTTGACAGCAGTGCTTCGAGTTTATCTAGTAACTCATCGAAATAGTAACTTAAAGAAGACAGCTCATCATTGCCACTCAATTGTGCGCGTAGAGAAATGTCATTGTTATTGGCAATATCACGAATAACTCGAAGTAGGGCATCAATCTTCGTCATGATTGAGCGTGCAATTTGCGCAATAAAGAGGATTATGATCGCAGACACTAAAATGCTTAAGCCATTTTTAATGAACGTCAATTGCTCGATTTCTGATTCAGTTTGCGTGTTTAATGCTTGCGAGAAGTCTTTAAATTGAGTCTCAACCGTATGCGAAGATGTACGAGCTTTACCTAGTAAACCTTGATTGTATTCCAAACCGACTACGGTTTTTTGCGCAAAAAGTTGTTTAGCAGCCTTAAGTACAGTCGCTGCCTCAGAAGGGATTAATGATGCTTCAAGTTGACCGCTTTTCAGTTTAGTATCGAACGCAATTAAATCAACCAGCTGGTCACTATTAAGTTTACGTTTCTCTTGCAGAATCGCGTGGTTATATTTTCCGAGCATCCCATCATCGGGTCCCAATCCATATACTTGATATGCTTTAACCAGTGCAGAGAAGTCTGCTTGGTAAGATAATATATCTCGTTTTAAAGTATCACTACTAGGTAAGTTATTTTTCGTTAGAATGGAAGATAATTCGGACTCTATGCTGATGAACTGTGCCATATTGTCATCAAATTTGTTTAAGTATTTTAAGTCTTCACGTAATAAGAAATCTTTTTCATTTCGTCTTAGGTTTAATAGACGAATTTCAAGATCTTTAGTAAGTTGAGTTGCGTGATTCAAATCGTCAGTCGTTTTCGTAAAGTGGACCATGGTGCCTAATAATGCTCCAATACCTACGATTGCGACGACTCCGAGTAGGTACAGTTTCGTTTTAATTTTCATAGTGACTTCCAATCTTTGAATTACCAATAAACTAATGTAGTTATAATGCTCTAATGATAATGTGTACAAACGTAACAGTTTAAAGCTCTAAGAAATTTATACAATACTAAATGAAGTGTAATTCGATGTTATTAAATTACGATCAATACCAAGGTTTTATATTCGATATGGATGGCACGTTGCTCGATACTATGCCTGCACATCTTATTGCTTGGGAGAAGACTGCTCAAAAATACAACTTCCCATATTCAAGAGATTGGATATATAGTATGGGTGGAATGCCTAGTATGAAAATAATATCTGAAATAAATACACGCTATCAGATGGATATTTGTGCAAAGCAAGCTTCAATATTCAAAATGGATATTTTTAAAAATATTTCAAGTGATGTGAAACGTATTGAGCAAGTAACAAATATCCTTGAAAAATATGTGGGATATAAAAGAATTGCTGTCGGTACGGGGAGCCAGCGCGTTGGTGCAGAGCGCCTACTTGCGTGTACTGGTTTACTAGAAAAAATTGAAGTACTAGTTACAGCCAATGATGTGGAGCGACACAAGCCTAGTCCAGATACATTTAACCTTGCGGCGGCGCAACTGAATCTACAGCCATCTCAATGCCTAGTTTTTGAGGATACGGACATAGGAAAGCAGGCTGCTCATGCAGCAAAAATGGATTGTGTTGTTTTAGAAAGCGAGCAGTTGGTGTTCTATCCATGGATTGAAAAAAAATAAGCCGCGTAAGCGGCTTATTCAGTTATCTTTCCCAGTACGCTTCTTCTAAACTGTCTTCTCGCTCAGGCAATGATTTTGATAGCCGAGGAGAGTGTTGGGTTAACACTTCGTAACTTACACGGTTCGCGTATTTACAAATTTGTGATAACGATGAATAGGTGAGGTATGAACGATCATGTTTGGTTGAACCGGGAACGGTTACAACATGAAAGCTATTTGCTGCAATGTCGTGCAATAGCGCTGATAGCGCAGCATCACCAGCACCGTTAGTGTTTTTGATTTCAATAGGACCGCCAAGGTATGGACCGATGTGAGAATACACCTTCTGCGGAGTGTCACAGTCCTCTTTGCGCATTGGGCGACTAAACTCAAAGCGATTAAACTCAGAAATAACACCGTGCTGTAACATATGGTCTGTTTCACGCAATGTTTCTACATCACTATAACCGCCCATATATAAGCCGTTTGGTCCAGCAGTACATAGCACTAGGTCGACCCATTCAAGGGCTCGGTCAGCAGCTTGCAGCGGATCGCTCAATCCGGTTAACGCCAAGCCTTCTTCTTCGTTCATCGCAACAATAGTGATGTTCTCTTTTAGATACTCTTGCCACCACTCTGCATTACCCTCAATGACCCATTTTGTTCCTAAAGTCAAAACAACTGGTACATTTTTTGATTTGGCTATTTCGATAGCGCGAGTAACGGCTTTTGGCATTGGATCTTCTGGTTTACCGCGCATCAGATAAGAGGAAACGACTAGTGCTGATGCTTTATCGAATACATCTTCAGGAATACTTTGCGGTTGCAATTGATTCATATGCCCTTCGTTAATAGCGAAGGTCCGCTCACCATCTTGAGTGATTAAGGTATAACAACGACCGATTGGTCCTTCAACCATTTGTAAATGGTTGAGGTTCATTCTAGAAGAAGTACGACATAGGTAACGATAAGCAAAAGAACCGACTTCGATATTACGTGACATAACACCAAGTAGAACAGACTTACTATCTGCGAGAACAGAATAATTGTGCAGTGTATTGCCAATCGTGTCTCCCGGATATTGATGGGTGATTAACTCGCGCTTAACCAGTTCATCATAGAGTTCGTCAGCTCTAGTTTCTTCAAGGACTAATGAGTGCCCTTTACTAAGTCCGTATTTAACTAGGAACTCGTCGTCCACGCGCGCTTCAATGTCCACAATGGTTTGACCTACGCCTACGACAATAGGGCGGTAGAGTTTTGAAGGCTGTTTAGCCTGATTCGCTAAAGGGTCACGAGCATGAGTCGGAAAATAGTGCTTGGATTTGCGCTGGCCAGGAAACTTCATTATTTTAGGAATGTTGAAAATTTTATGCACTATATCACACTAATGACTTAACAAATTCATCTTTCTTTCATTAAATAGTGACCCTGTCGCACTCGTGCTTCCAATTTGAGCGATTTCCAATTTCAGGTTAGATAGATAGCAACATCTTGTTTACGTTGAAAGGATAGTCCAAGTTAGGTTAACAACTACCTGATTATTAAGTAAAGAGCCAAAATTAGTAGTAGGTAATATGAGTGTGAAGTGAGGGTAATAACATTCTCACAGGTATCGGAAATAGAAATATCGACTTGAGATAGAATTTGTATGAAAACAATTTAGCATCAATAGTAATATCTGTTGGCGGTTGTGTTTAGTAAATGTTGATTAGATTTTAAAAACTCATAAACAATACTATTAAACATAATTATTATTCTAGTACTCGATTGTAATTTAAAATTGAATGCAAATGGGAGAAGCTCTAACTTATCATTATCTTAGCTCCCCTTTTATTATCAGTCCTAACGCATCAACAATTATAATAGGATGTGATTATGGATTATGTACAAAAATTCAACAGAATTCTTAACTACATTCTTTTCGTTTGCTTCTAATTGAAGTTACAGTATAGCAGGTTGTTAATATGGAAATTGTGTATCTCAGACAGAAACACGTTCATAGTGATTGCCTCACAAGAGTAATATAGAGTAACTGAAGATCTTGTTATGCTGGCTGAGAAACTAAATCAAGAGCTGTCATTATTAAAAGTGAGTTAAACGTTTGGTGGTTTACTATGATTGTATATATATTGGTAAAGTAGATGATAAGGCAGCTCTATTAGGCTGCCTTTGCTATTTATTGCTGAATCGTTGGCTCTATATACGCTTTGGTACCCCATAATGGTACTGTCGATAGGCTATGCTTGAAACTACCCTCGGTCTCTTTGGTTGTATAAGACAAGTAGAGTAGTGTTTGGTTTTCCGCATCGTAGATACGTCTAACCTTCATTGTTTTGAAGAAAATACTCTTAGATTGTTTGAATACGACTTCCCCAGATTTACTCTTATCGATCGTATCGATCATTTCCGGTGTGATATCACCAGTTTGGCGACAAGAAATAGAACTATCACTTGGGTCAGAAAGGCTCAAATTAGCCTCCACTGATGCGATGTGACAGGTTACTCCTGGGATTTTATCGTCATCTAAATTCGAAATTTTTATATCCTTTAATGTAAAAAAACCGAGCGATATATCGCCGACTTCATTATCAGAACAACCAGCAAGCAGCGTTGCAAAGCACAAAGCGAGTATCGATTTTTTCATCTTAAGTCGGACCTTTGAATATGATAGAAGGATGAGTTTAGCATACTGTCTATGCAAAATTGGTTGTAAGCATTTAAAAATCAAGTTAAACGCTTAATTTTTAAGGTTCTTAAACGATCGCCACTCACTTTCTCGGGTTGTTTACAGAGCAATACAGTAACCAAACATGCAATTCAGATGCGTTATGTACTTTTTTCGATATCGAAGAGGAAGCTTTCATATTTTATGCAGTTTAGCGGCTTGAGGCGACTTTAGTTGATTCCTGTTGTTTATTGCTTGTATTGGAGCGCATCGATGATTAAGCTCTGAAAAGTATATTTTTTTGGCTATTAGAAGATGAACCATCATAGACCCAATATCGTAGACGTTAAGAACCAGTGGCTTTACCAGCAGGTCGAAGTTGAGTTTCCTACCAAAGAGAGCTTAACGGGTAGAGACATTTATGCACAATCAGTGAGTAACCGTACGTATGCGGTGCTTGATGAGGAATTGCTAGTTACATCAAATCACAGTGTTTTTAATTCGGAAGACGTGTTTGTGGCTGATTTTCATCGGCTAACGGTGATGTTCGCTTTGTTACAAGCGAAACGTTGGCAAACCGAACACGACCAACAGATGATTGTTGAATTTATTACTCAAATAATTTATTCAGAGCCATGCCAACTCTATTTGGGGTTTGAGAAAGGAGAGCCGGTTGCTTGTGCGATGGTGACTCGCGTAGATAATGAATTATTGATTTCAGATCTCTATATCATTAACGAAGATGAATTCAAACGTAATGCTTTTATTCAGATAGTTTTAGAGAAAGTCGGTGCTTGTACCAACCCATTGGGAGTTGGAGAGATTTATCTGGAACTATAGTGCTTATCTGATTGTTACATGCAGAATGTGTTATACATTGCATGACTAATGACATCACATTATCTAGATAACCGTCGTCACCTTTCTACAAAAACTACATTTGATAGTATTTGCCCTGTTTTGCAGCCAAGCGTCTGTAAAGCAGTGGCAAAGTAAAAAAAATAATCAATACAATCTTACGCTAACTGCTATCAATGGACGTCGGATCTTCAATCCGGTATCAAACATGTTTTATAATTCACCTCTCCACTACAATGCCAGACTCTCTACAAAGCTAATCGCACATCACTACTATAGTGACGAGTTTATGCAGTATTTTTTGACTAAGAGCTGAAATTATTGATCGCCTATAGTTGATTGCTAAGTATAAACGTTTGGATATAACGCTCATTTAGAGCCTTACTCAGCTTTAAGTATCCATGGCTATTAAGATGTTGTTTAGTTTCCTGTGCAAAAATGAGCAGGGAAATACTACCTGTATTTGGTAGGTCTAACACTCGAAAGTTCGGGGTTATTTATAAAAACTATAACTACTTGTCCTGACAAGACGAACTAGACTTATGCATTAGGAAGAAGCAAACAGTGATACAAACCCATCTTTTTAAATTTAGTCGTAGTAAAAAAGTTGTTTTGTTAACTAGGAACTTTCAGAAATGCAAAATTTATTTAATATTTAGAGACGAAAAATAATTAATAGAGGTTTTTATGAATAAAACCCAATGTGTCATTTTTGATTGCGAAGGTACATTAGTTGATAGCGAAATATTGTGCTGCCGAGCACTCTCTTCGGTATTTAAAAAATTTGGGGCGCAGTTGACAGTAGAGCAAGCAACACAGCATTTTGCTGGAGGGAAGTTGGCCGATATATTGGCTGATACGCGCGATCGACTGGGGCTGAGAATATCTTTAGATGTGTTGGAGCCTCATTACCGAACAACTCTGAAAGCGCTTTTTGAATCTGAGTTAAAACCAATGGCAGGAGCCAAATCCACACTCGATTTTTTAGAAAAAAATAATATTGAGTTCTGTGTGGTTTCAAATGGTCCAAGAGATAAAATTGAACATGCACTTAAATTGACAGGATTACTTTCGTACTTTCCAGGGAAGATTTTTTCTGCTTTTGAAACCAATAGCTGGAAGCCAGAGCCAGATTTGATTTTATATAGTGCAATAAGTATGGGATATAGACCTGAAGAATGTCTTTATATCGATGATGCACCGAAAGGGCTCGAAGCAGGGGTTAGAGCTGGAATTAAAACCATACAACTAGAAGGGTTGAGCAGGCACACATACCCAGGTATTGATGGTTCAATCTCAGCGTTAAATCAAATCAAGGAACTAGTATAGAGACCTTGGTAGGTCTCTATATTATTAATGGGATAACATTGAGCGGGTAAGACTTATTTGTGAAACCGTAGTAGGGGTGAACACTTCCATTGCGACAATTTGGTGAATATTTTCAAAAAAAGATCCACAGCTAGCACAAAGCAAGGATCCTGAATCAGAAATTAGAAATTCATCGCAATTACATAATGGGCAGTGATTAATATCTTGGGTAGTGCTTCGGTTTTCTTTCACGGTAACTCCTGCAGCAAAGGAACTAATTGTTATTATTTAGATGTGTAAATTAATTATTAATTATTATTCAATTTTGTTTCTAATTTGTAACACTTATAGTGTAGTCCAACACTCAGTCATTTAGCCGATATTTATGATTATATGAGTAAACTCTGAGAGCCAACTCATGCATTACTCGATAATTTATTGATGCTAGCATTAATAAACGTTTTCTAAGTAAAGTTTGTGCAAATTCTATTACATTTAAAGTCATTAATAAGTTGCTGGTTCCAAAAGCAACATACCTGAACCGCATTATAAGCAGACAATTGAGTTACTAATGAAAGATTCTTATTGTATCGTTTTGACGACAACCAATAGTCAAGAAAGCAAGCAGGCCTTGATTACCGCAATATTTGACAATCAACTTGCGGCTTGCATTCAGACTATGCCGATCGAAAGTCATTATGTTTGGCAACAACAGCTATGTTGTGATGATGAAATCCTACTAGTGATTAAAACAACATCTGCATGTTACTCATTGCTGGAAGAGCTGATTGTGAAAATACACAACTATGATGTTCCGCAAGTGGTTAAATTACCATTTATTGATGGTTTCAACCCTTACTTAGCGTGGTTGGAGCAAAATACTCGTTGCTGAATACTCAATAAAACAAGAGATGAGATAGCTCCAAGGGTATCCATCAGCATGTCTTTTTGTGCATCCCAGATATCGCCTTGCGAACCTAAAAATGCGATACCTTCTTCACCACCGGCTAATTCGGCATACCACCATTCAATTATTTCGTAACTTGCGGCGAGCGACATGATTGAAAATAGACCAAATAAAATCGCTATTGTAGGTTTTACCGCATGTTTTCGTAGTAAATACTCGGCAACTGGGTACGCATAAAACCCTATAGAGAAATGGGCTACGCGATCAAAATGATTTCTATCGTCAGAACCAATTAGGTTATTGAACCAATCAAATGGTACTTCAGCAAATGTATATTTTGAGCCAATGGTGTGCATGAAGATCCATACGAACATTAATACATAAGATGTCTTGGAAAAAACAAAGCGTTTTGAAACCCACCAAATTATTCCTAATACAGCAATAACGGGGATGATTTCGGCAAACCATACCGCCCTAGATACAGGGGAAATGGCTGAGAACAAAAATACTAAAGAGTAGGCAAGTGATAATAATAAAAGTATTTTTGTACTGTTTTTAGCATGCATATGTTCGTTCCTTCAGCAAATGAAGCCCAATCATACACGCCAATAAAACAGCGTGCAATTGTTAATTGCACGCTGTTTTATTGCGTTGAGATATAAATGAAAGTATTGAGAAATGATTGTCGTTGGTTTAGATAATAGAAAATTGAGGGGTTAGTTCAAAAGTAAATAGGGCTTCACAAATTTTGTTGAACGTTCAAAACGAAAATGAGTAAGCTACACTAGACTGTAAGAACTCACCGGTGAACAGGAATTTATGCAGCAAGAATGCACTATTGCCAACGTCAATGAGATTGAAAATCCGCTTGTTTGGCCTATTTTAGAAGTATTAAAGAAACAGTCCAAAGGCTGGAAAGTTCACACATTGGCATCGGAGCTTATTGAACTAAATTTAATGCCTGTACTTGATAGTAAGCCGGACAAAGACTTGTTTAAACGCAACTTCCTTATCATGAATGCACTTTATCAGCTTCAGCAAACTTTGCTCCCCGAGCACTATGTTCAAGTTGAATCTATGGATATCGCTTTGCTGGCAAATAGAGCCGGATATTTAAATGTTGATATTGAATGTGATGACCCTCTAAGGGACTATTACACACAGTGGTCAAACTACGAAGCGGAGGACGGAGAAATTCGTCGTTTGCTTGATCAGTTTTGGACTCGATATCGAAAATACGTAGGCAGTGAGGGACTAGATGTAGGTGATATTACTCGCTCTAAAGCATTAAGAGTGTTTGAATTGAGTGATTGCGCGAGTGAATTAGAGATACGTAAACGCTGGCGTAAACTGGCTTTAAAGTGGCACCCAGATAGACAAAGCGGTAATAGTGACCATTTCCGATTAGTTTGCGAAGCTTGGACCGTATTACGAGCGTCTTAGCTTCATTCAGTCCGTAAAAATCGATCGTTCTATTGTAAAAAAGCGCCTCTTGGGCGCTTTTTTGTCTTAGTTGGATGCTTTAAACTGCGATTTTCTCATTCGATTTAGCGCAGCCATTACATCTAGTACTCGTGGTTTCGCCAAATCACCTTGGCTTGGCATTGTTTGATGCCAATCGCCATTGAGCATTTGTGCGATTTCTTTAGCTGGGTTGCTTGACCAACCTGGTAGCTGGGCAAGTTGGAACCACAACCAACCGATCGCATTAACTTCACTACTAGACTCAAGTTGTTCTAAATTGGATAGATCCGCAAACTCTTTACCAAACCGAAGTGAATCGGTGCCTTTTGCTGCCACACGGAACTTACCTTCGGTTAAAATAACTTGCAGCGCAGCGCGGTTGAGACTACGCGGTCTGAAGGTAACCAGTGGCGTTTCGCTTTCATTTGAACGTTGTGTTGGGTGCTGAATAATAACTTGTTGCGCTTTTTCTGTTACGTCAACAGCTTGGTAGTCATGCATTTGAATTACTGTGTTAGCAACGTCAAGGTAATCACCTGAACCACCCATAACGATGATAGTAGAAACGTTCAGTTCATCGCGCAGCTGTCCAATTCGATCAACTAGTGGGGTAATAGGCTCATCACCTTTGCTAACCAAAGCTTGCATGCGTTCATCACGAATCATGAAGTTAGTTGCTGAAGTATCTTCATCAATCAATAAACTTTGCGCACCGCTTTCAATGGACTCTTGCAGCCAAGCAGCTTGTGAGGTTGAGCCTGATGCATCTTGGGTAGAGAAGTCAGCTGTATCTTTGCCCATTGGTAAATGGTTTATATAGTTGGAAAGATTTAAATTGTGTACACATCGTCCATCTTCAGCGCGGATTTTCATGCTGTTTAGGTTGGTGACAATGCGTTCACGACCATCTCCAGGAATGTGGTTATAGATTGAACGTTCGATTGCTGTTAAGAGCGTTGATTTACCATGGAAACCACCACCAACAATTAACGTAATTCCTTTAGGAATACCTAAACCGCGGATTTCACCTTGGTTTGGAGTGGAAAGAGTCACAGCTAATGATTCTGGTGCAACAAATTCAACCGCATCTTTCATTGGTAAGTCACTGTTACCAGCAAAGCGTGGCAGAACAGAGCCATCACCAATAAACGCAACTAAGTCGCGCTCTTCCAATTGCGCTCTCATTGCTTCTTGGTCTTCAATGATTTGACAATGAGACTCTAACGCTGCACGGTCAATCTCGCGTTCAATTGTCGAGCGACGAATGAACTTAGGCAGGTGAAAAGTAAGAATGTTGATGGCTTTTTTACCTAACACCGAACGACCATCTGCAGGAAGATTGGCACGGAAACGCAGCTCGATACCTTCTTCAGTAAAAACGACAGAGGTTGAGTCTAAGACCGTTTGACCTGAAAGGGCAATACTAATGTGTGATTCTGGCTTAGCAAACTCAGCAAATTTACGAGCGATATAGTCACGCGCTGCGATTTGATAAGTGGGAGATTGTTCTTTTAGCCATTCAAGTCCAGTTAAAGACCAAGGACGGATTGCACGCAATCTAGAAGCCGACGCGAAAGGGTCGCCTTGCACGTAATCGACAAACAGTTTGAAGTCAGTTAGGTCATAGCAGCCTTTGATTTGTTGGTAGGCGCGAAAATTCTGTTTTTCGATTTTTTTAAGAGTTGCGATCAATAGATCCATAGTGAACTCACAATAGGAAGATAATAAGGCGGCGATTATAAAAATCACACGCCTAGGAGTAAAGGATTAAGCTACTGAAAGGGTTGATTTACTCTTTCCGGGTAGTGTTTACTGAGTAAACATAACTCAAATTCATCGCAGGGCATAGGTCTGCCGTAGTAAAAGCCTTGTCCGTACTCACATCCTTCATTGATGATGAACTCTTCATGCTTTTGGGTTTCTATCCCTTCTACTGTAATAGCAAGGTTAAGTTTTTTCGCAATCTTGATGATCGACTGGACAATTGCTCGGTCGTGCTCACTACTGTCTAGTTGTTTTATGAAGCTCTTGTCTACTTTAATCGCATCAAAAGGGAATTTTTTCAGATAATCAAATGAAGAGTACCCTGTACCAAAATCATCTAGTGACAACGTCACTCCTAGGCGATGGAGCGATAAAAGCGTGTTAAGCGCCACTTGTTCATCTGCGATTAGGGTGCTTTCGGTTACCTCCAGTTCGAGATATTCGGCTGGCAACTGATAAGCGGTTAGAAGATCTTCAATCTGTTCTGCGAAATGAATATTCTTGAGCTGAACCGCTGAGATATTGACTGCAATTTTAAAATCTTGCAGCATTGTGGACCATTCCGATGCTTTCGCGATGGCTGAACGTAACACAAAATTCCCAACTTCGAAAATTAGACCATTTTTTTCGGCAATTTTAATAAGAGCTTCGTTTGAAATATTGCCCAAAACGGGGTGACGCCATCTAAGTAATGCTTCGGCTCCAGTCCAACGACGGGTTTTTGGCGAAACTTTAGGTTGAAAATAAAGCAATAAATCATCGTTGCGAACAGCTTGAAGTAAGTAGTTTTCTAAGTGGTTTAAATCTTTTTGAACAAGGGATATAGCTTTGGAGTAATAAATTAGCTTGTGACCAGAGTCTTTACAAGAGCGCATGGCTTCTGAGGCATGCTGTAATAATTGATCACCCGACGTTGCATCCTTGGTGCTACTGATACCAACATAGCTGTGTAAGTGAAGTGATTCCCCCTCTACGTCAAATTCATTGTGGCCCACTTCAACCAGTTGTGAACAAAATTGCTCTAGGTCTTCACTCAAGTTTTGTGATTCTAGTAAGAAGACTAGCTCGGTGGAAGTCGGTCTTGCCGTTTGTAAATGATAGCGGCAAAGGTAACCTAATTTTTCTCTCAGCTGAACGAGTATGCTTTCCCACACCGCAAAGCCGTATTTGCTTTGAATCAGCTTGCCATTACTGAACCCAATATGGATTGCAGAAACTTCGAGTTTGGAATGTTCAACAGCGATATCAACGGCTCTGGATGCTTCAAACTCTAATGAATTTCGGTTTAAAAAGCCGGTCCCTAAGTCATGCCGTTGGTGATAAATAATTTTTCTTTCAGCCGCCTGTCGTCTATCAATTTCTTGATTTAGGGAAAAATTAAGATCGACCAGATCTTGAGTGCGTGTATTGACCCTTGATTGAAGTTCGAAATTGAGTTGTTTCAGCTGTTCATTCTGATAAAGAGTGGCAAGTTGCGCTTCAACCGACTCTTTGTAGCTTTCTAGAAGCGATGCTGCGGTTTCTGAAATTTGTTGTTGTTTCGAATCTAGTACACAAATGGTACCAAATGCTTCGCCGTTCGGCCAGTTAATAGGAAAACCACAATAAGAAATCATACCAAGCGATATATCTGGATTGTCATTCCAATCCGGATCTTTTAATGCGTTAACAACGGTAAGTCGTTTTTGTTGATCAATCACGTACTCACAATACAGGCCTTTACCTAATGATTCACTATCACCTGCAGTATAGGGATGGACGCTATTTTGATTGCAAGAAAACACTTCAATTGTATTGCGATGTACGCGCATGATAAGTGCAGCAGGTATTGGAATAAGATCAGCGATCAAATTGACGATTCTTTGCCAGTTATCACTCATTGCTTTTGGAATAGATAAATCGCTTGTGCTAATTTTTGACATTAATGTAGTCCTTTGTGGCTAAAGCCAAAAAAGAGCTCTCCGTGCTCCTATTTATATCATAGTACTAAAATCACTCATTGATTGTATGACACTCTAACAAACTCAGCCCCCAATTTAAGGAGGGAGCTGAATGTTGTTCTGTTGCGTCTCATTAACGAGACGAGCTTGCTTCATATTTGCGTATAGGAGGCAGGGGCATACTTAACTAAGTGTTTTAATCAATTGTTTAAGGTCTATATCCGAATCGTAGTCAATATTATCAAACGAGAACCCGTTCATTTTCATAAATTCTCGTTTCAAACCTTCATAATCGCCAAGCTGAGAAAAATTCGTTGCATTCATAGACTCAACTAACTGTCTAACTTGAGTCTGTGTATTTGAATCTAACTCAAGTTCATCGATTCTAATCAACCTCTCTCCGTCTACGGGAACTTTGTCAACGCCATATAACTTAGTTGAAAACAGGCGTTGCATCTGTTCAATGCATCCTTCATGAGTGCCTTGCTGTTTCATTACTTGGTATAGCGCCATTAAATAAGGTGTTAGGCCGGGAATAAACACACTTGCTTTAGTGACAAGTGCTTTGCAAACACTTGCGTAGGCACCACCATTAAAATTAACCAGTTTTAAGTTGAGAGAATGGCTGGTTTGATGTAAGTCGACTTTCGCTCGTCCTAATGTGCCATCAAGATAGATAGGGTGGGTTAATTCAGGACCGATGTAAGAAAAAGCAACAGTTTGGCACCCTTGTGCAATCGATTCCGAATTGATCAGAGCATCGATCCACGCCTCCCAGTCATCACCTCCCATCACTTTCAAAGTTTCATCAATTTCGGTCTGGTTTGCCGCTTCAAGTACGCTTTCATTCCATGAGTCATCTTCTAATGAGATTGAAGCACCAGTGACTGCTTCATCAATCGGTTTGATTGTTGAACGCCATTGCCCACCAGTTTGATAATTAGGACGAACGCCGCTTGCTACGCTATAGATGATGAGATCAACCTCACCTTCAAAATAGGTTTCGATAGCTTCTATGACATCTTTCTTTGTTTGTGGGGAAAAGGCGTCAGCGTGAATGTTGATGGCAAGGCGATTGGCTGTTTCTGCGTATTTTTTGAAATACAGATCGTTGTAAAAACCAGCGCTTCCAACGCCTTTATCAGAAGGTCCGCGTTCAAATGAAACGCCGATAGTGTCGGCATTAGAACCACCAAAAGTTAGAGCAATGCGAGCAGCAAGACCAAAGCCTGACGAAGCACCAACAATAAGAACGCGCTTAGGACCTTGTTTGATTTGACTGGCTTTTTTTACGTAATCAATTTGTTCAAGGATTGCTTTTTCACAGCCCAATGGATGGGCACTCCGAGCAACCACACCCGATATTTCTGGTTTAATTATCATTGTTGTCTCCAAAACCAACAGGTCTAAAGAACAACGGTAACGTAAAGCTTGGTAAATTTTATTGAGCTATGGCAATTAGAGGTGATTTATTAACTGCTTAGAAACAAATTCTGCGATCCACGGTTGCGCGTCTGGTTTTGGGTGCAAGCCATCTTCCATCATCCACTGAGGGTGATCAAGTAAGATGGGTTCTAGTAAAAATGGCAATAATGGAATTTGATGCAGGTCGGCAACTTTTGGATACAAGGCCGAAAATGCTTGGGTATAACGCTTACCATAATTTGGTAATACGTGAATTTGCATTAATACCGGTGCCGCATTCGCCGCTTTAATGTGGGAAATGATTGAAGAAAGATTGCTTTCAATGGTACGCGGTGAAAAACCACGTAAACCGTCATTGGCACCAAGTTCAATTAACACGTAGTCTGGGTTATGGTCGGTGAGGAGTTTTGGTAATCGAGCTAAGCTATTTCCCGTAGTATCTCCGGAAATACTGCCATTAATCACATTTATCGGCTTACCTTTTTCTGCCATCATATTTGGTAATAAACTAGGCCAAGCTTTTTCGAGAGGCATTTGATAGCCTGCACTTAAGCTATCACCCAGGACGAGTAGTGTTGTTGCTCCCACGGGATTAATAACAATACAGGCAAGAAGTAAGGAAAGAAGTCGTAACATGCAAACATCCGTAATTAAGGCAACGTCTCTACAGAAGACAGTTTCCACTAATCAAGAAGATTTAACAATCTTAAAAAATGTAGACCTTGAGATTCACTCTGGTGAAACCGTGGCGATTGTAGGCACTTCTGGCGCGGGTAAATCGACTTTGATGACCCTTCTTGCTGGGCTTGATACTCCGAGCAAGGGCGATGTTGAACTCCTTGGACACGTTTTATCGCAACTCGACGACGAGGCAAGAGCAGCGATACGCAGCGAATCGGTTGGATTCGTGTTTCAAAGCTTCCTACTCATACCTAGTTTATCCGCGTTGGACAACGTGACTCTGCCATGTTTATTGAAAGGTGAGGCAGAGAACAAACAACGAGCGAGTGACTTACTTGAGTCGGTAGGTTTAGGGCATCGAATGCATCATTCACCAGCGCAATTGTCTGGCGGAGAACAGCAGCGTGTAGCTTTGGCCCGTGCTTTTATGATTGAACCTAAAATCCTGTTTGCCGATGAACCTACCGGTAATTTGGATCAGAAAACGGCGACTAAAGTGATTGATTTGCTGTTTGAACTTAATCAAAAGCATGGTACAACGCTCGTCCTTGTTACTCATGACATGTCATTAGCTGCGAAATGTGATCGAACTTTGACCATTCAAGCTGGGCTGTTGGAGGCGGAGTAATGCAGAAAATTAGCCACTCCAAATTGAATAAGTATCTATATAATTGGAGTATTAGTGAAATAAAGCACGGTCAACTATGGCCTGTTTCTATCGCGCTTACGCTGATAATCGCGTCAATTTTTGCGCTTACGGCTCTAACAGAGCGTATGGAGCAGGTGATCGTCAAACAAGGTAAGGAAGCTCTTACTGCCGACAGTCTCTATTCCTCTTCGAACCCATTCCCACAAAAGCTCATTGCACAAGTCGATTCGCAAGAGCTGGAGAGCTCTAGTTTAGTTCGTTTTGCCACGATGGCGTTTAGTGATACAGAAATGAAGCTGGTGACGGTTAAAGCTGTAGAAAGTAACTATCCATTGCAAGGTGAGCTAAAATTGAGCCGATCTAAGCAACTTAGCAATGAAGTTCTACCTTCACAGCTATGGTTAGACGAACGACTATTCGCTCAATTAAATGTGGTTGAAGGTGACATTGTCACTGTTGGTGATGCCGATTTCACAGTAACAGGGCGAGTCGTAGAAGAGCCAGGGCTTAGTTTCAACCCTTTTCAACAGATGCCTTCAGCGTATATACACCAAGCCGATCTCAATAAAACGGGTGCAATACAACTTGGTAGCCGTGTCCGCTACAATTTATACCTAAACGGTAACGCACAACAAATTGAAAAGGTTAAGGAAGGGATAGAGTTGACGCCAAGTGATTCCTGGCGCGATCAAAATAGTGCAAGTCGAACGAATGACATGTTTCAGCGGACACAACAATATTTATCTCTGACCGTTGCGATTGTTGTGATTATGGCGGCAACAACACTGGTTCTTACTTGTCAGCATTATGTCTCGACCAGACAGAAAACCATCGCAATGCTTAAAAGTCTCGGGGCAAGAAAGGGATGGTTAATTCGCTGGTTAACCATTCAAATTGTGATTTTATTGGTATGGGCATCAGTTATTGGTTCGTTATTGGGCGTTGGTTTGGAGTATCTTTTGCGTATTCCTTTAGCGGACTTATTGCCTACACCATTACCAAATTATGGTTTTGCGCCTGTGTTTACCTCTATAGCTACGAGCGTGCTGATTGCGATCCCTGCATTAGGTATTCCATTTATACATTTACTTCGCATTAACGCTGTTAATGTTATGCAGCCACAAGTAACCAAAATAAATAAATGGTCTTACGCACTGGTGTTGTTCCCTGTGGTTCCAATGCTAATTGTGTATAGCAGCAATTTGTTGGTATGGCTGGTTATTGGTGGCATGCTAACTTTATTTGTTGTGTTAGGTTTATTCAGCCTTATTGCTACACGTTTACTTGCCAAGCTTCCATTAAACACTGAGTTCAAATTGGCGTTGAGCCGTATTAATCGCTCCTCGTTTGCCACCGGAGTCCAATTTGGTGCGTTGGCGTTATCACTGATGCTTTTGGCGGTAATGTGGCTAGTTCGAACCGATCTACTTTCTGATTGGCAACGAACGCTCCCTGATGATGCGCCTAACGCGTTTGCATTGAATATAGCGCCTTATGAAAAAGATGCTTATTTAGCTGTGCTGGATGACAATTCGATCGTTCGTTCAGAGGCCTACCCAATTATTCGAGGTCGCTTGTCAAACATAAATGGTCAAGATGCCAAACAGTACTCACAAGGTGGTAATGACAACGATTCATTGAGAAGAGAAATCAATTTTACCTTTTCTAACGGAATTCCACAGCACAACGAGTTACTTAAAGGGAGTTGGCAGCAAACAGGGGGGGTCTCAGTTGAGCAAGAAGTAGCGTCTGATTTAGGCATCGAATTGGGTGATCAACTTAGTTTTGTCATAAACAGCCAAGAAGTGTCTGCGAGAGTCGACTCTATACGTGCGGTTGAATGGCGCGATATGAAACCAAACTTTTATTTTATTTTTACTCCTGATGTTTTGTCGCAGATTCCGACGACGTATTTAGTCAGCTTCAGAGTTGATGTAGCCCATGATCAGTTACTCAATATGCTTTCAAGGCAACACCCAACTGTGAGCTTGATGGATATTCGAGTTATGGGTGCAAAAATACAAGAGTTGGTTAAACAAATTGTGTGGGCAGTGACGATGCTGGCTGGTTTAAGTGTCATCGCGGGAGCGATCCTGATATTTACTTTATTGAGATTGAGCCTTGGGCAAAGGCAAAGTGAGATACAACTTTATCGCACTTTAGGAGCGAGTAAAAAACGGGTTGTTCGAACCATTTGGGCTGAGTATGGCGTGATGGCGCTCGTGGCGGGTTTCATTGCTATAATTGGCGCTGAATTAGTAGTTGCAGCAATCATGAACTTTGGTTTTGGTCTAGAAACTCGGCTGCATTATCCACTGTGGATCTTGTTACCTTTGCTGGCTTTTTGCACACTTGGTTTAGTTGTGAACAGCCTCATGAAACGTTTGTTAGTCCCTATAAATAAAGACTTTAACTGATATTGTATACGTTAAATGAATCAGTTACCCACAGAACTTGTGGATAAAGTTAGGGATAACTTATTAGGGTGAATATAACTCAAAACGCGCTAAGCCAATAGAACCCGCGTTTTGGGCTAAGTTATTATGCACACAGAGTCGTTTTTCGGAATCTATTGAAAATGCGTCAAGCTTTTTTTCGTTTTTTTTATGAGTAAATGAAGCCTAAATTGCCTTGCAAAAAATGTGTTTTTCTTATCAGTGCAAAGGCACTAAAATGTCGTCAGAAATAATGAATTACAAACTCAAATGACTAAAGAATTTGATCAAACATCTAACCTAAAAGTAGCAGTAATTGGTGGTGGGATTGCAGGAGCAACCGCTGCCCTACATCTCGCTGAGATCGGTGTTAACGTCGATCTGATAGAAAAAAATAGCAGCTTAGTAAGTGGTCCACCAATTTGCCATTTACACGCCGGTGGGAATTTGTACCGAGAAATATCAGTAGAGCAGTGTATTGATTTACTCTCGCAGTCGATTGAATCTGTTCGATTATATCCTCACACTCTTAATCGACGACCGACGTTGATCGTTGTACCTCATAGTGATGATGGTGATCCGTTAGAGCTTGTTCCTCGCTTGAATCAAATACGTACTGTGTATCAATCATTGGTAGATAAAGATAAGGCGAACGAGGTGTTGGGTGCACCGCAAGATTATTTTAAGCTTTATAGCCGTGAAGATTTGGTCGCACTCAGGAGTCAGAAGCAAACAGCGCACCCCGTAGACTATGATGATTGGCTTGTTCCATTTGCCCAACACGTTGATCTTGAGAATATTAAGTATCCGGTTGTTGCGGTCAACGAGTTTGGTTGGAGTGTGTTTAGGATTGCAGCTTCGGCAATGCTAGTTCTAGAGCAAATGCCAAAATGCGCACTAAATATAAATACTCGCTTGTCGGATATGAATTGGGACGGTGAACAATGGCTACTTACAATGGAAGTGGACGGCAAGCGTTACCAACAAGCTTATGATTATGTCATTAATGCATGCGGATTCGAAACGGGCATTGTTGATGATTTGGCGAGCACACCTCGTAAAAGAATGGTCGAGTTTAAGGCCGCGTACGTTACAAAGTGGAATCAAAATACACAATTTTGGCCAGAAGTTATCTTCCATGGACCGCGTGGCACCGAAAACGGGATGGCACAACTAACGCCTTACACTAACTCAGTGTTTCAACTGCATGGTATGACTCAAGAAATAACATTATTTGAAGATGGTTTAGTGAGCACCAATGCTGAATCTTCGCAACCCAGATTGCCTTTGCGTTTAGCTCGAAAAATCAGTGTAGGTTGGTCAGAAGAAGTACGCGTCGATCGTAGTGAGAAAGCCATCAAGCATATGAGTCGTTTTGTACCGAGTTACGCTAATGCGCAGGAGTATGGTATTCCGCTTTATGGAGCACAGCAGATTCCCGGTCAAGATGAAACACTGCGAGCGGCGGACGTCTCGTTTGCTGCGACAAACTATGCTCGAATTGAAGTTGTTAAAGGTTCTTCAGCTTTAGAAGCGGTGCGTAAGATTAGCGCAAAATGGCAATTGTCTCATGGTTTAGGTGGTTCAATTGAACAATTACACCCAAAGGCATGCGCGCTAACTGAAGAGCAAGTAGTGGATAAAGCAAAGCAACTTGCTACGAGTCGTGGTTACCCTGTTGAACTTGCTGATGTGTACGGCTATTAATGAATCCTTAGTAACATTTAAAAAGCCAGCGATTGCTGGCTTTTTAGTGCATCGAGAAAACTGGGCTGGTACGCACTCAAAAACTTGCGCGTAAATCTTCAAGTATTTGCAACGCCTGAGGGTTATCGCCATGGACACAAATGGTATCGGCTTCAATTTGAATTACGTCCCCATCAATGGTTACCAATTTGCCATAGTTAATAATTTGTTCAACCTGATTGAGAACCGATTCAGAATCAGTCAACACTGCGCCTGCTTGAGCTCGTGGAGCAAGCATTCCATTACTCGTATAAGCTCGGTCTGCGAACGCTTCAAATAACAGTGGCACTTCATAACGATCAGCGATATCAAGAAAGGGTTGATTATCAGGATGTGCTAACATCATGAGTGGTAGAGCAAAGCATGACGCGGCGTCGGCAACGGATTCGAAAATCGAATGGTCTTCAATCATATCGTTATACAACGCGCCATGAGGCTTAATATAGTGTAACTCTGTATTGAAGCTTTCACACATCGCTTTTAACGCGCCAATCTGATAAATCAATGTATACGTAAGCTCTTCACTGTTCATTGGAATAGTACGTCGACCAAAACCTAATCTATCAGGATAGCTGGGATGTGCGCCAATTTTGACATCATGTTGAATAGCAAGCTTGACCGTATCTGCCATTGTCTTAGGGTCGGAAGCATGAAATCCGCAGGCAATGTTCGCCATATCGATCAATGGCATCACTTGGGAGTCATTACCCTTAACCCATTGCCCATAGCTTTCCCCCATATCACAATTTAAGGTGATTGTTTGTTTAATCATCACTCATTCCTTTTCCCAAGCGTATACGAGCTATATTAGATTAGTGATGTTAGCAACACTACATCATGTCGATAATTTGTGCTGGCCGCAGCCACAAATTTACCTCAGTTTTGAATGAAAAGTCTGTGATTACCGCGCCGCTTTAAACAGTAAACTTCGCTTATGCGCAAATATTGGAAGCAACCGTCTTCTAACTTGCCTAAGCTGTGTATGCTTAGAAATACCAGTAGTAAAGGACATGGGATGAAACAATGAAAAAGGGCGCTTACTGCGCCCTAAAATATAGATTGTATTGAATCCGCTCTACTTATGAATACATAGGAACCAATATCAATGTTCCGATAATAACGGTGATCAAACCACCTAGAACCGGAACAGAAGTACGTTTAACCACTTCAAAGGGACTAATTTTACCCATACCAGATGTTGCCACAATTACACCAGAAACTGGTGAAATTGTACGACCAAGGTTAGATGCTTGGAGCATTGGAATGATCAAGAACGCGGGATTTAAGCCCATTTTAGCTGCCAATGCAGGAGCTAGTTCAACAAACGCATAGAATGGCGCATTACCCGAACCAGTTGCAATTGCGGCAGCAACGGTCAAACCAGTAAGAATCAGCATTAATGCGATACCACCGGCACCAGCGCTTTCTGCAAGGTGAAGTAGGTTGTCAATCGCACCGATAGACATAAGACCTTGGGCAAAAACACCAGCCGCAACCAATAGCATTACTACGCCTTTAAACGCATCAGCCATGCCCTCGTAACAAGACTCAAGATCTTCAAGTGTTGCTTTGCCATCAAAACGTTTACTCGCGTAATCCACTAACGCTGCGACAAAAATTGAAAGCACAACTATGGTGTAGATATCAAGTTCAAGCCCAGGCAATGTACGACCGTTAAATAGGAATACGCCGAGAATTGGTAAGAACGGTAGAACTGAGTAATAAGCTGGCGCTTTTACTTCAATCTCAGACACGTCGATACGTTCCATCGGTGTATTTTCTTTTTTATCTAGATATTTGTTCCAGAAGTATGCAGCAGCAGACATGACAATAATTGCTGCAATTGAAACAGGTAGAACAGTTTGAACAGCAAATAGATCAAGCGCCATTCCAGATTTTTCAGCGGCAATCACCACATCACCAGAGGTAGGCGCCAAAATAATTGCAGCAGGTGAGGCACAAACAGCGACAGCAGCAGGTCGAGAAATACCCATTGCAGTCATCATAGGGAATAGGGTAGCCATTAATAGTACACCAAGACCAGTCGCAGAACTCACGGCTAATGACATCAAGCAGGCGACAATATAGGCGGCAACAAGCAATGCGTATGGTGACTTAATAACTGAGAGTGGTCTTGAAAACTGTTTAACAACAACATTGTTCGCACCAATATGAGTCATGTAGGCGGCAAAACCACATAGCAACATAATTTGCATACCTAGACCGCCACCGCGGTTTTGAAGCATGAACTTAACATACTCCAGTGAGTCGGTGAGCATATTGCCTGTTGACGCAATATTACCTGGAAGAACAGTGTGACCGAGGATCCCGGTAACTATAAGCAAAGATAAACCAGCAGATAGAAGGACGCCGGCAGGTTTGTATCCCTTGACAATAAAATAGCCCACTGCAATGGTGACCACTAATCCAATTAGAAGCTCCAGCATAAATAACCTCTGTAGAAAAATAAAAATATGACAAACCGTGTCAAAGTGTGAGGGGAATTTACAGAAAAATGTTTTGTAGCACGAGCAAAAGATGTACCACTCATGATCTAAAACAATAAAGTGAATTATTTATCTAAAATAGTGAGTTATGCCGTATCTAAGAGTTGTCGCAGATGATAACAAATTTAGGATAACAAGGAGGTTAGTTGGCTGGCGCCAATTCAAGCATTTCGAGTGGTTGCGGCATAGCGAGGTAGTAACCTTGATAAAGATCGACATCTAATTCGACCATTGTCTGATATTGTTTATGTGTCTCAATGCCTTCAATTACTATTTTGGCGTTAATTTGGCGCGCTAGAGATATTCCACCAAGTAACGCCTCGGTGTGACCATCCATGTAAGCTAAAAGTAAAGATCGATCAATTTTTATGATGTTCGGCCTAAGTAGTTCTACTCGTTTACGGTTTGATGCCTCCATACCGTAATCATCGATTGCTATTTTAAATCCACGGTCAGAGAGTTTTTTCATTGCTTTTTGAAGGCAGATTTCATCATGAGCATGGGATTCAACAACTTCCATCACCACCTTATCGGAGCGTAGGTCTAACGCTTTTAAGCGTTTTGAAAGTAAATTGATTCTTCTATCTTCTAAAGCGTAAAACTCACCAGATGACGGCAGGACATTTAAAAATAAATTGAGATCGCGATAACGTGAGTTGGAAAAATTTCGAATATGTATGATACGGCTCAAGCGTTCAACATTGATTTTATCTTCTAGGCTAATGTCCTTTGAATTAAAAAAATGGTCAGGGCGGACATTCTGATATTCAGCATTTGAGATACGAACAAGTGCCTCTACACCAATAGTTTGATTATTCTTGTCAAAAATCGGTTGGAAAACGCTTCTTAAATTTAGCTTTTTATACTTAGCAATATGTTGTTTCTGCTCGTTTAAAAAAACGTATTGTTGGAGCTGATTTTGACTAGACAAGAGCATGTATATTTGAGCCTCGACTGATTAGCAATTGGATAATTAAACCAATTGTGCATTAGTCATAATATTGTCGATGACATTTTTTTGTCAACGAATAAAGCCCCCCAAAATGCGCTCAACATGAGAAATATCAGTAAAATGAGTGTTGCATCTAAACTTAATGATTAGTTGGTAATTCCGATTAGTCGACTCTAAAGACTACGAAGTGACAAAACTAGTGCGAGAGCTTCAAATAGTATCTGTACCAAACAATTTAACTTAATTGAACGACCGAATAGAGTTGAACGTATTTCCTGACGAGTTGTTGGTCAGATGCTCGTTTAAGTGGATGGGTAACTTTTGTGTAGTAGGGAGAGATAGCAAAACGGTCTTCTAAACAAATTGAAAGTTGTGAGTCGCTCGTGAATAAGCTTACACCTTGTGCTCGATAGTTTTCGACGTCGTCAGGTAGGAAGCCACTCCACCAATGGATTAACTCCTTACTTTGCTTACTGCGAGAAATCCAGTGATCAGAAAGTAGTAACAACAAATCATTTGGTTGAATTGCATACTCGTACTCTGCTTGCCAATTATCAATAGTTTTAAACAATTTCTTACGGCAAGTACTTCCAGCGCTAATCAAGTGAGAGGTTAGGATCCAGACTGTTCCTGCATCAGAAGATACTCTGAAATGACTTGGTTGCTCATTTGCCGGGTATGTTTCCAGTGGAGCATACGTGCAATCATGCCCAAACTCAGTCAACGTTCGTGCTAAACGCCGTGAAAATGCGAGTGAAAGGTGATGTTCACTCATCCCTCTATTATGAATAGTCGGGTAGTGTCTTTCACACAAAGCCATACAATCAGCTTGGAACTCATTGACGCTCTGAATGAGCACATCCATTAACAAGACCTTTCTCCATACTTCCCTATGCAATCATGTTTAGAAGATTAACACGCACATCGTACAATTCGGTGACAAATTTTAGTGAACCCACTTAAAGAATTGGATTTGTGTCAGAGATTGAGGATAGGTCACATCAAACTCCTATTCAAAAATTTTGAATAAGTTCATCAAATAGCGTAGATGTTAAGCGTGTGATAATTGTTTAACAATTACTACTCAGCATTAATACGGTCTGAAACTAAGGAATTGGACGAAACCATGAAACTAGAGGTTAAGAACTACAACGTAGTCACAAGAGGTATTCACTGGTTATCAGCTTTGGTGATTATTGGCATGTTTGCCGTAGGTTTATGGATGGTTGACCTATCTTACTACAGCGAATGGTATCGAACTGCGCCACATTGGCATAAATCGGTAGGCATCTTACTCGCTTTAGTCACCGTATTTCGTGTGATTTGGAAGAATGTGACGGCGTCACCGAAGGTGGAGGGGAATGCGTTTGAGATAGTTGCATCAAAATTCGTCCATGCTCTGATGTATGTGGCACTTATAGGGCTATTTATATCGGGTTATCTCATTTCAACCGAAGATGGACGTTCGATAGAGGTATTCAACCTGTTCTCAGTCCCCGGGTTAGGGGCGTTTTTTGAAGGGCAAGCTGATATCTCTGGTGAAGTTCATTTTTATACAGCATGGGCACTAATGATTATGGCTGCGATTCATGCACTCGCAGCTATCAAACATCATGTTATTGATAAAGACAATACGCTACGCAAAATGATAGGAGCATCAAAATGAAAAAAACGTTACTTGCAGCAGGACTAACCATGGCAATGCTAATTCCCGTGGGTGCAAGCGCAGCGGACTATGTAATCGATACGAAAGGCGCTCATGCGTCAATTAATTTCAAAATTAGCCACTTAGGTTATAGCTTCATTCAAGGACGTTTTAATACATTTGGTGGTGAATTTTCATACGACCCAACTGATATTGAAGCTTCTTCAATTAGCGTAAATGTAGATACAACAAGCTTGGACTCAAACCATGCTGAGCGTGATAAGCATATTCGTAGTTCCGACTTTATCGATGCTGGTAAGTATTCCACAGCGACGTTTTCTAGCAACAAAGTCGTGGATAAGGGAGATGGTAGTTTTGATTTAATTGGTGAATTGAATCTTCATGGCGTCACCAAACCAATTACCATCAATGCTGAAGTCATCGGGCAAGGGCAAGACCCATGGGGCGGTGAGCGTGCTGGTTTCTATGGTACGACAAGATTAGAACTAGCAGATTATAATATTCAAGTTATGGGTGCTTCTAGCTATGTCGATATGGAATTACACGTCGAAGGTGTTAAGAAGTAATTTGAAAAAGAGTATTTTAACAAAAAGCGCCTATTTCTAGGCGCTTTTTTGGTGCTATGCAGTTTGTTGATGTGTCTCTAACACTTCTACAGGCTTACCGTATATAGAACGGAGTGCCTCAAGTACATCTAGTCGATTGATAACACCAACCATATGACCATTGTCCAGCACTGGTAATGAATGTGGTTTACTCACCTTAATACTCTTGGCTCTTTCCTCTAGCGACAGCATGGAAAAGCGAGTTGCGATGCCCATTGAAGTAGTTGGATAAAGTTGCTCTTTATCGATACAAAGATATTCAGCTACATCAACTAGTTTGTCATTCACATCAATAGCAACCACGTCTCGCGACATCAAGTCGACCACTTTTTGACCTTGGATTGGCATGTAGTCTTGGCACCACAGATCAACCATTACATCGTGTACAGAGAAGAACCCAACAAGACGACCTTGAACATCCGTAACAGGTGCACTGACTTCGTGATGGGCAATCAAATGGTCGATAGCTTTTGGAGTTGTCATGTCTGCAGTAAGAGTTATAGGTTGAGTGTTCATAATGTTTTTAACGATGATATTGTTGTTCATAATGTTTTCCTTAACTGACGTAATGTTAGTGGTAGTTGTTATGGTTAAAATGTTGGCTGCTTTTAGTTGAGGTCTGCGATAAATACACCAGTTAGCAAGCCCAACAAGTACAGCACCACCAACAATATTGCCGAGTGTTACTGGGATTAAGTTTGCAGTAATAAACTGCATAATATTTAGATCTGCATATTGAGCTGCTGAAGCTCCGGTCATTGACCAAAATGATTCAGGCGCAAAGTTTTGAATCACTATGCCCAGTGGCACCATAAACATGTTGGCAACACAGTGTTCAAAGCCACTTGATACAAACATTGCCACTGGCATGATGGTCATAACCGATTTTGTCATTGCATTGGTGCTACTAAATGTAAGCCAAATTGCCAAGCAAACTAGCAGGTTACAAAGCACACCCAGAGAAAACGCTTGTACTGGAGTATGGTGTAACTTGTGCTGGGCGATGTTTAATGCATTTAATCCCCATTGCCCATGGTCCATTTGGTACAAGCCCGCGGCAGATACAATGATGAGTAGAAACATTGCGCCGATAAAATTACCAAAATAAACCTTGCCCCAAATGGAAAGCATTTTGCCGAAGCTTATTTGCTTGTTCGCCCATGAAATACTGGAAAGTACGGAACTGGTAAAAAGCTCTCCACCGCATATCACGATTAAAATTAGCCCCATGCTAAATGCTAATCCTCCTGCGAAACGGCTCAGCCCCCAGCCTGACTCAGTAGCGCCTGTCGTCACAGTGATATAAAACAGAAAAGCTAATCCAATAAATGCACCTGCCATAATGGCTAAGCTCAAAGTCATTCCCGTATTCTTTTTGGCTTTACCTAATGCAAACTTTTCAGCTTCAGCCATCATTTCCATCGGTGAATAACATTGATTATTAGCGTTATTTGATGACATACGCGCTCCTAGTCATGATGTTCATAATTACCTCCTTATGGTATTTGCGAAGCTAGTACTGCATCGCCATTTCAGATTAAGTGTGAAATGAGTAGAGGTAAAATTGATAATATTGAGAAAACTCATCAGAAAATTTGATATGAGAAAATTAACCAGTAGAATGAAAACGTATGCTTATTAAACGCATACAAAAATCAGGCTATTAACGTTATAACGATAAGGAGTGTTATGCGTTACTCTCTAAAGCAGTTGGCAGTATTTGATTCAGTAGCAGACACGGGAAGTGTAAGTCTTGCTGCTGATAAGCTAGCACTAACGCAATCCGCGACGAGTATGTCGTTAGCGCAATTAGAAAAAATGCTAGGCAGACCGTTGTTTGAGCGGCAGGGTAAGCAGATGGCTTTAACCCACTGGGGAAATTGGCTTAGACCTAAAGCAAAAAGACTTTTACAAGATGCTCAGCAAATAGAAATGGGCTTTATTGAACAACATTTATTGAGCGGTGAGTTGTGTGTAGGTGCAAGTCAAACACCAGCAGAGCATCTGGTTCCTGACCTTATCAGTAGAATTGATAATGACTTTCCGGAGCTCCGCATTAAGCTTAATGTTCAAAGTACCGATGTCATTTTACAGGGACTAATCGATTACAAATATGATATTGGCATTATCGAAGGACGTTGTGATGATAATCGTTTGCATCAAGAAATTTGGTGTCGCGATCATTTAACCGTCGTAGCGTCTGCGCATCATCCATTTGCTAGATCGGGTAGAGTTACTCATTCGCAACTTGAGCAGGCGAGGTGGGTGCTTAGAGAGCATGGTTCAGGAACACGAATGATTTTCGATAGTTCGATTCATCACTTAATTGAAGATTTAGATGTATGGCGCGAATATGAACACGTTCCTGTTTTAAGAAGTATGGTCGCTAACGGTCAGTATTTAACGTGTTTGCCATACTTGGATGTTGAACGTTCCATTGAAAGTGGACTATTGGTTGCGTTGGATGTTCCCGAATTGAGTATGGAGAGAACCTTATCTTTCGTTTGGCGTGCCGACATGATTGAAAACCCGTTAGTAGAATGTATTAAACGTGAAGGTATGCGGATGATGAAAGGTAAATCCGTGTTTTAATTCCGACTAACCATTAACATTGCTATGCCCAAGTATTTAATCACTTGGGCTTTTTTATGTACTAAATCTGTTGTTGTAACGATTGCGTAAGCAAAGTCATGTAACTAATAGTAGTTGCGACATACAAACCGTGACCTAAATCATGAATTTATGCCCAGCAGTCATTATAGTGTTCCGCTCACACTAGAATCTTCAGAGAACCATTATGAGCGCACTGGTAGCTATTTCACTCACCACAGCATTATTATCAGCAGTCTGGGGCTGGGTCGCAATTAGCCTTGGCTTGTTAGCATGGGCAGGATTTCTAGGTTGCACTAGCTACTTCGCAGCGCCATATGAAGGTGCGAAAGGATTATTGATAAGCCTTATCACCAATTTAAGCGGCGTGTTTTGGGCTTTAATGATCATGAATGGTAGTGAGTATATTTCTACGGATATTTTGGCATATGCGTTAACTGGTGTGGTGACACTGTTTATGTGTTTACAGGCAAAGCAATCGTGGCTGGCTTATATTCCGGGGACATTTATTGGTTCGTGTGCCACTTTTGCAGCCAATGGTGATTGGCAAATAGTCATTCCTTCTTTATTACTGGGTGGCGTATTTGGCTACACAATGAAGCGCAGTGGACTGTGGTTACACGACAAGTTCAAAAATATTGATAAGTCGGTTGTAGCATAAGAGATAACTAATATTTGCCGACCATTCAATCGCACTATTTATACCCAAGCAACCTCAAGATGCTTGGGTATAATGCTTTAAGTATTCCCGTTTGCCATTGTCACTACGCGCTTAAGTGTCCAACGTAGTAATAAAGGAATGCACTCAAGCCCTCTATCTTCACAATGGGAAACGATCGCAAGCGCTAAATCGGGTTTTGCATACTTTTTAAGTACTCGATTAACTACTTTTTTTGCCGGAATAGGGTGATCGAGCGGTATCTTAAGCATATCTCGAAAAAACATTTCAAAGCCGTTGTTATATAGATAGTGTTCGATGTCCTTATCCGGTAGCTCAGTCAATCGATGTCTTTCTTGATCATGTCCTAACCGCGCTCTTACGGTGGCTGCATATTTTTTGCCTGCAGGGTCTCCATCCGTAACAACATGCCAATCAATACCAAATGCTTTGGCAACCTTTAGTAGTGATTTCAAACCCGATTGAGCAAATTCAATGATCTGTACGCCTTCTGCGGCTAGGTTATAGCCACATTGATTGGCCAATTCATTGAACAGCCAAACTTCGGTTTCACCTTCAACCAGTAACCAGCATCGAGCAAACAAAGCGCCAGAACGATGAAAGCGAAGATGAAAACCGACTCTTCTCAATTCATCATGTGATAGACCTTGAGTCGCCAAACTGGTGCAAATTGTCTTATCTGACTGGCGTACCAAACGTCGAATACAATGAATAGGCAACTGTGCAAGAAGATCTCCACTGTTGGTGGTTAGGATCTTTTGCATAGGTAATAATTGCAATAAACCCCATGCACGAGCTAGTTGAGTTGGGTGTAATCGACCTTCGGGATCTTCAATGATCAATATTGGACGAGCCCCTTTGCGTAGACGATTTGGTCCCTTGGCCTGAAGATAAGCATTAAGCAAACCTAGCAACAGTAACCTAGTCTGTTTGCTATTCGATTTGTCGACATATTCATTTATCGAGAGTGAATCAGATCTTCTTGAGTAGAAGATACCGTCACGGGGTGTTTTATGGAGGATTCTAGTATTAGATTTAAACGAAAAATAATGCTCCACCAGCATTCCCATCGACTTTAGGCTACTACGCATTTCCCCTTTATTTACATGACCAGGAATAGCCATAAGGCGACGGCAGGTATTGTTGATTCTTTTTTCAATCCTTTCATTAAAACTTCCATTTGACTCAATCGGTCTATCAAAACGGCGTGAATCTTTTAATCTAATTACGGGATGTAATGACATCAATTCTTGGGCTATTTTTTCAGTATGATGCAAAGCAAGTGGGTCGCCTTCAATGTTGAGAAAATCGTAATGTGTTTGAATATCATATTGAACGCGGCTTGCACTAATTCGGTAATAGATCCGATGAACGTTTTCACTGTCTGTTACCCATACCGGTTTGATTTTTCGGTAGCGCCGAGATTTAACTTCACGCGTGTCATTCGCTACTAAGCTGAGGACGATTTGTAAGTCCTGGCTTTGAGAGTGAGACATGGCGTAATCAACATGGAAATCAGTCATTTCAAATTGGTACGGTACACCATCAGGTGGTAATGCCACTGACAAGGTATCAAGCAATGATGACTTACCCCAAGTATTCTCGCCAATCAACGCCGTCAACTGTTCAAAGGAAATAGAGAGTCGCTTTATACCCCTGAACCCGGCAATTTCAATTCGCTCTAACAGCATAGATTTAACCTTAGTTAAGAGTTTATTGCCTATTAAGCATAAAAGAATAATTCAATATAAGCATATACTTATGTCACATATCTGTGGCGATGGAAATTAATACTCAAAAAGTAATGAATTTGTCATAAAGAATGAGTTAGCATGACGCTGAAAAGTGAGATGAGATATGACAATGATGAAAAATAGAGCCATCTCCTTAAAATTGGCTCACATTAATGACACACACTCGTATTTTGAACCCACGTCGCTACAACTTAATATAAATATAGACGAGACTGATGCGAGTCCTTTCGTTAGCGCTGGTGGATTTGCACGAATCAAAACGCGAGTAGACAATTTAAAACAGCAAGCATTGCTAGATAATCAAGGGTTTTTGTTTCTACATGCCGGTGATTGCTTTCAGGGCACACTGTTTTATTCACTATTCAAAGGTGAAGCCAATTCAACCTTGTTAAATCAGCTCGGATTGGATGCAATGGCGGTAGGGAACCATGAATTGGATATGGGTAATTTACCTGTAGCAGAATTCGCCAATCGAATCGATTTCCCACTGCTCGCTGGCAATTGGAATTTATCTAATGAACTTACCAGTAAGCCCGTTACCCTTAGCCATAACCCTAATGTATATAGCTACAAACCACTAACGCAATCTGCACAGTGGATCGTTAAGCATGTCGACCAAGAACCTATTGCAATTTTTTCGCTCGCGCTTGATAAGATGGCTGATATTTCTAATCCGGATATCGATACGCCATTTGTTAGCGCAATTCAAACCGCGATAAACACGGTTGAGCAAATCCATAAAGCTGGAATCAATAAAATTATTCTACTGAGCCATATGGGTTACGAGGCTGATCTCGATTTTGCCAACCATGTCTCTGGCGTTTCCTTGATCGTTGGTGGGCACAGTCACGTGTTACAGGGTGACTTTTCTCAGTTAGGATTAGGTAGCTGTGACCCATATGGGATTAAAGTCAAAAACACACATATTGTTCAAGCTGGTTTTCATTCATTGGCTATCGGTCATTGTGATATCGATTTTGATGAATTCGGTTGCATTACTCGGTTTGAGGGTAAAAATGAGCTTTTACTGGGGCGAAGATTGTTCGTCGACACCAGTCGAAGCCAATCGTGGCAAGATACAGATTATCAACGTGTTAGAGATCTGGTTGATAACCATCCTAACGTTATGGTTTGCCGTAAAGATCCAACCATAAAAACGATTCTCAAAGAGCGTTATCAAGCACGCGTCAGTGTTTTACAACAGACGTATATAGCGAATACCAAACGTAGATTACGGCATGTACGACTTCCTGATGAAAAAGGTGGCAGTGAAATAGCTCCACTTGTTGCGCAGTCGTTTATGCATACCTTAAATCAGCAAGGTCATAACGTTGAGTTTGCTATTCATAATGCTGGCGGGGTTAGAAACTCAATAGACCCAGGTCCAATTTCCGTCGCTGATATAGCCGGAAAAGTATTGCCGTTTTTGGTGCCGATAGGCTTTTATCAACTCAAAGGTAAATATATCGCTTTGGTTCTTGAAGGCGCTATTAATAATGCGACTAGCAATGGCGTAGATGGTACAGGCTCCGGCTCTTATCCCTATACTGCCAATTTGCGCTTTGCTTACGACGCGCAAGCACCAATCGGCCATCGCATTTCGACCCTCGAATTGTTAAGCGGCAACAACTGGCAACTGATAGACCCAGAACGTGTTTATATTGGTACATCTTCTGCCTATAGCATGAAGGGCAAGGAAGGCTATGAAGCCATCCTTAATATGATCGGCGAGGGCGATGTTACTAACTTCTCGATGGCTGACTGTTTTATTCAATATTTAAGTGACAACCCAGAAATTTTAAGATATTCCCCACAAGTTTCGACACAAAGAGGCTAAGTTTTAATCTTTCGGTATGGCAATTGCAAATAACCTCTTGATTCATTTGATCCTAAACCAATGAATAGGGAGTCATTATGTGGAATAAAGACTGGATCGATGTTGCCGTCGTCGTCAGTTGGGTATCAATCTGGGTAGCGATGGTCTACGTCATTCCAAATGGTGCTATGTAGAGAAAAAGGAGCATGAATGTGCTCCTTTTTGATTTCATGTGACAAACTCTAAATACTAAGGTCTGAATTGATCGTTACCGAGTTAATTTGTTTTCTCGATATCTTGTGGGGGAACGCCAAATAGCTTTTTAAAGGCATTGGTAAAGTTTGAAGGGTGTTGATAACCCGCTTCATAAGCTGCTTCAGTGATCGTCACCAAACCTCGCTCTAGATGCTGTCGCGCAATGGCTAATCTGCGATGGCGTATATACTCATTAACCGTGATATTTAAAGTTTGTTTAAAGCGACGTTGTAGGTTAGATACACTCATGGAAAATTTATTTGCAAGCTTATCTAGCGTAAGATGATGATCGAGGTGGGTTTCGATATAACTAATGATATCTTCAATACGTGTATCTGATGTATCCACCGATACCTTATCTTCCTTGTCAGGACATTCTGGCAACTGCTCTAATGCGAACGCAAGTATTTGGCTCGTCAAACTTTCAATTTCAACCTTATCCTTCAAATTTTTGGGAGTTTCGCGATGCGCAAGCATCTTAGCCAAGTCAATTAATGGTTGATGCAGTTCTAGTCGATAGAAGGCTTGATGAACATCAAGAAAGAGATTTGCCCCATCATTTCCATTCATCCTGGAGTGTAACCATTTGGGTTTGATTAATATATTGATCTTGCACATTCGATTATTTCTACTTAATGAACGGCGAAAGTTAGTGGGTTTTGCGATATTCACGACGACGCCTTGTGGACCGTCCTTTGCCGAAAAATCAAACTGTAAGTCGCCATAGCCAAACGAAAGGTTACCTTCAAGAAGTATGGTGACGAGTAGTGCCGAATGGGCAGTCGATACAATATGAGAGTCGACAAGTTCAATACAGTGACCGCCATGGATAAATACTTGTTCATCATATTGATAGGATAAAAAATTGCCTTCGGCCAAGTGAGTTTGGTTGGCTTGTCCATGTGAAACGATGATCTGTTTTTCTGTTTCTTCCAGTTTTTTGGTTAGAACCACTTTGGCAAGTTTAGTCCGTTTCTTGCTTATTGCAGGCATCTTGTGATTCCTCATAACACCTATGCGATTTTACATAAGTGAATCATCTTTTTATTAATAACAATCGACCCTATCATAAGTGAGAATTATTATCATTGTTATTTAGGGAAGTGTTCATGGAAAGCCAAATTCGCTCGCCAATTAAGCGATCAATCCTCTGTTTATGCATAAGCGTGGCTCTTGCCAACCCTGCTTTAGCGCAAGAAACGCAATCAAATGTTGAAGACGTTGTGGTATGGGGAACTAAGGTATCGAGTAACACCGAGTCGATGTTTGCTGATGACATGTCACTCAAGCAAGCCGATCATATGTCGGATTTGTTGCGTGATATCCCGGGGGTCGATGTCGGGGGAACACACTCGGTTAATCAAAGAATTACTATCCGAGGCTTAGGTGAAACAGAATTAGATATTCGTTTAGATGGTGCGTCACAGCATGCCAATATGTTTCACCACATAGGCAATCTGACATTAAATCCAGATATCCTAAAATCTGCAGATATCCAAGTTGGTAATAATTCAGTAACCCAAAGTGGGCTAGGTGGCTCGGTTTACTTTGAAACCAAAGATGCCCGAGATTTATTGCGCTACGATGAAGATTTTGGCGCACGTATTTATGGCGGCTATGCATCCAATGATAATCAACAAGGCTCGCTTACATTATACGGGCTGCTTTCGGAAAACGTCGATGCCATGGTATATGGACATTACGTGAGCCGTGATGATTTTGAAGATGGTGATGGAAACAAAACCTTTGGCTCGGAAGGGAATGTTTACAATATTTTGACCAAGATCGGCTATCAATTGGGTGATATTCATCGTCTTGAGCTCTCTTACGATCTTTATCGTGATAGCGGCGACTATAGCCCCCGCCCAGATATGTCAGGCAGTGCGAATAATGGCTTGTCCAATGATCTACTTATCCCAACTGATTACGACCGAGATACTATTCGATTAAGTTACGAGTTGAGTGGGGATACGCATCAAGGTAGCGTGACACTCTACAACACAGAAACACAAATAATACGCGATGAGTCTGTAATGACGGCAGCCCCATGGTGGCCATCGATACGCATATATGAAAACACAGCCAAGAACCAAAACTTTGGTTTGAATGGTAAATTTCAATCTGATCTCACAATTGGCCAGTTTGATAATCGTATGACTTACGGGTTTGATTATATAGATAAGACTACGGCTAGCTATTACGGTGCACGTAAATTCATGGAAGAGTCTACCGTGTCTACGGCTGTATTTGTTGAAGACCAAATTTTTATTACTGACTCATTTTCAATCACTGCCGGTCTGCGATACGACGATTACCAACGTAAGGCTGTCACCGGAACAAACAATTATGATGACGTGACTTGGGCACTCGCAACTGAATGGGCAATCACACAAGACTGGACACTGTTCGCGAGCACACGCTCGTTGTTCAAAGGGCCTGAATTACTAGAAACCTTTATCGCCTACCAAGATGTCACTTTCGTCGAAGAAGGGTTACAACCAGAGACCGGGCAAAATACACAAGGTGGTGTGCGTTTCGATAAGCAGGTTAATGAACACAGCTTTGGTGCAAATCTGACCTTATTTCAAACAGATATAGATGACTATATAGCAGACAAATCACAGGGTACACCAACCACATACTTGATTTACAATTTAGGGGATGTAGAGATAAAAGGCTTTGAAGCGAGTGCTTCATATGGTTACCAAAACTTTAATAGTAAACTCTCATACGCTAAGTCAGATACGAAAAACAGCCTAAATGGTGACCCAGTCGCAGGTGGGAATGGACGTAGCATTGACATGGGTGACAGCATAGCGCTGGCGTTTGATTATCAGTCAGACACGCTAGAAAGCATATTTGGTTGGACATCGATATTCGTTCGCGAAGAAGATAATGTCTTCGCAGGTAAACCGGTAAAAGACAGCTACAATGTGCACAACTTGTATGCCCAGTGGATACCGTCAAACATCGATGGACTATCAGTGACATTTGGTATCGATAATGTGTTTGATGAGCTGTATACCTCTCATGCATCTCGTTCTGGTGTTGCACGCGGGATCACTTTGGATGATTACGACCCGGGTCGCAGCTATAAGCTATCGGCTGCATATAAATTCTAAGTAAGCTCCAATATGAGCTGATACGACTGTAGAGAAATAACCCTAAGGCTTTCAATATGAGAGCCTTTTTGCTTATAAAGCGATCAATGAATTCTGCAGATGTTTGACTCAGAGTTATTCACATTTCTAATTAAAATTATGTTTAATGTTATTTGATGTTTTCAGGTTGCAAATTGGGGATTTGAGTCATACAATCCGCTTCGTTTGGGGAGTAGTCGCCTCTGGTTTACTTATCGTCATCTCGTTAGGCCTCACGCCTTTCCGGTAAGTATAAGCGCTTTGCGTTTCGACGAGACCAACGTAATCAAGTTCTCTTTCCTTTAGTGGAAGGGGAATCGTTTGTTTGCGGTAGGGATCGTTGTATTTAATCTAGATCCCTCCGTTTTTTGGAGGACGTATGACCCCGTCTACTTATATTGGCTTTGCCATTCTTACACTAACGTTAGTAGCGCTGGATATCTGGCAAACTCGCGGTGGTGAAATCACTATCCGTAAAGCAGCAACTTGGAGCTTGTTCTGGTTTGCTCTCGCTTTTATCTTCGCTGGTTCTATCTACTTCTTTTGGGACATTTATGCTCCGGGGAGCAGCTACACAGCCGAAAAAGCAACCGTTTCATTTCTAACCGGTTACTTGCTCGAAAAATCATTGAGTGTCGATAATCTATTCGTTTTCGCGATTATTTTTCATCAATATTCCGTTCCTGAGCATTTGCGCCCCCGAGCTCTATTATGGGGTGTAATCGGTGCTCTTGTTCTTCGTGCAATTATGATCGCTGTAGGTGCTCAACTACTTGCTCAGTACCACTGGATCCTCTATATATTTGCCGCGTTCTTAATTTGGACAGGTATCCAACTCGCACGAGATAAAGGTGAGGAAGAAGAAGTTAACCCTCTACCAGAAAAAATTATTCGCAAATTCGCTACAGTAACAGATGGTTATCGTGAGAACGCGTTAACTGTCATTGAGAATGGTAAACGATGCGTAACCCCTATGATGATCGTCATCGGTGTGATTGCCTTTATGGATGTAATGTTCGCATTAGATTCTATACCTGCGATTTTTGCTGTCACTCGTGAACCGTTTTTAGTATTGGCGGCGAATGTCTTTGCATTACTGGGCTTGCGCTCACTTTACTTTGTATTGCAAGGCATGATGGATAAGTTTATTTATCTTAAACCTGCACTATCATTCATCATGATTTTTATTGGTATTAAGATGTTATTGGTCGGAACTGCTTGGGCAATCCCAACACCAGTGTCATTATTGGTACTATTGATTACAATGACAGTAGCAGTAGTGGCTTCTGTGATGAAGCAACGAAGCAGAACTCGAGTAGCTCAATAATCACTTTAATCTCAATAAATTAAAGTGTGATTAACACCTCGTAGTTGCAACGCGCGCCTGTAAACACATTGTTAACAGTTTGCGAGGTGTTTTTTCACTTCAACATAAACATTCAGTATTGGTGACAATTTAAACGTAATGCCCAACTAAAAAAGCATATTTTGACATTGGTAATGTTAACGTCTTGTAGCATAAGAAAAACTAATCTTACAAAATAACTTTTGTCATTATTTGCGCAGAAAAAAAATGGCTAATATTTACTTGTCGAAAGTTATCCGAATTGCAAGAGAGGCGCACATGGCACAAGTTATTGACGCTAACACCATTATTTCACCTATCTCTAAGGAAAGAAAAACCTACTCGGTTAACATCAAAGGATTGGTATTCCACTTATTAGATATCTTATTTACAGACCGAGCGGAGCCTCGTTGTCATTACACTGGTGACCTGTCAGGGCACTTACAAAAAGATATCGGTTTATACCGTTAAGTGGAATAAACGAAAACGTCAGCAAAAATGCTGACGTTTTTTTGTGAAAAAAAATCTTCATATTTAGTACGTTAGTATCAGAAATCAATCCGCTTCTAAGCCCATATCAAACTATCTCCAAATTTTGCTCTATTCTTACTGAAGTTAAAGTGCGCACTACGTTGCACATTGTAAACGTCGGTCTTGGTAAGGATAAAAAATATGAGTGAAACGGAATATGACTACCCCGCAAATTATAATCTGATCTCTATAACAGACCCTTCTAGCTATATTACTTATGCCAGTAGCCATTTTAATGAAGTTGCTGGCTATAAAGATGGTGAACTCCAAGGCAACCCCCACAACATAGTCCGACATAAAGACATGCCTAAAGTGGCCTTTAAAGATTTATGGTCTCATCTACAAAGCGGTAAGCATTGGATGGGTATGGTAAAGAATCAACGCAAAGGTGGGGGATATTATTGGGTAGATGCCTTCGCCTCACCAATTATGCATAACGGTAAAATAGTTGAATTCCAGTCTGTCCGCTTTAAACCTGAACGGATCCATGTTAAGCGAGCGGAAAAAGCATACGCTAAACTACGCAACAACAAAAAACCTTGGGCGTTATTGCTACCTCGCACTCGGTTGTGGATGAGAAGTACTTTCTGGATTGGTGCAGCTACTGGTATTGCGAATCTACTTATTTCTTATGGACAAAGTTCACTCGTAGCAACCCTTGCGATGGCGGGAGTTTCAACCCTTGCTATTTATTCTCTTACACGACCTTTGGAACGAATAGCTCAACAAGCGCGAACAGATTTTAACAACCCACTAATGGAGTATATTTATTGTGGTCGTGTAAATGACCTAGCAGAGATTGAGCTTGGAATGAAAATGCGTAAACAGCATGCCAATGCTTTGCTTGGACGGGTCGGTATTTCAGTGATGGATTCTTGCCAAAAAACGCAATCTAATGCTGACAGCGCTGCGAGTAATAGTGAGCGTGTAACTAAAAATTTGAGCGAACAAAAAATTGAAATCGATGTTGTCGCCACGTCGGTCAATGAGATGCAAGCCGCTTCTGCTGAAATCTCGCAAAATGCTCAAGCAACGGCTGATGCAACAGTACAAGCTCAAAATACTATGTGCGAAAGCCGCGGAGTGATCGATAACGTAAATGATTCGGTACTAGAACTAGTCAACGAACTGAAACAAATCTCTGCAACAATCACCGATCTAAACAATCAGACAAATCAAATTGGATCCGTAGTAGAAGTAATAAATGATATAGCCGAACAAACTAATCTACTTGCACTCAATGCGGCAATAGAAGCAGCTCGGGCAGGAGAGCAGGGGCGTGGGTTTGCGGTAGTAGCAGACGAAGTAAGAACGCTGGCACAACGCACACAAGAATCGACTACTGAGATCAAATTTGCCATCGAAAGTATTCAATTAGGAAGCAATTCTGCGGTTGACGCACTTAAGAATGGTAATGAAAAATCAACCAGTACAGTTGATTCAATAACCCATGCGCAAGAAAGCATTCAGCAGTTAGAAGAATTAGTTCAAGATGTTGTCGACAGAAATCAACAGATTGCAGTGGCAATTGAAGAACAAGTGCATGTATCAAATGAGATTAACGAAAATATTCAATCAATAAACATAAAGTATGCAGATTCATACGAGTTAATGACGCAAACCAATGAAATGAATACTTTAGTGCAAAACAGTACCAACGAGCTTGCACAAGTGATTGAAAAAATAGCGAGCTGATGGTTTATCAAAACATAGATAAAAGAAAAGCACCCTAAGGTGCTTTTCTTTTGGTATCAGAATGAATTATTTCTTACGGCAGAACTCAGCGATAACGTACATAGATTGACCACCGTTCGTTTTGCCCGAAACAAGCTTAGGATCGTCGCCAACACTGATGCCACGGATAACCGTACCTTGCTTAATCACTTGGTTAGTACCTTTGATTGGAAGGTCTTTGATTACTGTTACGTCGTCACCTTTTTTAAGCTCAACGCCGTTTACATCAAGCGGTTTGTCATCATCAGACATACCTTGCATAGCCCAGTTCTGCGTTTCTTCTTCCATATACATCATATCAAGAGAATCTTGCGCCCAGCTCTCTGAGTTAAGACGAGTTAGCTGGCGCCATGCAGTTACTTGAACCGGTACTACTTGGCTCCACATGCTGTCACCTAGACAACGCCAGTGGTTAATGTCTTTTGGTTCATCAATTTCGCCCAGACATTTGTCACATACCATGATGCCCTGATCCACCGTTACGTGACTGTGCGGAGGTACCGCGTAAGCAGTTAGAGGTGCTTCAGCAGCACATAGTTCACACTTAGATTCGCAACGTTTTAGCATTGTAGCTTCAATAGACATAATGGACTCACATATGGTCGGGATTAATAACGAGGCTTATTATCCACTTTATCCGACCAATTAAAAGGGGTATTCGGTAAAGCAAAGGATTAACCGGTGTAAACTAATAATTCACCGTGTAAACGCTTCAAAAACGTAACACTTATCATCATCTCAACAACTTAGCCAGGGTGACCGTGTAACATATCCGCACTATTGCTTTACCTCCTTAGTGCCAAGCGGCATAATTAGTATCGTTTATATAGCAAATCAATAGGGTAAATGTTGGAGCTTCTTTCAATTGAATTTTTAGGACGACCTTTAAGGCTTGAAGGTAGTATCGCGGGTTGGCAAGAACTGTATTGGGATAACCAGATAGTATCCCAGATGGTTGCCGATTCTGAACGTAAAGAGTCAACTTCTCATCAGTTTAACTTGCAAAAGGGTGATGAAGTACTGAACTGCCAATTGGACGTATCACTGATATGGCAACCATTTAGCTTTCAATACACAGTAAAACTTGATGGCAATGTTATTTCAGAAGGCGAACGCAGTAGTAAAGACATCGAACAGCAAACACCAGTAGTTGCTCCTAAAACGGAGCGTCGTTTTAGCTTAATTGGACTTATATCACTGGGAATGAAAGCGCTTAAGAGTGCTAAGTTGATTAAAGTTGTATTGGCGTCTGCAAGCCTTGCTGCTTATTCATGGTTATTCTCATTTCAGTTCGCTTTAGCATTAATCGCATGTTTGGTGATCCACGAGTACGGGCATGTTAAGGCGATGAAATACTTTGGTATGAAGACCAAGGGGATTTACTTGGTTCCTTTTTTGGGAGGACTCGCGCTTTCTGATGAGAAAATAAATACTCGCTGGCAAGATGTATTTATCTCTATCATGGGACCGATGTTCGGCTTTATCCTTTCGCTCGTGTTGATGATTATCTATTGGGTAACAGGAGATATATTCTTCGCCGGTTTGGCAGCCTTTAATGCCTTTCTCAACTTGTTTAATCTGTTACCGATCTTACCTCTTGATGGTGGACACATACTAAAAAGCATTAGTTTTTCGATGAACAGCATCACAGGACTGGTTTTATGTACAGCAGCGGCAATTGGTGGCATTGCGTTGAGCTATACATTGGGGCTAAGTTTATTAGGTTTCTTGCTTATTATGGGCACGCTAGAGATTTTAATGGAATGGCGCTATCGACATACGAGCCACCTTCTTCCACTTGACCGTTACGGGCAAATGGTCGCAGCGGCATGGTATGTAGCATTAGTAGCAGGACTAATTGGCATCATCTGGCACTTTGCACAATCTGGTGATGCGCTGCTGCAATTACCTTTGCAAATACTTGGAACCTAAACTCCGTTGATCAGTAAAAAGGGGGAGCACAAAGCATCCCCCTTATTCAGCATTCAGGTATATCTGTTTAAGAACGACAATTCGGTTTTGTTTTCGCATAATTTGGCAGCTTTTGCATTGTCTGATTAAGATCTCTTATACGCGTACTATGCGAAGGGTGGGTGGAAAGGAGCTCAGGTGGTTGTTGTCCCTTTGATGCTTGTGCCATGTTATACCAAAGCGTGACACTTTCACGCGGATCAAACCCAGCTTTTGCCATCAAATCCAATCCTACTATATCCGCTTCAGATTCTTGAGTTCTACCATAAGGTAGCAGTACACCTACTTGAAGACCAAGCCCCAAAGCTGACATTGTGACTTGTTGATATTGTGCGTATTCAGAAGCGCCAAGAGCAACACTAGTGATTTGTAGCCCAGTATTGGCAAGTTGTGATTGCGAAAGTCGTTCGTTGCTATGGTCGGCTAGAACGTGTGCAATTTCATGCCCGATAACGGTGGCGAGTTGATCCTCGTTTTCTGCTACCTCCAGTAAGCCTGTATAAACGCCAATTTTACCGCCAGGCAATGCAAACGCATTCACTTGCTCACTATCAAACACAACCACTTCCCAATTATCAAAAGAAGCTTGCTTAGGTACTTGTCGAGTAACCGCAGTAGCCACGCACTGTACATATTGGTTAATATTCGCGTCTGTACTGATTTTCTGTTCTTGCTTCATTTGTTCAAATGATTGAGTGCCAAGGCTGCTCATATCATTCTGCGAAAACAATAGTAATTGATTGCGCCCTGTAGGTGACGAGCTGCACGCAGTTAGACTCACTACGACGATGAGTGAACTGAACTTAAACCACGACATAATACACTCCATGTAAATTCATTATGTTCGGTAATCATAACATTAGGTACACTATCAGTAACCTACGTAAGCGGATATGTTTATGACAATTTGGAAACGAGACATCAATTTAGATCTTCTCAATCAAACTTCAAAAAATACATTAATCGAGCATCTACAAATAAAGTATAGCGAAGTCGGCGACAACTATATTTGTGCAACTATGCCAGTGTGCCATTTTACTCACCAACCACTTGGAATGTTACATGGAGGTGCATCGGTTGTGCTGGCTGAAACACTTGGATCCGTTGCGGCCAATTTTTGTGTCGCTGAAGATTCTTATTGCGTCGGCTTAGACATTAACGCCAACCATGTAAGAGCGATGCGCTCGGGTTTGGTCATTGGCAAAGCGACACCGATTCACTTAGGTGTATCCACACAAGTTTGGCAAATTACAATGACTGATGAGCGCGAACGTTTGGTTTGTACGAGTCGTTTAACCATAGCGGTTAAGAAACATCGTACAACTAAAAGTCATAGTAGTCCTACGCGAGAATTGTCCTAATGGTTATCGATTTTTCTCACGGTAAAATGATCGTGACGGCACACGAACTCGTTATCAAATTGACTGGGGCACATATGGTTACGTTACAAGCCCAAACTGACGCTATTCAGTTGATAGGCAGAGGTGCTAACGTTGTCGCCGTTAATTGTAGTGAAGCAAAGTGGTCAATCAAGCTTGATAATGAAGCACAACTTTCTGAATTGGCCGCACAATTGGGGATCTCCATACAGTAACTACTTGATCGTTTCACTCTAAATAAGGAAAATAAACGATAGTATAATTATGTGAGTTTTCCTCTTTATGAGTAGCCCCCGTTTAAGAGTTCAATTCGAAAGCCTTTTCGAGCATTACGATGGTAAAGATCGTGGAGTTCAACTGGAAGATATTACAGATATTCTTTGCTGCACCCGAAGAAATGCTCGAATTGTTCTCAACAAGATGGAGGAAGAGGGCTGGATTGAATGGCATCCTTCTCCGGGGAGAGGTAAGTTATCTCAACTAGTCTTTAAGCGCAGTCGTTCAGATGTAAGTGAAAATCTGGCGCGTCGTTATCTTGAAGAAGGTAAAATAGGGCACGCATTAAAAGTACTAGATCAAGATACAGCAAAACTGGCTCAAGTTGTTGAAAGCTATCTAGGCGTTCAACAACAAGAAGGGCGTCAAGTCGTACGCTTACCATATTACCGACCATTGCTTGCGCTCAACCCTCTTGAAAATATTCGTCGCTCTGAAAGGCATATAGTACGTCAGATATTCAGTGGGTTAACCAAACTTGATGAAAACGAAGAACTTAAACCCGATCTCGCTCATACATGGGAAATGGTTTCTCCTACACATTGGCGTTTTTACCTCCGTCCTGCGGTACGTTTTCATAATGGTGATTTACTGACGGTTGACGCTGTTATAGAAAGCTTGAATGGATTGTGTCTACGCGAATTATTCTCCCATATAAAAGATGTTACTTCGACACAAAAGCATGTTGTTGAAATTCGCCTCAATCGAGACGACTATCATCTGCCTATTCTTCTAGCAGAGTCTTGTGCCAAGATTCTATTACCCGCCACTAATCGTAGCGAGGAGTTTAATCAATTCCCGATCGGTACTGGTCCGTATAAAGTCTCACAAAATGATGAGAAACGCTTAGTACTAAGTGCGTTTGATGGTTATTTCGGATTTCGACCATTGATTGATAGCGTCGAGGTTTGGGTTATCGATGACGTACATTCCTCAATGGTGTTTCCTAGTTTATCCAAACCAATCGCGCCACAATCAGCTGTCGTTAATGATGAAGTTGAACTGGATCCTGGTTGTACTTATTTATTGCTAAATCGTCGTGATGGTTTGGCAAAAACAGAGGATTGGGCAAGCTACTTTAGCCAGCGTCTATCATCACTCAACGTGTTTCAAAAACTATCACACGAGAAGATTGTTGAACTAGGAGCACTACCTGCTCATGGGCTAAAACCTGGCTGGTATCATCATACAAGGCAGGCTAACTATGCGTCTCCACCGGGCTACCACAGAGTAAATGTTGCTTATCACGCAAAACATCCCATGTTCCCGACATTAGCGAAAACACTTGAATTGCTATTGAAGGAAGACGGTTTGGAGGTTGAGTTACACAGTTATGACCACGAAATGCCAAACACTAGCGATATTGATATTTGGATCAAACCGATGAGTATCGCAAACCATCGAGAAGATGCCATAGTCGGTTGGTTACTAGATTACAGCGACATTGAAAAAATGAGCCGTAGTGAGGATTTTGCGGATTGGACACGAGTAATAACTCAATGGCAAGCCAGTGAAGAGTCTGCATTTCCAGCCCATGAGATAGGCAAAGCGCTGGCAGAAAACCTCCAACTCATTCCAATGTTTCATTGCTGGCTTGGCGTCAGTAAAGATCAATGCGGATCATTACAAAATGCAAAGTGCAACGCATTGGGATGGTTCGACTTCAGTCAAGTATGGGTTAAACCAAAGAATGGGGAATTAGAAGGTGGCTAAACCCAACAAAAAGCAACCCTCAAAAACCGTATCTATTTTCTGTAACAATTGTAAATTTCAACTCTTTAAGTACAGAAAGGGTGGCAAAGGTGCATTAGTTAAGTGTTTTAAAGAGCGCATTGTTGAAGATTATACCCAGTTACCTTGTGTTTGCCCTAACTGTGACAAAGAGTTCGCAAGAGATACGATCATCCGTGGCGTCCCTGCATTTAAGATGATTGGCGGAAAAGTTACGAGTAAATAAGTTAATTATTTAACATTTATAAGCCGCATTTGGTTTAAATAGTGTGTAACCCATCTCGAAGCAGACTGATTTTTGATATATTACTCACAAAAGTCGTAAGGTTTTGGTTAATGTGTTTAATGTTCGTATTTTACTGATAGAATGTTCGGGATTTCTATTTTTTTGGTCCGCAAAATTTTTAAGTAGGGGTACGTCATGGAGTTAGGTTTGATCATCGCTTTTATCGTAGCAGCAGCTATTATGGTTAAGAAAGAGATGGCATCTTCAAAATAATCTTTCATTCAGCCCACTTTTAGTTACTTTTTTTGAATGAAATGACAGTTAAGTCAGCTTGCCGCTGGCTTTTGTCGTTTCTGAGCGTCAGAAATATCGGGCTTAACTTCAAACTTGTTAGTTTCACCCCAGACCCATGGGTGGTAATGTAAAGCGAAGGTTCAAAGTAGTACAGAATTGAGGACGTAAATTTGCAAAGCCCCATCACGCTCGAAGCCTTACACATACTTGACGCTATCGATAGAAGAGGCAGTTTTGCTGCCGCTGCGAATGAGCTCGATCGTGCCCCTTCCTCATTGAGTTACCAAATCCAAAAACTCGAACAAGATTTAGACATTACAATCTTCGACCGTTCGGGACACAAAGCCGTCTTTACTGAAGCAGGAAAGCTAATACTTGAACGAGGTCGAATACTACTCGTAGCCACTGATAAGCTAGTTAACGATGCCAGTGTGCTTGCGAATGGATGGGAGTTAGACATCACCATCGCATTCGACGGCATAATCCCGGTTAATAATTTGTTTTCTATGGTGGATTCTCTCGGCAATGTCAGCAGTACTCGTGTGCGGCTACAGGAAGAAATTTTGGCAGGAAGTTGGGAGGCTTTGGAGACAGGAAGAGCCGATTTATTGGTGTGTCCGAAGTTAGATACCATCCCCCTTGACGTCAAATCTGTCACAATCGGGCGTATGGAAATGATTTGGGTTGCGGCTGCGAATCATTATGTCCATAAACGCGTAGGAGAGTTTGATGACCAAGCGCGTGAAAAATACCGAATAATTGCGATTGCTGATACCGCTCGTGAACAACCAGCAATGTCGGTCAACGTATTGCAAAAACAACCGCGCTTAACAGTTAGTAACTTTGCCGCCAAAGTTGAAGCTCTTACCGCGGAACTTGGTATTGGAACCTTGCCAACTATTATTGCGCAACCGTTAATCCAGCAGGGGAGATTGCAACAAATTAAGGGCACGCAAACTTCCTCAATCGATATCATTCTAGCTTGGAAGCGCAATCAAATTGGGGAGGCCAAGTCTTGGTGTATTCAATACCTCAAAAAACACTGGCAGTTAAAATAAAACGCTCATCCTTGCAATAACAACATCATATCGGCTGTGCCATCTTCAAACTGAATATCAGTTTGAAAACCGAGGCTTTTCGCCAGCATAAGCATGCCTCGGTTCGTTGGCATTGTCATTCCAGACATCTTCAATGTTCCTTTGTTTCGACAATAGTCGATAACCTTATTCATTAAAATTTTCCCTAATCCTTTTCCTTTCAGATCCGAACGAATCAAAATGGCAAACTCAGCGTCGCTATTATCATGATTGATCAGGGCGCGACTGACACCAATGATCTCCTGACGATTGCCAATACTAGACACCGCCACAAAGGCCATTTCTCTGTCGTAATCTATCTGTGTTAGCTTTGCCAACGCTTCGTGGTTAAACTCACCCACATCGGAGAAAAAACGGTTATAAAGATCATCACGAGAGACGCCATTAATAAAATCAGCATGTAAAGGCTCATCTTCTGGAAGAATAGGTCGCAGAATTATGTTAGAGCCATCTTTTAGTGTGGTTTGCTCTTCATACTCAACAGGATAAGGGCGGATTGCTAAGCGACGTTGAGCATCGCCTTGATAGTGGCGAAGAGTTAGATCTGCATCAAGGATGGTAAACGTACGACCATTTGCCAATACTGGATGTATATCCAGCTCATGTACTTGAGGACAGTCGACTACAATCTGTGAAATTTTAACTAAAACTTCCGATAATCCATCAATATCGATGGGTTCAGGTAATTTTTGAAGACGAATTTTACCATCTTTAATGGCTCGAACAATTAAGTATCTCGCTAGCGCCATATTCAAAGGGGGTAATGCAGAAGCTGCATCGATATTTTCATCCCATTCTGAGCCACCTTGTCCAAGCAAAATAACTGGTCCAAAAGTATCATCATATTTCACTTTAATTCGGAGTTCTTCGCCACCGGCAAGTTTAGCCATACCCTGAACGAGTAAGCCATGAATATTCGCTGAAGGATATGAAAGTTGGGTACGATCAAGAATTGCTTGTGAAGCGTTGGCCACTTCAGCGCTATTGCGAAGGTTAAGCATTACACCTTGTACATCAGATTTATGAGCAATATCGGGAGAGCGCAGTTTTACCGCAACTGGGTACCCGATTTCACTGGCGATATGAACCGCCTCACTTGCCTCACTTGCTATCCATGTAGGTAGTACATCAAAATTGAAATACTTGAGGAAGGGACCAATTTGATGTGTATCTAAAGTGATTATTTCCTTGTCACCCAATTGTTTTTCTAACCACTGGTTAGCACTTTCAACCTCACTTACATGTACAGGTTCAGCCGTGGTAGGGGTTTCCATGAGTTGCTTCTGGTTACGCCTGTACTCAACAAGGTGCATGAAAGCAACGACAGCACTCTCTGCGGTTCGATAAGTTGGGATTCCTGCGTTAGTAAAAATAGTGCGAGCAGGTCTTGCAGTTAATTCACCGGACCAATTGGTTAATATGTTGAAGCGTTTGTGTCTGGGATGCGCTTTTACGGCATCAACTATTGCTTGAGCGGTCTGTTCTGAATGAGCTATTGCAGAGGGGCTGTGCATAATTAAAATTGCGTCTGAACAATCACTATCCATGAGGCAGTTTAAAGTATCAACGTAACGCTGAAAGCTTGCATCTCCTACCATATCTATAGGGTTACTTCGGCTCCAACTAGCAGGTAGAACTTTGTCTAATTTGCTTTCTGTATATTCATCTAATTTTGCCAGCTTTCCACCACGGTCGAGTAGAGTGTCTACCGCCATAATTGCTGGACCACCGCCATTGGTTATTATTGCTAAACGCTCACCTCGCAGTGGCACAGAGTGGGTTAAGGTTTCTACTGCAGCAAACAACTCATGTGAGTTTTGTACCCGCAACATACCTGTACGTCGAATTGCTGAATCGTAAATGATATCGAGTGTATCACTGCCACCAGTATGAGCCTTGGCGGCTTTTCGTCCTTCGGTCGTTCTTCCGCCTTTTAATACCAATATTCGTCGATTACGGGACGCGCCCCGCGCTGCCGACATAAATCGGCGGGCATCTTTAATTGAATCTACATAAAGTAAAATGGCTTCGGTATGTGTATCTGTACTCAGATGATCAAGAAGATCGGCAAAATCAATATCTACGGCATTACCCAGCGAAATAAAAGCTGAAAAACCTATGTTTTTATCATTAGCCCAATCTAGGATCGTAGTGCACATTGCGGCAGATTGGGAAATAAAAGCGATTTTACCTTTCTGAGGAGAGACAGGAGAAAACGAAGCATTGAAATTGAGCCAAGGTAGCATCACACCAAGACTATTAGGACCGAGAACTCGCATCCCTGAAGAACGCGCTATAGCAACGCACAGTTCTTGAATGGTTTCACCAGTACTACTGGCTTCATGCATATCAGCCGATAGAATGATGACAGATTTCACCCCTTTGGCAGCCAATTGCGTAAAAAGCGCAATATTGCGACTAGCATGTGTACACAGTATTGCCACGTCAGGGATGATCGGAAGTGAATCGATATCGCGGTAGGCGAGTACACCAGACACAGATTTATATCTTGGTGTCACAGGCATAATGGCACCTTCAAAACCGCCCAGAAGTAAATTCTTCATAACAATATTGCCAGCGCGCATCGGCTGCACTGAAGCGCCAACCACTGCGATAGAGCTAGGTTTTAAGAGGTGGTTAAGATTACTCATAAATCATCTTCCTAACGTGTTCTTTACTATATCGTAACGGAGATAAACCAGCGCTGTTTGCTATTTTGATGGAGTTTTGCGCAAATCACCGAAGGTAGTGGTTAGTTTGTGTCACAAGTCACAGAGTCTCATAATATAATGTCACTGTTGGCTTGATTATGCCGCTGTCTAACGGCATGATTTGATGTAATTTCTACTTAGGGCTTTAAGATTCCATGAAAAAAATAGCAATCGTTGGTTTGTCCGTTTTACTGTCTGCTTGTGTATCTAGTCAATACACGACTGATGTGAGTTCAGAAAGTTACCGTGAAGATTATAAAGTTGCTCAGGTGGAACATCCAGTAACTGAAACAGTAACGGAAACTGTGGTAGCGACTGAAATTGTTTCTACACCGTCTCGGACAAAGCCGGCAGTAACCATTATTCCGCCATCAACTAAGCAACAAAATTCTCAGATGGCTCGTTATGGTTACACCATCCAAGTTGTTGCTGTTGGCTCGCAAACTAAAGTAGATCATTTTGCACGTAAGTTGCCAAATAATGGCCAACCAGTTTGGGAAAACTACAAAGTTGTAAATGGAACCAAGTGGTATACCGTTTTATACGGCGACTATGCAACACAAGCTGATGCAAAAATGGCGATTGGTCAATTGCCAGCTGATTTTCAAGCATTGAAACCGTTTGTGAAAAGCATTGATACCATCAAAAACTCACCATACCCAACGCTCAATAAATTGAATTAATAGGAAAAGGGGCTAAGCCCCTTTTTTTTCTGCCTATTCTTTCAGCTATCAGTATATTTGAACGAAAAATTATACGCTTTTGAAGTGTAACTTTAGGTCGATTTTATTATCATAAAGCCTCACTAGCTTCAAAGCATCACGGAAAGATTCCAATGAAAAAAACATCCATTCTTCTTCTTTGTGGCGGCGGTTCGTCTGAACACGAAGTTTCGCTAGTTTCTGCCAATTATCTACAATCGCAACTTGGTTTAACGCCCGAGTTTGATGTTATTCGTGTAGAGATGAAGAAAGACGGTTGGTTTACAGAGCAGGGTGAGCTCGCGCTGCTCGATACCAATTCAGGTCAATTAAACTTCGCGAATCATAGTTTGCATATCGACTTCGTTATTCCTTGTATTCACGGATTCCCAGGCGAAACAGGTGATATACAGTCGATGCTAGAATTGTCTGGCATTCCGTACTTGGGTTGTCGCGCAGAAGCGAGTACTAATAGTTTTAACAAAATCACCTCTAAGCTATGGTATGACGCATTAGGTATTCCAAACACTCCGTATCTTTTCCTATCTGAAAATAATGCCGACTCATACGATAAGACATTGAAAGCAATGACGGAATGGGGGAGTGTGTTTGTTAAAGCAGCATGTCAGGGGTCATCTGTAGGGTGTTACAAGGTAACTTCTGTCGAGCAGTTACAACAAGCCATAGATGATGCATTTACATTCTCAAATCAAGTATTAGTAGAAAAAGCGGTGAAACCTCGCGAGCTTGAGGTTGCTGCTTATGAGTATCAAGGCGAACTTGTATTGACGCTACCAGGTGAAGTCAAAGCCCCAGAAGATACCTTCTATAGCTACGAAGAAAAGTACGCACAAACGAGCCACTCAACAACCGATATCGTTGCTCAAAATCTTTCAGATCAGCAGTTACAAATCATTAGATTGAATGCAGAGAAAGTATTTAAGCAGATGAAATTGCGTCATTTATCAAGAATCGACTTCTTCTTAACTACAGAAGGCAACATTTACCTCAACGAGGTAAATACATTCCCAGGAATGACGCCTATTTCCATGTTCCCTAAGATGTTGCAAAACAATGGTCACAACTTCCATGAATTCTTAGCTGATTGCGTTAAATCATCGATTTAATCGATATATTTAAACGACAAATAGCGCATCTTTTCTAGCTCTGCCTGTGCATCATTGCCGACATACTGGTAAGGCATAGCAGGGCTAAGCCATCTACCTGCATCTTGTATCTCTCTAATTTTCAAACCTTGCTTTGCAAGTTCTTGAGCCGCACCAACACGCAAAGACTGCCCAGAAAATGTATAACTCAAGCCAAGCATATCACTCGCACTTCGTAGTATTCGGTAAATAGAGGAATCATTAAGTTGGTCAAAACTTAGGTTTCCGTGCCTATCGATTGCAGTGAATACGTATTGCCCGAGCGAGCCCCGAACATTAAGCCAGCGAGACAAAGACAAGCTAGCCGTGCGAGACAACACGATCTCATCACCTCCAACAAGCAGCATCATAGATTCTTGTTCGATGGTGATATCTTGCAGGCTCAACTCACGCAATTCAAAGCGCTTTAACAGTCCTTCGTACATAACATGATAAATAGCCAGATCTCGCCAATCCTTATAAGAAGGCGATGTCTGGAGTGCCTTTGAAAGCGCATCTAGATCTTCACGTTTGAATGCTTGAGTAGACTTCAGATCTCCGACCTTATTTAACCTGATCGCGCCTAAAGCTGTTTGAACTCGACTATTCTTTGTGGGGTCGGCGAGGCTCAATACTTTATGAATAAGCGATATAGTGACCACGTAACGCTTTACTGTTGAATACTTCCTATTAAGAGAGGCCATCTCAATATATAGACGTACAGCGGTAATTGAAGCCGGCAAAGGTGATACAGATTTAGTTTGGCAGAACTCAACAAACATATTCCAATCTTTCGTGATGGCAAGCAGAGAGCTATTTGAATACACACCAGACGTAACTTTATTGACCAAATGTTTATCCACACTGTTGGTAAACTGAAGGACATATCGCTTTATTGTTTCTGGCTCTGTGATAGCTGGAATGGTCTTTTTCAAAAAGATTCACCATTAAATAGATTAACGTGACAAATATACTTGCCTAACAGTAATTTACAATTATCATTACTTATAACACTCATCATAACGTACTAAACATATGGCTGTTGCAACATACCGTGGCTTTGAAGTAAGAACAGTTGGTTCGTCAACTGAAATTTGGCAAGTTCAAATTAAAAATCGCGTATTGCAGGGACAAATGCCGGCACTGAAAAAGAGTATCGACTGGTTCTGTGATTCTGCAACGATTATTGATCCGAAAGAGTTTGCTTCACTGGCTAAAAGCCGAGAATCAGCGGCAAAAGCAGTGCAAGAAAACTTCAATGGTTATATCATTAAGAATGATACAGGTGAACCAAACACTTGGTATTGTTTTTTTAATGGTAGGCTTATTAAGGGCGGCAAGTTAGCTATTCAAAAGCATATTGAAGGTTATCTAATCGCCAAGAGTAAAGCAGAACAACAAAAGAAATAGTTATGACATTAGTATACTCCACCGAAGTCGGTCGTATTAAACCAGAAGATGAAAAGCCAGTTCGTGCTCAAGGCGATGGCATCGTCCGCATCCAAAAACAAACCAAAGGTCGTAAAGGCAAGGGTGTCAGCATCATTACAGGTTTAGATATGGATGATGTCCAACTAAAACTGTTAGCAGCCGAGCTTAAAAAAGTTTGTGGTTGTGGTGGCTCTGTTAAAGATGGAGACATCGAAATCCAAGGTGATGCACGTGATAAAATCAAAGCGCACCTTGAGAAAAAAGGGCATACAGTTAAACTTGCCGGCGGATAAGCTCTATTCTGTAATTTTAATTTGGGCACTAGCTTCTGCTTGTGCTCAAATAAAACATCTATCTCATCTTAGTTAGCTGTTGCTTGCCAACTTAGGATATTAGCTCTAAACATAAAAGGTTCATTAACCACATGTTTTGAGGACTGGCTGGTATGCTGCATCAATTTCTCGTTACTATCAAAAAACCATTTATCAAACTGGTTCCAGTCCCGAAGCCAGAATGTATCATCGGTGCGGGGAAGGTTATTGAAATATTTATGCTTTGTCAGCGTTACAATATTGCACGCCCGTTAATAGTCACCGATCCAATGGTTCACAAATTGGGCTTGTTAGACTCAATGTTAGAGAGTCTCTCGAGCGCCAATGTAGAATACACACTGTATGATGGAGTGAAACCAGACCCCGATTATGACATTGTTCGCCAAGGTGTCGCTCAATATCGAAATAGTCAAAGCGACGGCATCATTGCTTTCGGCGGTGGATCCGCTTTAGATTGTGCAAAGGCAATTGGTGCTAGTGTTAAAACCAATAAAGATATTTCTCGCTTACCGGGATTACTCAAAGTTCACCGTAAACTCATGCCGATTATCGCAATTCCGACCACCGCTGGAACCGGATCAGAGTGCACAGTTGCAGCGGTGGTCAGTGACAAGCAAAATCAAACCAAACGATCAATTACCGATCCGTTCTTGGTTCCCAAAGTGGCGGTGCTTGACCCGGAAGTTATGCTCGGTTTACCTAGTCAAATTACTGCGGAAACTGGGATAGATGCTTTAACACACGCAATTGAATCCTACCTTAGTTTATACTCGAATGAATATACACAACGACTATCAATCAATTCAATAGAGTTGATTTTCAAGCACCTGAGAGACTGCGTGTTTCAAGGGAATAAACTGAAAGATCGTGAGCAAATGGCTTTAGCCAGTTATCAAGCAGGGTTAGCATTCACACGAACATATATTGGGTACGTTCATGCTATAGCTCATCAACTAGGAGCGTTTTACCATATACCTCATGGTCGGGCGAATGCGATCGTTCTAACGCATATTTTACGATTTTATGCATCAAGAAACAGCCACAAACTTTTAGACTTATCTAAACGCTTAGGACATGACGGCAGTGAGCCTCTGATTAAATCGATAGAAGATTTACTTGAACAGATAGAAATACCAAAACAAGTTGAAGAGTTAGAGAAGGAAGACATTCCAAAAATTGCGGCTTTAGCGATAAAAGAAGCATTTGGCGAGTACCCAGTTCCAGAAGTAATGACCATTAAAGACTGTGAACAAATCTTAGAACGTATTGCAAAACCCTAAGATTCAACAGTGGACTATGAGATATACGCAGGCACAACAATATACAATTAAACAATCGATTGATGGTTTAATTGTATATTATGTAGTTTATGGTAAATACGATTATGTATAATTGAAAGTACGCCGTAAGTTATAGAGTAGAGGCGAAAGACAACCAGCAATACAATAGCCTCAACTCAATTTAACATAAGATACATAATGCGCACTGGGCTTGTAAGCCCCAGATAGTAATGTCACTTTTTTGAGCTTCAGCCTCTACGCTCATTTCTCCGAGAACTCAATTAAGGCACTTTGAATACCTACTGCGCTTGATAAAGTAAATGTGACGACAATGCTCAGCGGCGCGGTCAGCTATTCCACAGCACTCAAAGAAACCAAACACCACCTTACTGCCAGAATCGCTATTTAAACTATTCGAGTGTCGAGAATGATTTTATCTTTGCTGTTGAGGTTTTGGCGTTTGAGGAGCCCCTTATAGTTATACGGGTAAAAGTCTTATAGATATCTCCTTTCACTCTCGCATAAATACGCAACCGGTTTGATAGCAAGTAAATTTTCATGTAAAACATTCACTTACTAGTGAAAGGCAAAAAATCTAGGGTTGTGAAATGAAAAAATACGCGGTATTGCTACTAGCATTAGTGCCACATATAGCAATGGCTGACTTCGATGATACGGAAAGTAATAATTGGCTTGCGGAAGGCTTAAGCCACTATATTAGGTCAAAAGAAGACTCTAATTTTGTAGCGCAGTTGGTATCCATAGGTCGAAACTCCTCTATCGTAGCTTTTTATGACGTAAAGAGAACTTGTTTTGGTGATGGTGGCGACCGCAAAAAAGTTAAGATATTTTATCAGTGGGTCAATTACACTAAAATATGTAGAGGTGGTACGGGATACTGGATCCCTAGCTCGCAGCGTGGTATCGATTTTGTCAGTCAAAAATTCACTAGCAACTCAGATGTTAAGGTGTTGTTTGGCGGCAATAACTACTCTTTCTCAACCAAAAACTTTCCATCCGTTAGACAACATTGGGAAAGCACTTTGAGAACATCAGGCGACGCATTGTAATTTTCTAATAACCTTCGTCATGTATTACGGGGGTTGTTATACCCATCAATCTATAACCTTTCCTTTACTCTGGTTTTTAGTTCTACTTGAATCCTAACAACACTTTGCGGAAGCCGTAGATCATGAAATATAGTGACATTGTCACCTAAATCTAAGACGATCAATTATTCATTCTGCAAAAGTAGCTGAACCAGTAAGACTTCAACACTCTGCTATTTTAATTAGAACTTTCCATTATTCCCCTTAATCTCCAATTGCTTATCTATAAAACAGCAGAACGTCACCCTGTCACGAAATATTACATAAGTCAGAAGGACTTTTGACTGTAGCAATGTGACACGATAACTAGGCAGCATAAAATACTAGTGTATTTGAATGGATGATGCGCAGAAAAACCACCCTGTAATTAAATTACAAAACCAAATTAACCACAATTACAACAGTCAATTACTCTGCTATAAGTCATTGTATATACGCGTTTATTTATACAATAAGGTTATTTACACTTACTTTGTACAGTGCAAGATTATTTGCATTTACGGAGATGTCACTTTTGTGATGTGTTGACGAGAAGAGTAGTCGTAGCAGTAAATTTAGTTATAATGCGTTAGGTCTTTAATAAAAAAGGCAGTTACCTGCCCTTCTCTATTCTTGTTGTTTTTTAGCTTCTTCGCGTATTTTTGCTGCAACAATCGTAATCGCTTGTGCTGTACTTATGCCCTGCGTCATTAACTGTTGGATTTCTTCAACAGCTTTTTGCTGTTCTGCATGGCTTAGGCTTAAATCGTCAAACATAAAAAAGGCTCCTAAAAATAGGAGCCGACTATATTACGATTCGATGGTGATTGCTAGTAGCTAGTCAAGAAGTTAACGTAAGCTCCCATCGAGTCTTCGTTTGTGTAACTTGCACCAATATCAAGTTGGAATAAGTTGAGCGGTGAAAGACCAATACCAGCAGTTAATGTATCGTCAGTATTATCATACGCTAAGTTCTTTTTCCAACCGGCACGAAGTTTTAATTGGCGGAGCAAATCTAACTCAGCACCAACGCGCAACATTTGAGTGTTGTCGTCAAAACCAACGTAACGTTCTTCTTCTTTTAGATCGTAATCTACGCTTAACGTAAAGTAATCAGCAACAATTCCTGCACCAACAGTGTATTGAGGTGACATTTCATATGCGTAAGAAACATTTGAACCTGGAAGGTTTTGAGTATGAATATCGCGTGAAATCATATTTGTAGCAGCGATACCTACGCGGAAAGGACCATGGAACCATAGGAAACCAGCGTCCATGTTAAACATGGTTTCACCTTTACTATTGTCCCGCAAATCTTTGAGATCGTAGTTGGTCAAACTCGCTTCATAAACATAGGTGTATACACGTTGAAGTTTCGGTGTTAAACCAAATGAAATGTGCTGCCCCATAAAGGTTTGATATTTGGCAAGAGAAATACCCGCTTCTGCAACGCCAACACTTACGGCTCGAACCGAACTGCCAAGAGCATTCTCTTGGTCTGTTCCATCAGTTTTAATCTGAGCCGTCGCGTAAGACTCAGTGTAGAGTTTACCGAAAGCATTTGCCGCAACGAATTGATTAGGAATGGCAAAAGCAACAACGCCACCAATATCAATTTTTAAATTGTCACCCTCTAAATCTTTAAGAGCAGCTTGGGCATTCGTATAGTCACCGCTATTAATTAGGCTTTCTACACGTTCTAGATCATCAACAAATGTACCAGTATCTGTATAGTTAAAACCGATACTTGGCGTAATCATCCCTACATCGTCATTACGTCTGTAGATGGCCGTTAATGCTGGGTTATAAAAAGGAGCGGTCAGAAAGTTTGCAGAAACAACCCCGACCCCACCCATTGCGTCGCCGCGAGCTTCAACTGCATAGTTAGCTGCATTTGCGCTGCCGAATGACATAGCGACAGCCAAAGGTAATAGTTTGTATACGGTTTTCATATAGGAGCTAAATAGTTAGTTGACTTGATATTACATCGGCTAATTGTCTCCTAACTTTAGCTATTCCTCTAGTGAAACATCATACGTTTTACTGATAATTTGAGTTTGTTCAACAATTATTTTGCCCTGCCAACGCCTATGTGCGATTGAAACAGCTAAAACATAACGACCCGCATTTATCTCTTCTAATGGCAACGAATTTGGGTAGTCAGATTCGTAGCTACCACTCCACACTTGGTTGTATGTGCCTTCGACATAATCGTAAACCGCTGCATTCAATTTGGGTAAAGGGCAATTAGGATTCAATAAAGCGTTTTGTTCAACCTGCCAATTGTGTTTTGAAGCCCAACGAACTGTCATATAAGGCTTAGGTTCACCTAAAATTAACCACGAGCTCCACGACTCATTATTGTCGTTAACGATATCAATTCGATATAGCCCCATCGACAATTTGTTATTGACGTTATAACGCTTAGAATAGGTAACGACACCTGAATGGTTTTCTCTAACCAGCTCCAATGTATTATCGTTAGATATCGATTTGTCGATCCATCGCGTCAAAGTGATATTAGTAATGGGCTGATCAGATTGCACTTCAACCGTCGCACGAAATGCATCTCGACCGGGGCTCTGGATTTCTGAACGTTGTACTAGTACACCTTTCAACCAATCGGGAAATTCTTTGTTATCGAGCCCTTTACCACAATCAACTTCAAATGACTGTACTAAAAGATCGTTTAGGTGAGGTTCAAGTGCTGTGCTGTCTTCAAGTTGCCACACTTCAACTAAAGAGGAAAACATCGCCGATAAATCATTGTTTAATAAATGCTTATGGGTCTGAGTTAACGGTGAGTTACTCTCAAACCACTCGAGTCCATCCGAAGCAACCGATGTACTAACAAGTACACCGGCGATCAATGCAATTTTGCGAATCATGCCTTCATCTTATAACCGACACCACGTAGTGTTTCGATTTCAAGCCCTGGTAATTTTTGACGTAACTGCAATACGTGAGTGTCTACCGTACGCGTAGTCGGAAAATGGTTATAGCCCCATACGTGATCGAGTAGTTCATCTCTTGTGAACACGCGCCCTAGGTTACTCGCCAAAAATAGCAAAAGATCAAATTCAGTTCTTGTTAACGTGATAATTTGTTCATTAAAAAATACTTCACGTGTGCTTTTATCGATCAAAAGATTGTCAGTTCGAACCTTGCTGTCATCTTCTTCTAGACCATCGGGAGCACGTAATTGTGCACGAATTCGGGCGAATAGCTCAGCTTCGGCAAACGGTTTTGTTAAATAGTCGTTTGCACCAGAGTCTAAACCCGCCACTTTGTCTTTCACAGTAACAAGCGCAGTAAGTAAGATCACTGGGATCTCTTTGATCGTTTTCCAGTGTGCTAGATGTGATACTGAATCGCCATCGGGTAATTGACGGTCTAGAATAACTAAATCCGATTTAGCCCAATATTGTTCAACATCAGCAATAGTTTCTGCGTGGTAACACTCGTACCCTGCTTGTTCAAGGCTAACGAGCAAGCCATCTGCCAAGTTTTTATCATCTTCAACAAGAAGCAGTGTCTGTTTCACAAGGTATCTCCAAAATAAACGTTGTCGGTGGACCAATGAGTGTCAAATTACCACCCATTCGACTGACCATAGAGTCAACGATAGTTAAGCCCAAGCCTAAACCACTCTTACTAACAAACGGTTTGCGTAAACTACGCCAATCCTTTTGAGTGAGCTTTCCTTGGTCAATAACGCTGAACGTAATTTTTTGATTAGATGTATTTACATCCAACTTGATCGGTTTAACTCCATATTTCACCGCATTTCTTACGAGATTATCTAGGCAATTTCCTAACCAATATACGTTAAGTCTTGCCGCGATATCGTGATTGATGTTGAACTCGATTTGCGAGCCGAACTCTTCTTCAATCTTGAATTCTAACCACTCTTTTACAGATGGTACCCATTCTGATGCAAGCGGTTTATTGTCTGATTGTAAATAGTCTTTACTTGCCTCGGCTAATTGCCTTAAACGCCGAGAGTCTTCACATAAACGTCTAAATTCATCGTAAACTGATTCCGGTAACGACTCAAACTCACGGCGAAACCCTTCAACCGTTAATGACAAACTTGCAATCGGTGTCCGAAGTTCATGAGTAAGAATTTGCAATACCAGCATTCGGCTCTTCATTTCTTTCCGCTTCGTATTCCAACGGTAGATAGACCAGCCAATAACCAACAAAATATTTGCAATGACCAAACCAACCATACTGATTTTTAGTATATCGGCATGATCTTCAACATCCCAACAAATGTTGCCGCGCTGTACAAAACACGCACCTGACTCAGCGCCTAACGTAAAGCTCAATCCTGACTCAGTGACATTTTTATTCCAAATCGGCTCTGGGTAAATATAGTAGCTATCGTTTTTACGCAGCCACAAGTCTTCACCCTCTAAAAACATACTTGTGCCCGAGATAAGCGCCGTAATTGTTTCTTCGCTCATTCTCTGCAAACGCCCAAGTAAAGTATTCGCGTTGGCCAAAGGACGCTCTTTTATATGCATGTACTGTTCTAATTCAGCAACCTTTTCTGGCTGTGTTACAATGTAACGGTTCGCATAAGTCCCACCCCCTGGGTGAATTAAAGCGCTACGCGCAAACCATGTTTTACTTAGCTTGGTGCCTTTACACATCGCCCTTGTAAAAACTAATGGCTCAGTAACCAACGGACTTAGTGGTAATTTCCCCGTGCACGCAACCGAGAGTTTGTATAATCGTTGAATATCTTCCAACGGATAACTTGATGTCTGAGGAAGCATCGATTGTGGCATAAGCAATCGTGTGGGGTAATCGGATTGCAAAACACGTACATCGTAAGATACAGACGCTTCTGATGTCTTGAATAAATTGACAAACTTATCAATACGTTCTGGTAGCGTATCAGCGTTAACGCCTATAGACGCAAAGCTTAAAATGCATGTAAAAATCTTTATCGTTATATTTTTCAAGGCAAAACTTATTAAATCAGCGAGTTACCACCAGACATGGCCATTATGGCAAGTCTTGATGCATTAAATGTAATATTCGTGTCAATTATATATTGATATAAAAAAGGCCAGCATATTGCTGACCTTTTAATGCTTTAGTTAGCTTATAGTGCTTTCGCAATAGCGTCTACACTCTCTTTCGCGTCACCAAATAACATTTGTGTGTTGTCTTTAAAGAACAGTGGGTTTTGAACACCCGCATAACCCGTATTCATTGAACGTTTGAATACAATAACGTCTTTAGCATTCCACACTTCCAATACTGGCATACCAGCAATTGGGCTATTTGGATCTTCAAGCGCCGCAGGGTTAACCGTATCGTTCGCACCAATGACTAAGACGACATCCGTTTGAGGGAAATCGTCATTAAGTTCATCCATCTCCAATACAATATCGTAAGGCACTTTAGCTTCAGCTAACAAAACGTTCATATGCCCAGGAAGTCGACCCGCGACAGGGTGAATACCAAAACGAACGTCTACCCCTTGTGCACGAAGCTTTTCAGTGATTTCATGTACTGGGTATTGTGCTTGAGCTACTGCCATACCGTAACCCGGAGTAATGATGACTGATTTAGCATTTTTAAGCATATCAGCCACATCTTCAGCGTTAGTTTCACGGTGTTCGCCATATTCTTCGTCGCTTGTTATAACAACTTCTTGGCCGAAACCACCCGCTATAACACTAATAAACGAACGGTTCATCGCTTTACACATAATGTAGGAAAGGATCGCACCTGACGAACCAACCAAAGCACCGGTTACGATAAGAAGATCGTTCGCTAACATGAAACCTGCTGCTGCTGCTGCCCAACCTGAATATGAGTTCAGCATTGAAACGACAACTGGCATATCCGCGCCGCCAATAGAAGCAACAAGATGGCAACCAAATGCAAAGGCAATCAGCGTCATCACAATTAGAGCAAACATGCTTCCGTCAGAATTAACGAAGTAAACCATTAATAATGTTGAAACAACGATCGCCGCTAAGTTTAACTTGTGCTTATGAGGTATGTTAAGCGCCGAAGAAGAAATGATGCCGCGCAACTTACCAAATGCAACTACTGAACCTGTAAAGGTTACCGCACCGATAAACACACCTAGAAACACTTCAACCAAGTGAATAACATGATGAGCATGAATCTCAGCTTCTGAAAGTAGATCCGCGTTTACAATTGCTGGCGGATCAATATAGCTATTAAAACCAACCAACACAGCTGCCATACCTACAAAGCTATGTAGAATCGCAACTAGCTCTGGCATTTCGGTCATTTCAACTTTCTTAGCGTAGAAAATACCGATTGTGCCACCGATCGCCATCGCGACGATCACCCACACAAAACCTTGTGCATCTGGGCTAAAGATCGTTGCGATCAATGCGAGCGCCATACCGACGATACCGTAGTAGTTACCTGCACGTGCAGATTCCTGCTTAGATAGACCCGCTAAGCTCATAATGAAAAATATAGCAGCAACAATGTAAGCTGCTTGTACTAGTCCTGCAGACATTCCCTGTAACTCCTATTAGTTCTTACGGAACATTTCAAGCATGCGCTTGGTAACGGTAAATCCACCAAAAATGTTGATACTAGCAATCAGGACCGCGATGAATGACAAGAACGTCACAACACCATTGCCTTGCCCAATTTGCAGTAAAGCACCAACAACGATAATTCCGGATATTGCGTTAGTTACAGACATTAAGGGAGTATGTAGCGAATGGCTTACGTTCCACACCACATAGTAACCAACCACACAGGCTAGAATGAATACGGTAAAGTGAGCTAAGAATGAAGCTGGAGCGACCGAAGCTATCCAACCAAAGGCAACAATAGCAGCACCTAAACCAGCGAGTTTCTTAACTGGTGATACTGGCTTATCCTCTTTTTTCTTAGCGATTGGCGCAGCTTGCGGTTTCTGTTCCGGTTGTGCCGATACTTGAATTGGAGGAGCAGGCCATGTTATTTCGCCTTCTTTAACTACTGTCACTCCGCGCAAAACGACATCTTCAAAGTCAATGTCGATATTGCCGTCTTTTTCTTTGCACAGTAGCTTCATCAAGTTAACAAGGTTTGTTGAATACAGCTGAGAAGATTGCGTTGGAAGGCGCCCAACCATATCGGTATAACCGACAATTTTCACACCGTTAGCTGTAGTGATCACTTGATCTGCGACTGTGTATTCACAGTTACCACCATTAGCAGCGGCTAAATCAACGATCACGCTACCCGCTTTCATGCTGTCTACCATATCTTTGGTAATCAGTTTTGGTGCTGGGCGACCAGGAATCAATGCTGTAGTAACGATGATATCCACGTCTTTCGCTTGTTCAGCATAAAGCTCAGCTGCTTTTTTGTTGAACTCGTCAGACATTTCTTTTGCGTAGCCATCACCAGAACCTGAGTTTTCTTGGAAATTAACTTCTAAGAACTCTGCTCCCATTGATTGCACTTGTTCTTTCACTTCTGGGCGAACGTCAAATGCACGTACGATAGCACCAAGGCTACCTGCTGCACCGATTGCAGCTAAACCTGCAACACCCGCACCCGCGACCAATACTTTGGCAGGTGGAACTTTACCAGCAGCTGTGATTTGACCAGTAAAAAAGCGACCAAATTCGTGGGCAGCTTCAACTACCGCTCGATAACCAGCGATGTTAGCCATAGATGACAATGCATCAAGCGCCTGAGCTCGTGAAATGCGTGGAACCGCATCCATTGCTAGTACGTTGATATTTTTATTTGATAGTTGCTCCATCAATTCTGGATGTTGAGCAGGCCAAACAAAGCTAACTAACGTCGCTCCATCTTTAAACAAAGCGAATTCATCAATCGTTCTGTCGCTATCAATGATAGGCGCATTTACTTTAAAAATTATGTCAGAAGCCCAAGCGTCATCTTTCGAGACAACCTTTGCTCCTGCGGCTTCGAAAGAGGCATTGTCGAAACTCGCCAATTCCCCTGCTTGAGATTCAACAACAACGTCGAAACCCATTTTTATAAGCTGCTCAACCGACTTCGGTGATGCAGCCACTCGCGTTTCTCCAGCGAGCATTTCTTTTGGCACACCAATTTGCATAGCTATTCCTTGACTATTGGCACAATGATTATTCTTTTTCTAACTAACGAGTGTACAAATTACAAGTATTTTGTAATAAAAAAACAGAAATCCACTCGCTAAGACTAGATAGATTAGTCCATTTTGCAATTTTAGCTGTCATCAAACAACATAATATAATACAAAAGAGGCCTTACCAGATCGCAAAAAAGAGAAGTAAAAACAATAAATTAGTTTATTGGATTAAAAAAAAAGAACCATCAGCATAACGGCTAATGATTCTCATAATCATGACTTCTATCAAATCCATTGCACTAATCGAAAATTTTACCGTTCATCTGGTCTATAAACATTTGAGCTTTTTTGAGCATGAATTCGTCAGCATCAATTCGACTAGAAAGTACATCAGAACGAATAAAATGATGTATTTTATGCTCGCCATCTTCATTTTTTTCGATCCGTCCGGCAATTCTATATTGACCCGATTCCTCAATAGCTTCTTGATAAATTAAAAAACCTTTATATTCAACAGGCTCGATGTCCACTTTTTTTGATTCTGGCTTTGGACCACCAAACAAACGAGAAAATAATCCCACTATAGCTCCTTAACTTCATTTGTTGCTTTTACTTTTAAGTATCGGTTTTTCAAACCACTCAAGCTCTGCGTCTTCGTCAAAACGGGAGGTAGTAAAAATGACTGGAAAATCATCTTCTCGCTCTCTGCGCCGGTCTTCCAAGATCATTCCTTTAGCCGACTCCACTGCCGTCTCAGCATGTTGTTTTAGCATTATTAAACGTTCTTCAGACAATGTAGATAGAAAATCGACGTCGTGTCGTATATACACAGGCCTCAACTGTATTAGAGCCAAACAAGCGAGATCTGCTAATTGGTCATTATCGAAGAGCTCAGTGTATTCAGACCGAGCTAGTACTTGACCGACTAAATTTTCCATATAGTTATGCACGTCTTCACTTATTTGCATTCTTTATCACTCCCGCCAACCATTAATTTTGCGTTGTTAATCCATAATACGCGCTGACGATTTACACTTCAGCTTAAGCAAATGTAATATAAGGGACGACTATTCTGTACAAAACAATACTGAATGTTCATAGTATGACGCATTTTTAACCCTTTTAGTAAGTAAAACACTTGGAAAATCATTTAATAACGCTATGCTTATCATCCCAAATAATAATCTGTACCAAGGGCACTTCTAATTAATGTCATTCTCAATCGTAACATCTAGTTGGTTTCGATTTACGTTTCCATTCGGAATGTTACTCTTGATCGCATCTGGTATCGATAATGTCACCACACTTATCAGCGCTAATCAAAGTCTGAGCCTTAATTTACCGTACGTGCTATTTACCGCCACTATCATTCTTGGTCATGTTTTTAAACAAAGCCGCTGTGCGATGGTGGGCACTGCGATGTTGCTCACTTATTGGGTTATTCAGAACAACTTACAAAGCTCTTTGTCCACCGGCTCTACACTACTAGAGCTTTCACTATTGGCATTTTCATTACCTGCCGCTTGTCTCGCTATCTATCCGTTCAAAGATAATACGATCAGAAGTAAAGGTTTCTTTGTATATCTCATCATTTTGGCTCTGTTTGTTCTGTGGAGTGAATTGACACTTAACTATGTGGTAGAGGGCGGATTCAACCAACAAGATTACGCACTCTTATATGTGGCACCAGAGATCTCACGTTTACCGCTAATTTTAGTGTTGTATCTAGTAGCGGTAGTGCTTTCTTGTGCAATCGCTGTCCTCAAGTTTAACCAGATAATAGATGCGGCTGTGTATTCCGCAGTATTAATCGCATCAGCCACATTTGTCTTCTTCCATGTAAGTTATATCTCAAGTGCACTGTTCAGTCTTGCCGGAATTTTGCTGTTGATCTATTTAATGTCAGCAAGCTACGAACTAGCATTTAATGACCGCTTGACTGGTATTCCAGGCAGACTTGCGCTTGAATCAGATCTAAAGCATCTTGGACGCAAGTACACGTTGGCTATGCTAGATATCGACCATTTCAAAGCGTTTAATGACAATTATGGTCACGACACAGGTGATGATGTGCTAAAGCTTGTGGCTAGCAAGCTTCGTGAAGTTGGCGGTGGTGCTCGTGTTTATCGTTATGGTGGTGAGGAATTTACGGTTCTTTTCAAAGGTAAATACTCCGACGCAGCTTGGGACCACTTAGAGGATCTACGCCAAGAAATAGAAGAATATGAACTGACTATTCGTAATTTGAGTGCCCGTCCAAGAAGTAATAGAAAAGGCACCACGAAACGGGGGCAAGATACAAAAACCACAACCACGTCACTGACGATTAGTATTGGTGTTGCCGATAGCTACGAAGAACGAGATACCAAACTGATCCTTAAAGCCGCTGACGAAGCACTCTACAAGGCTAAAGGTAGTGGGCGTAACTGCATGGTTTCAGCTCGAAAATTACCTTTAAATTTTAAAGACAAATGTTCTAAGTACATGGCAAATTAATGCCTGTTACGATTCTTGATACTCAATTGTAGGATCAAATAGAACGTATCTATTACGCCCTTGCCTCTTTGCTTGGTAAAGCGCAATATCTGCCATACGATATAGTTCATCAACGGGTTCATGCCCTGTAGGTTGAATACTGACCACTCCCTGTGACACCGTCACATAATCCGCGACGTCACTATGCTCATGAACAAACCCTTTGTCGGTTAATTCTTTTTTTACACGCTCTGCATGGATTTCTGCTTGATAAGAGTCACTATGACCCAAGATAATTACAAATTCCTCACCACCATAGCGCCCTACAACCTCTCCGTTACGGGCGAATAAGTTCTTCAATGTTGATGCAATCTGTACTAAACACTGATCACCTTGGATGTGACCGTAGTTATCATTATATAGTTTGAAAAAATCCACATCCAACAAGATTACAGTCAACGCGTTATTGTGACGGCCATGTACTGAAATCATTTCCTTAAGCTTTTTATCTACATCACGGCGGTTACTTACTTTAGTTAACCCATCTTCACTTGCTAACTTTTCTAATTCTTGATTTAACCGAGCCAAATCCGCGGTTTTCCTATTAAGTTGATTTCGCATGAAAGCGATTCGCTGCATTGCTGTCAACTTGGCGCGCAAAACGAGTTTATCAACCGGTTTAACTAGATAATCATCCCCTCCGGACTCGATCGCACTTGCAATGATTTGAGGATCAGCATGTGAACTTAGAAAGATGATTGGAATCCACTCAGGATAGTCTTCTCGAATTTTTGCCGATACTTCGAAACCATTCATCTCTGGCATAGTAATATCCAGCAAAACAAGATCGGGCTTAAAGTCAGGATAAATACGCAATGCCGCTTCACCCGACTCCGCCATTTCAACTATATGCCCCAACTGCTTCAGCCTGATCGCAAGTTGCATTCGTTCCATTTGAACATCATCGACCAGCAAAATTTTCATAGTTGAACCTGTCATTTCCAATTGATCTACCTACCTGTAAACTACTCAATAAATCAGATATTTAAACTTTAGCATACTTTACTCAATTCAAATGCTCCACTAAGGTTGACATTTATTGCAGAAAAACTAGCATAACGCGAGATGTACAACGTAAAGAGAAAAGACTATGTCTGACGTGACTCCAACAGAGAAAAAAACCATCGATCTGGCGACTATTTCAGCAGAACTTCGTCAAGTAATCGAATTTGATGACGTGCCAGAAGCGATGTACGAGATGGTGGTATCAATCCACGAAGTATCTGAAGATGCAGTACGTGAGTCGTGGAATGAGCTACCTAAGAGTGCGCAAAACATTTTAGATAATTTTGAACAGTTTCATGCACTCGTTTCAGTTAGCCAAGCATTTGCTGGTCTTAACGTGATGGAAGAGTTTCCAACACTAAATCTACCAGAAGATATGACTGAAGAAGATAAAGAGCAGTATCGCGCTACTTTACTCGATCAAGTACTTCACAACTGCGTAAAAGACATGGTTAAGCAACTTAAGAAAGCTCGCCGTGATCCTATTCTAAAACGGGACTTTACTGACGTTTTCGTTAAATAAGTTACATTAGAAATGCATAAAGCCGCGTAATGCGGCTTTTTTTAATTCAGTTTTATATTTTTGCTGTATTGCTCTTACGTTACTGTGCCACGGTTCTTAGTGAGACAACGAGATATCCCGTTGAGTTACACTCACCCCTTTGATTTGCGCGTACACCTTCATTCCCTTTTCTAAAGCCAGTTCTTCTTTCGCCCAAGCTGTGATTGTTGCCCACAAATAGCACTCGGGAGCAAGTTTGAGCTTTACCGAGACACTTTGCCGATGGCTGCCAAAACTGTGCGTTTCTAAATCTGATATTTCTGCGTGCAAAACGTTGCGAATTGAACTGCGTTCTGGTTTATCTAGATTAATAGACACGTCATTGGCACGAACCTGTAAACGCACACTACTGTGTAAGTCCGCTTCGACTTTTTGTACCCAAAGCATAACCCCTTTAGATAGCTCAAGCCCCGAAAGCGCATACTCTTCAATTTGTTCAACTAACTTCGCTTCAAATAATGAGCTTTGACCCGCAAAAGATTGCCAAGGACGCATTGCTTTAGAAGCCCAAACTTGCTCGATTGGACCAGTTGTAACCACTTTTCCTTGGTCAATAACGACAATATGATCAGCTAGTCGAAGAATTTCGCTAAGGCTATGTGTAACGTAGAGAATAGGAATATTTACGTTGTTTGCCAAATGCTCTAAAAATGGCAGCACTTCGCGCTTCCTAGGCAGATCCAACGACGCTAATGGCTCATCCATTAACAAAATATCTGGCTTTGTTAGCAGTGCCCTGCCAATAGCAACACGTTGCTTTTCTCCACCAGAAAGTTCAATGGGAAAACGTTCCAATAATGAGGTTAATTCAAGCAATTCAACGATTTGATTATAGTAACTGGTATCTTTATCCGCAGCACCATAAAGTAAATTCCCTTTCACTCGAAAATGCGGAAAGAGACGTGATTCTTGAAAGACATAACCTATGCGTCGGTGTCGAGTTGGAATATTAACCCCTTTCTCATGACAAAACAGTACACGACGATTTACTTCTATGTGACCCGAATCGAGCTTAGTAAGCCCAGCAACAGCATTAATTAACGTTGTCTTTCCGGCACCAGAGCGACCAAATATCGCGGTAATACCTTGCGCCGGTAATTCTACATTGATATCAAAGGTCGTATTACCGAGTTTTTGTTTGAACTCAATGGCTAACTTACTCATCGCTTCTCTCCTAAACGACGGGCGCATTGCCGCGACATCCATTCAGAGATCAATAATGATCCGAGCGCAATGACAATCGATATTGCACACAAACGCATTGCTTCTAGTTCGGAGCCTGGTGTTTCGATAAACGTATACATAGCTAAAGGGATGGTTTGAGTTTCACCGGGTATGTTAGACACAAAGCTGATCGTCGCACCAAACTCTCCGAGGCTTCTTGCGAATGCTAGCATAGTGCCTGTAATGATTCCCGGGAGCGTTAAGGGCAATGTGATAGTAAAGAATACTTTCAATGATGAAGCACCCAGTGTCGAAGCTGCCTGTTCCAATTTGCTATCAACACTCTCAAAGCTTAGCCGTACGGCTCTGACCATTAGCGGCAAAGCAACCACAACGCTGGCTATGACTGCGCCTTTCCAATTAAACGCGAAAGAAATGCCAAACGTGTCATAAATCCATTCCCCGACTATGCCTTTTCGTCCCATCATAACCAGTAATAAGTAGCCAATAACAACAGGAGGGAGAACTAAAGGTAAGTGGATGAGGCTGTCGATGATCGATTTACCCATAAATTGTTTTTTAGCCAATAGCCATGCGAGCGAAATCCCTATCGGAATCAGCCATGCAACCGCAAACAACGACACTTTAATACTTAGAATGAGTGCTTGGTATTCGTATTCTGACAGCAAATTCAAACCTCTAATCAAATCCATATTTTACAAGTGCTTCTTGAGCACTATCGCTGAGCAAAAACGCCACGAACTGCTCAATACTTTGTGACTGTGACAATGTCACCAACGGATAGATTATTGGGTCATGAGAGGCGCTGGTGAAAGTGTACAGAACTCGAACTTTATTTGAAATAACTGCATCAGATTGATAAACAATCCCTAAATTTGCCTCACCGCGTTCAACCAATGTTAAAGCAATGCGAACATTACTCGTCGGTGCTAAGTGTTTATTCAAAGACTGCCACATACCTAAAGATTTAAGCGATTGCTTGGCGTAAATGCCAGCGGGAACCGCATTTGTTTGTCCGACCGCTAGGCGACTATCAGCAAGGAGGTTTAGCCACGACTCCACGTGGTTAGCATTCAAAGTGCGGGTTGTTCCGGATGGGGCGATGACAACCAATCGGTTTTGGGCAAAAGGCTGTATATGTTGCTTGTCGACGACACCGTTTTTTTCTAAATGTTTAACCCACAATTCATTGGCGGAAATAAATAGATCGGCTGGTGCTCCTTGTTCGATCTGCCGCGCTAATGAAGATGAACCACCATAAATGGGAATAATCTCGATCGAATGTTTGCGCTTATATTCTGCAATCAATTCATTCAATACATTTGTTAAAGAAGAGGCAGCATAAATTTTAATTGGCTGTACATCTGATGCATCGTTGGCAAAAGATAAATGTGAAAACAACACATTAGAAAGCAGCAGCGAGATAAACAGGGTAAATATTTTTGTTTTAAACATTAGTTTTATTGCTTAGTTCGGGCCAAAGTAACTCTAAATTTAAATGATCTTCAATTGCGTCAGCAATACGGTTAATTGCACGCTCTTGATTTGCGTGATGGTCGACAGTAGCAATATTTTCGAAACCCATCCACTCGCAAAGTAACGAAAGTGCTTGATCGTCATCGAAAACACCATGCAAGTAGGTACCGAATATTTGTCCGCATTCACTTATTCCACCATCCATACTGCCATTTTCTAGCAAAATAGGCTGCTCACATCGTACTCTGCTCTCGCCAGCATGAATTTCATAACCTATTACGTTGGCTTGTTTGCCAAGTAAGCTCATACGACCCGAAACCTTGGTTAGAATTTTATTTGTGGTCATTGTTGTAGTTAGATCTAAGTAACCTAATCCCTGTGATGAACCTGGCTCCCCTTCTATACCCGAAGGGTCATTGATAGATTGCCCCAACATTTGGAAACCACCACAAATACCAATAACTTTACCGCCAAAACGAAGGTGTCTACTTATGTCTTTATCCCAACCTTGGCTGCGTAAATAGGCAAGGTCTGAACGTGTCGACTTTGATCCGGGCAAAATGATCACGTCTGCACAATTCAGAGTCTCTCCCTTACCGACATATTGAAGATCGATATCAGGATTTTGTCGTAGTACATCGAAATCGGTATGGTTACTGATTCTGGTAAACACTGGAACTTTTACTACCAGTTTAGCTTGTTCGGACAACTGCTGCTGGCTGTCTATTGCATCTTCTGCCTCTAGATCAAAGCCGTGTAAATAAGGTAATACACCGATGACTGGCTTGCCTGTTTTTTCTTCCAGCCAATCTAAACCTGACTGTAGCAGCGCAATATCTCCACGAAAACGGTTTATAACAAAACCAATCACACGGTCTTGTTCACTTTGTGACAATAGCTCTAACGTGCCATACAAATGAGCGAAGACGCCACCTCTGTCAATATCAGCAACAATAATTACAGGGACATCTGCTTTCTCAGCAAAACCCATATTGGCTATATCATTCTCGCGTAGATTGATCTCCGCAGGGCTACCCGCCCCCTCAATCATGACCGAATCGAATTCTTTAACTAAACGCCCAAAAGAGTCAATAACCGTATCCATAGCAACACGCTTGTAGTCGTGATAACTCGTCGCTTCCATATTGGATATTGCTTTGCCCTGCAAGATAACTTGCGCACCCGTGTCAGAATTTGGTTTTAATAATACAGGGTTCATATGAACTGTTGGTTCAATATTACACGCCGCAGCTTGGACTGCTTGCGCCCGACCTATTTCACCACCGTCACGTGTTACAGCACTATTTAAGGCCATATTCTGTGGCTTGAACGGAGCCACACGTATATTTCTGCGGGCTAGAACACGACACAAACCAGCTACTAATACGCTCTTACCTGCGTCCGAAGTAGTGCCTTGTACCATTAACGCTTCAAACGGTGGATACATATAGACCATTTATATGATTGATTACTTTGCAAGAATCATATCGGCTTTGCGATAGTATTACTAACAAAATACATGAACGGAGAATGAATGTGCCCATCAGCAACGGTTCACATTCACTAGTGTTTAATAGCACCATCAAATAAGGGCACTAAACCTAACAATAAGCACTAAGGAAACATCATGAAAAAAATTATCGCAACTGCTGTACTTATCCTTGCTCCAACTATCGCTTTAGCTGGCGGCGATAATCACCATAAACAAAACGCAGTGCAATACACAGGTCCTGTTGAGCTAGCTAACCTAACTAACCTACTTGCTGATAGCAGTATGTTTACAGAACAAAAAGTGGTTTTAGAAGGCAAGCTTATTCGTCAGATTAATCACGAAAAATTTATTTTTAGTGATGGCAAAGCAGAAGTCCAAGTTGAACTGGATGATGACATTGTTCTAAAGCAATCGCTTGATGCAAGCACCCAAGTTCGACTGTTTGGTGAATTCGAAGGCGGTAATACTCCTGAGATCGAAGTAGATCGCATTCAAGTGCTATAAATCTATAAGATTTAAAGGTAAAATAACCAACATGGGTCTGCATATGCAGACCTTTTCTGTGTTTGTTGCTGATCGTTGGAGAAATATTTTGAAGAAACATATCCTTTTCGCCGCTCTCGCCGGTTCAATGGTTGCACCAACTGCCCTAGCTAATAATTTTAGCTACAACTATCTCGAATTCCGCACAGCAATCGACCCACGGTTCTCTGGGGTAGAATTTGGTATGATGATGCTGGAAAACGTACACTTTGTTGCGCGTGCAGATAGTCAGTTTGATGGTGATGCAGATTTAGCCGCTGGTTTCGGTTTTAATGGACCAATCAACCAATTTGCAGATGTCTTTGGACAAGCGTTGATCCATAACATTAGCTACCCTGACTCTCACAATTTGGAGAGAGAAACAGTACCTGAATTCAATATCGGTTTACGTATGTGGCTAACAGATCAACTTGAAGCGACCACCCGAGTAGGTAAACTTGATGAGAGTTCAGTTTTCCATGCAGGTGTACGATTCCATTCAACCTCACAACTTTCTCTTTCCGCTGAAACCCGCAATTATGGGCTTTACGGTCCACAAATCACCATGTCGGTGCGCTTCCAGTACTAATAAAAATCTAGGTTCCACGCTATTATTTTGTTAAAGACTTTCAATTTTTTCTACAACAATAATGGCGTGCCTTAACGTGAGTGATATTCATTATAAGTTACTTGCTCTTGCCTTTATTCTTGCGATTTTAGTTGTTGCTGCCGTTAATTCGATGAATCAAAGTCGGGACCTTGCTGGTTCAAGTGTTGATGATGCCAATAATGCGACCGCTGCATTGAAGAACATTTCCCTCTCTATTCAGGAAATGTCTAATATGGTCTCACAAATATCAAATGCCGCCTCAGAGCAACGCTCCGTCACTGAAGAAGTAGGTAAGTAAGAAAACTCAACAAACCAACGATATATCATCTCTCTTTTTAGAAGAATCACGAAACTCTCGTTCACTATCTGGAGACTTAAGGTATATTGCCAAGCAGCTAAATCAGCAAGTGTATTTATTTAAACACTAACAGATAAAAATATTAAATAGCTCTGCAACGCAGGGCTTTTTAATATTTGGACTAGTTAAATATTTAGAGTTAATGTAATTACATTTAACTACTCCAAGCGACATTAATTACAGGAACGCTACATAAATCCATGGCTACTTAAGTTTATAAATGCTTGATTTTGAGTGTAAACATGTAAACTTGCGACGCTTTACACCATTAAAATTAGATTTGTAAATTAATATTGAGATTGAGATCAAGTTTCTAATAGCACTATTACATTTGTTCACATTGTGTCTGGTATTCTCATTTCGTTACCTTTCGAGCATTGGAAAATACATATGTCTGCGCTATCAATAAAGAATAAACTTACCCTTGCTTTCGTTTTTGCTATCTTGCTAATGACTACCGCTCAAACTTATATTACGAGCAAGCAGATCTTTGACGAAACAACTCGCTCTATAAATCAATATGCAACCACACTACTAAACGGCAGTGTGACAAGTATGGATCAATGGATCAAAGCTAAAATTAACGTGGTTCGCTCAGCTTCCGACGCTTTTATCGACCCTTCTGAAGCGCAACCGTACCTTGCAACTGCCTCTAAAGCCGGTGACTTCCGTGTTGCTTATGCTGGTCTAGATGATGGTCAATTTATTCTTGGTATCGATCTCGGAACACCAGAAGATTATGACCCTCGCCAACGTGATTGGTATATAGACACGATTAAAGCTGGTGGTGTCAACATCACTGAACCTTACCACGACGTTCAGAACAATGGTTTAAACATGACCATCGCGCTACCTTTTACTGAAGGAAGTATTTCAGGTGTTCTAGGGGCTGATGTTGAAATTGATAACTTAGTAAGCGATGTTATTGATCTTAAGGTTGAAGGTGTTGAAGCATTTTTGACCAATAGCAAAGGCAATATTGTTGCTCATAAAGATCCAAAACTCTCGTTAAAAACCATTGATAAGATTTCTCCTGACTTAAGTGCTGCGCAAATTACTAAACTTGCTCAAAGCCAAGAGTTAGTTGAAACGTTCATCTCTGGTGCAGATGTATTAATCACATCTAAACGTGTTCCAAATACAGATTGGTACTACACCATTGTCATCGACAAAGAGCATGCCTTTAGTTCTCAAAAAGAATTATTAGGGCAATCAATCCTGATGGGCTTGATTCAGGTTCTAATGATTGCTGTCATCGCTTGGGTCATTGTTAAACGGGCATTAGCACCTTTAAACAACCTTAGTGAATCCATGCGAGATCTAGCTGAAGGCAACGGTGACTTGACCAAGCGTATTGAAGTGAAGACTCAAGACGAGATTGGCATTTTAGCAAGTCAGGTTAATGCCTTTATCGCTAAGCTTCAGGAAGTTGTCCATGACATTTCTAGTTCATCTAAAGATTTAGACAGTCAATCTGAAGTGAGCACCAAGTTAGCGATTGAATTAAGTGAATCATTAGCAAGTCAGCTAAACGAAGTATCTCAAATAGCAACGGCAGTGCACGAAATGTCTGCTGCGGCAGAAGAAGTTGCAGGCAATGCGAAGCAAACCGCTGATTCAGCATTTGGTTCAACAGACCACTGTGATCAAGGTAAGCGTGTAATAAAACGTAACCAAGATTCCATCACGAACCTAGCCTCTCAACTGGATAATGCTGCACGAGTAATTGGTGAACTGGAGCGAAATGCACAAAACATCAATACCATCACATCAACCATCAGTGATATTGCAGAACAAACCAACCTTCTAGCGCTGAACGCCGCGATTGAGGCTGCTCGAGCTGGTGATCAAGGGCGTGGTTTTGCCGTGGTCGCTGACGAGGTTCGTGTCCTTTCGCAACGTACGCACAGCTCTACCGTAGAAATTCGTGAAATGATCGAAAGCCTACAGAAAAACAGTGTAGAAGCGGTAGAGTCTATGACTCGAAGTCGTGACCTCGCCTCATCAAGTGTTGAAGACGCAAATGATGCGACCGAAGCGCTAGAGAAAATCACCATTTCTATTCAAGAAATTTCTGAGATGTCTTCCCATATCTCAAATGCCGCTTCTGAGCAAAGAACTGTAACCGAAGAAGTAAGCAAAAACATTCAGCTAGCAAGTGATATTTCAACTCACTTAACGCAAGAGGCACAAAGTTCGCGTGCGCTTTCTGAAGAGCTACGACAGATTTCTATACGCTTAAATGAGCAAGTGCATCTATTTAAACACTAGAGTTAAATTTCTGTTTAAAGCCCTGTAATGCAGGGCTTTTTTTATTTTATTCAGCTTATATCGTTAATTACGTACGACTATTTTCCTTGGCACTAATTTAACGCCAGCCTGGTACTTTTTGCCCACAGCACTAAGCGCCAATATGAGAGCACTATCCGCAATAATCTCAAATTGTTGTGGTAATGAGTTAACTTTGAACGGTAAAAAATCTAATAATCGGTTGTCACCAAATGTCGCAAGTTTAAGTTTTGATGCGATTTGAGGATTAAGAATGAGCTCGTCCAATACACCTTCGAGCAATGTATATGATGTAGTTATAACAGCTTCTGGTACGTTGCCTTCCGCAATCCATTTAGCAAAGACGGCTTTGCCCTCTTCCCTATTAAACTGATTTCCATAACCAACTTTAAACTCCAAATCAGACTCTTTAGCGACACGACGAAAACCCTGCTCCCGTACACTTGATACCGCCAATTCAGGTAACGCTCCAATAACGCCAATCGTTTTTACTTGTTCAGTTAATATAGAGCGCGCCAGTTCATAAGCACCGCCTAAATCTTCACTGAGTACACAACAAAAATACTCATCATCTAGGGGTCGGTCGAGTGCCACTACTGGCGTCCCTCTTTTCTGTAATGATAAATAGAAATCATTGGCATCAGGGAGGCAACTCGCAACGAAAAGAACATCTATTTTACGGCTCATGAGAGCTTGTACCACTGCTCGCTCTGTATCGGAATCGTCATCTGAGCACGCAATTAAAATTTGGTAACCCGCTTTACGCGAGTTTTGTTCTAACAGTTTGGCAAGGCGCGCGTAGCTGGTGTTTTCTAAATCGGGAATGATTAAACCAAACGAGCGACTACTTCCAACTCTCAACGAGCTTGCCGCTAGATCGGGACGATAATCATGTTGCTCAACGACAGCCATCACCTTTTGTTGTGTTTTTTTGCTGATGCGATACTGCTGGGCTTTGCCGTTAATCACATAACTCGCGGTAGTTTTAGAAACTCCTGCCAACTTGGCAATTTGATCTAATGTCATGCTTGATCCGATTTTTTGTGGATTAGATCAAAGTTTAAAAACGATGATCGCTAACTTGTTTGCATTATAAGCTGAATCGTTACAGCATTAAAGCTGAATGGATTCAGCAAGCTTCAATTTGTAGTTAAAGTGAACCATCAGCGATTGAATCCGATTTAGGTTCTTATATGAATAATAAAGTCGTCACGATAACCCTTAATCCTGCTTTAGATTTGACTGGCTCACTAAATACGTTAAATCAAGGCGGTGTTAGTCTTATAAACAACAGTAACTTTCATCCGGCAGGTAAAGGGGTGAATGTGGCAAAAGTGTTGTCAGATCTCGGCGCAAAAGTCACCGTAACTGGCTTTCTTGGTGAGGATAATCAAGAGCTATTTGCCCAACTATTTGAACAAATTGATGCTGATGACCGCTTTATCCGTGTCAACGGTTCAACTCGCATTAACGTAAAACTGGTCGAGAGAAATGGAGCTGTAAGCGACATCAATTTCCCTGGTGTTGACGTGGATAAAACTGCAATCGATGCATTTGAAGCCACACTCGATGAACTGTGTGATGATCACGATTATTTTGTGCTCGCAGGCAGCCTACCACAAGGCATCACCCCTGAGTTATGCCACAAATGGATCGCACTACTACAGAGCCGAGGCAAAAAAGTCATTTTTGACTCAAGCCGCGCTGCGCTTAAAGTAGGGATAAATGCGACACCCTGGCTCATAAAACCAAACGATGAAGAATTATCCGAACTCGTCAATACACCGATAAACACCACGCGAGATGTTATTAGAGAAACAGAGAAACTCAGTCAATCCGGTATTCAAAATATTGTTGTTTCGATGGGAGCTAATGGTGTTCTTTGGTTAAGCGAAGGTCAGTGGTTCAGCTCAAAACCACCACAAATGGAAGTGGTTAGTACCGTTGGTGCTGGTGATACGTTAGTTGCGGGTATGTGTTGGGGACATATGCAAAAAATGGACAAAACCACACTACTTAGCTTTGCCACCGCTCTTTCAGCGTTGGCTATTAGCCAAATAGGTGTTGGTCTAAGCGATCCAACAATGCTAGAAACTCTACAGCAACAAATAGAAATCAATCCAATTTCATCTCAACATGAATAACAAAAACTCTATGTTATAAACGTAACTAAGCGTCTTTATAGAGGCGCTTTTTCTATTCACACTCCTGCTTTGTGCGCATAAGTTAAGTCTCATCGACTACTAATCACCAAAATACCTCCCGTTACAGCAAAACATTATTATACAAAATGGTCGCCGATAAATGTCGTAATTAATAAATCACCACCACGGTGCAATCCATTTGGTTTTTGCACCTTCATGAGACTGTATTTCCCTTTTACCTACCAATAACCAACTGAAAAAATGGAATTTTTTCAGTTGGCTCGCTTCTTGTTAGACTTTCTTATATACAACGTCTCGCTATGCTTGCGCATTAAGGAATAATTATGCAAGACACTCTCACCGTGATACTCGCTGGAGGCGTCGGTTCTCGCCTAAGTCCATTAACCGATGACCGAGCAAAGCCCGCTGTACCATTTGGGGCAAAATATCGAATTATCGATTTCACCCTAACCAATTGCCTCCATTCAGGGCTAAGACGCATTTTAGTTCTAACTCAATACAAATCTCATTCGCTGCAAAAACATTTGCGAGATGGTTGGTCGCTATTTAACCCGGAGTTAGGTGAGTTTATCTCAGTCGTTCCGCCGCAAATGAGAGGCGGTGGAAAATGGTACGAAGGTACTGCCGACGCGATCTATCATAATCTTTGGTTGCTAGACCGCAGTGATGCAAAATATGTTGTTGTTTTGTCGGGTGACCATATATACCGCATGGACTACGCCGCTATGGTGGAAGAACATAAAAGAACTGGATCGAAGTTGACCATTGCATGTATGGAGGTTGATCAACAAGAAGCGAGTCAGTTTGGTGTGGTTGATGTTAAAGAGAGTGGTGAAATTATTCACTTTATTGAAAAGCCAGTTGACCCACCGAGTATATTTGGCAAACCCGGACGCAGTCTTGCATCGATGGGAATTTATGTTTTTGATGCAGATATCCTTCGAGGGTGCTTAGAGGAAGATGCCATAACTACTCAATCAAATCACGATTTCGGTAAAGACATCATCCCAAAACTGGTCGAAAGCAAAGATGTCTATGCTTACAAGTTCTGTAGCGAACTAGGTCGAGTGGCAAAAGACTGCTATTGGCGTGACGTAGGAACCATAGATTCCTACTATCAAGCGAATATGGATTTACTTAAGCCAGTCTCTCCAATGAACCTATATCAAAAGGATTGGGGCATTAGAACTTACGAGCCTCAATATCCACCAGCACGAACCATCTCTTCCACTACAGGTAATGAAGGTATTTTTATCGATTCAATTATTGCCGACGGTGTCATAAATACCGGCGGTTCTGTACAGCACTCTATCATCTCACCTGCCGTGTTAATTAATGATGGTGCGACTGTCATGGACAGCATTATCTTCAATCATGTTGAGATTGGCGACGGTTGTCAGATAAAGAATTGTATCATAGACAAACATGTCAAAATCCCTGCTAATACAGAAATTGGCTACAATTCAGTTGACGATGCGAAACGATTCCATATTTCACCAAATGGCATTGTGGTTGTGCCAGAGAGCTATCAATTTTAGTAACGCAGTGTACTAATTTGGGAACTGAGCCCTAAGGGCATGAGACAAAAAAACACCCTCATTAATAGAGGGTGTTTTTAGAGATTGACTAGATCTCCTATAGGGATGCTTAGTATTACCTAAAGTCTGGCAAATAAAAACGGTAAATTTGTAAGCTATCTTTTCCCGTTTTTTAATCATACTCATCTATAAATCTTTATTTATTCAGTGAAATATCTCTAGATTAGTTTTTCCTGCGTTTCAACTTTTAATACTTGTATTGCCTTCCGCTCATCCCCATCTGTTTATATGTGCTTAAACTTGCTGTCACACAACTAGCGCTATGTAGCTAGCATTCACATAACAATGATAGTTCGAACTCTCATTTGAAGAGGAAACAACAATGTCGATGAAATTTACTTATCAAAACTCTACTAAAATTTTCTTTGGTCAAGGTCAAATCGAAGCTATCGCCAACGCGATACCTACAGATAGCCGTGTATTAGTTGTTTACGGTGGTGGTTCAATCAAAAAGAACGGTGTTTATGACCAAGTGGTCACAAGCCTTGCACAGCACCAATGGCAAGAATTCTCTGGCGTCGAAGCAAATCCAACTAAAGAAACTCTAGATAAAGCGGTTGAAATTGTTAAATCAGACCATATTGACTTCATACTCGCGGTTGGGGGTGGGTCTGTCATCGACGGATGTAAGTACATCGCTGCAGCTTCACACTACGAGGGTGATGGTTGGGACATATTCACAGGTCTACATCAGGTAACTTCTGCAACAGCGTTAGGGGCAGTTTTGACCTTACCTGCTACTGGTTCTGAGTCAAACTCTGGTGCGGTTATAACCAAAGCAGAAACTCAAGACAAACTACCATTCTTGTCACCATTTGTTCAGCCTGCGTTTGCAGTCATGGACCCTGATGTAATGAAGTCACTGCCTGAACGACAAATCGTGAATGGTCTTGTGGATGCGTGGATGCATGTGTGTGAACAGTACTTAACGTTTAACCATGGTCACATAGTTCAAGACGGCTATGCCGAGGTACTTCTACGCAATTTAAAACAACTCGCCGAACAATATGACCAACGACACAATGACGAATGGCGTGCAAACTTGATGTGGACTGCGAATCAGGCGCTTAATGGTCTTATTGGTTCAGGTGTTCCTCATGATTGGGCGACACACATGATTGGGCACGAACTTACAGCCCTATGGCATGTCGATCACGCGCGCTCACTAGCTATCATTCAACCTTCCCTGCTACACAACCAGATTGAAAATAAACGCGGTAAGCTTGAGAAATTAGGTCGAGAGGTATTTGCTTTAGAGCAGACTACCGATCTTGCCGAACGTACTATCGATGCAATGGAAGCACTGTACAACAATCTTGGCGTTGCAACCAAACTCACACAATACGATGGTGATAAAGCAGCGGCAATTAAGAGTGTCTTAGAGCAGTTGCAAAAACACGGCATGATAGCGTTAGGTGAAAACCAAGCAATTACAATTGAACAAAGCCGTTCAATTTTGGAAGAAGCAATCGCGTAATAGTACCAAGCTCTCGCGGTTTCTCCTGTTGCTATAATGGGTTATAGAAAGGATTCTTGACTGAATCCTTTTTTTATTCATTTAGCTTTAACTCAACGTGGACAAAAATCCGGGGAATTGGCTGATTTTCCACTGCCCTTAGTGCTCGAATGTTGTCATGGTCAATATTTAGCAGTCACTCGCTATTTTCTTGACCATCCCAACAAATGGAAAGACGAGCGCCATCAACAATCGAGTTTTGTCATTCTTTGGGACTCTTTTATAGTCTGATCTGTATTACTTGTCATGGCAGTCGTTTTCAATACAAAACAAATCTCGCCCCTGCTATGGCTGGTTGGCAAGTACCGTACAATTAAGGAGACAGCGATGATCGCTGAAGGATGCACTACACGTTCCTATCGAAACGACCAACAAAAATGGGTATTCTCAACATTATTGCGCAGAATGTAACCCAACCATGTTGCCCTCTGTATCGGTGACCAATGAGATATAACCATATTCGCCAATCGCCATTTTAACTTGTTGCACCCTACCACCAGCCATTTCAGCGCGCTTAGCTTCCACGCTACAATCCTGACACGAGAAATAAACGAGGGTACTATTACCCCCCGCCTCGGCCCCTTCCATTTTGACCAAAGCCCCAGTGGCGCCATAACTTTGCATATCAGAACCAAATGACCACATAATTAGATTTTCGCCTGTCGGATCATTCATCGGCTCAAGGGTAACTTGGAACACTTTTTGATAAAACTCTATCGCTCTATCGATATCATTTACGTAGATTTCAAACCAACCAATCGGGTTATGCATGAATCAACTCCTTTCCGAATGAGTGCTCTTTAAACATAGTGGCAACGAGTGAACATTGCTATATACCCAGATGCTTAGTTCAGCGAGAGCGGTTAGGTTTACAGGCTAAACATCGAATTGAAAATCTAGTGCTCTAGCAAAGTCTACGAACCTAACAAACTCGCCCTGTATAGGAGTCTCTGGATACGTTCTCGAGACGAATAGATTGATAGTTTTGTTATCCATATTTTTCACTGTTAAACCAAAAAACATCAGCACTTGTTTTTAAAATCAGATAATATTTAGAAGCTTAGTCATACCCATTGACGTAACAATTCAAAAATAGAGTGAACGAGAAAGATTATGTGGCTAGTGATTGTTACTTTGTGTTTAGTTCACCTCTATTCGATTAGCCGAGGACCCCGTTGGCTATTCTATCTATCAAAACCTTTGCCCGCCGCATTACTTGCTGTCATGGTTTGGCTCAATCCATCCACTCAATTTACAGGTTATAGCTTCTACATTTGCTTAGGATTATCTATCTCTGTGATAGGTGACATTTTTTTGATGCTGCCAAAAGACAGATTTAGAGATGGGCTACTTAGCTTCTTAATCGCACAATTTGTTTTTGGCTACGCTTTTCTACTCAAAGTTGAGAGTTACCAACCATCATGGTTACCCATAGTATTCGGCTGTATTGGCCTGATTGTCTATCTGTTGTTATTGCCAAGCATTGGCAAAGACAAATGGCATGTAGGTCTTTATTTTGTCAGCATACTATTTATGGCAAGCAACGCGACGATTGCATGGCTCAACACCATTACTCCTCTTTCCGCTATGGCAATGATCGGAGCCTGTATCTTTATTATGTCTGATCTCGTGCTAGCAATTGACCGCTTTCGCGCCAGCTCTGCATTCTCGCGCCATGTCGTGATGTTTACCTACTACACAGCGCAAGCATTGTTCGCGCTTTCTGCTATTTGGGCACCCTAACCAACTACGCCAACAATGTTGTTAGCGCATCGATTGATTGTTCAATCTTATTCTCTAGTTCAGCTTTTGAAATAATATAAGCCTGTACAGGATCTATTGACGCTTCGATTTGCTGACACTCATCGTAAAGAGCCATAAGCCCCAAACTGCCAGCCGATCCTTTGAGTTTGTGGACTAATTGTTTAACCTCGTTCGAATCACCTATATCACCTGCCGCTCTGAGCTGTGAAAGCATTTCTTCACAACCATGCACAAATAAGTCGCAGATATGCTGCATCTTCTCTTTTCCAAGCACCCGCAAATCATCGTCTATCACTTTGTTGTTAATGATCATGTCTGTTCTAACCATTGGTAATATTTGTTCTTTTTGGTCGAGCAATAGCGTTTTGCCTTCCAGACGATTTCGGAGCAACGCACACAATGCATCCTTATCAAGTGGTTTTGCTAAATAACCATCAAAACCAGCGTTTAGATAGCTTTCTACCTCTTCACTATACACATGAGCAGACACGGCGATAAACGGCGTTTTATCATTTTCAGTGAGGTCTAACGAGCCTTGGATAACGCGCAGTTCGTTTAATAGATCACGGCCATCGCAATCGGGAAGATTTATGTCCAACAGCGCAATATCAAAACGTTGTTGTGTGAATATTTGTTTTGCTTTTGCCCCTGTTTCGGCAATGACGACTTGATGACCAAGACTGGTTAAAAAACCTTCTGCGACAACACAGTTTACCGGGTTGTCTTCTACCAACAATACCTTAGCCTGTACTGAGTTGCTTATTGCCAATTTTTTCTCAATGACTTCTTCACCCTCTTCAAGAGGTAGCGTAAACCAAAAACGGCTACCATGTCCCACCTCAGACTCTACCCCTAACGCACCGCCCATGGCTTCGACGATACGTTTACTAATAGCCAAACCAAGTCCGGTTCCACCTTTACTACTTAAACCACCTTCAGCTTGAGTAAACGCATCAAACAATGTTTCCATCTCTTGGTTTGAAATACCAATTCCGGAATCTGACACTTCAAAAGTAACATGATGCTCGTCTTCAAGTGAGACATAGATATCCACATAACCAGATTCAGTAAATTTAATCGCATTACCGACTAAATTTGTGACCACTTGATTGATACGAGTAGCATCACCTAACCAGAACGGTTTGATATCACTTTCAATTAAACAGCTCAACTCTAGGTGCTTCTCTTTAGCTCGACCTTGCATAAGTTGATTTACGTCATCAACCATATAGTGCAGATTAAAATTGACTGGCCGAATTTCTAAATGACCAGCTTCAATTTTCGAGTAATCCAGTACATCGTTTAGAATCGCCAAAAGGGTTTTGCCACTACGGTTAATAATATCAACGTAGTAAGACTGCTGGGCGCTCAAGCCCGCATCTTTCAACAAGCGTGCTGTACCAAGTACGCCATTCATTGGCGTGCGGATTTCATGACTCATCGTTGCCAAAAACGCCGATTTTGCACGACTAGCTTGCTCGGCTTCTTGACGAGCTTTGGCGTGATTAAGCACCTCATTGTTCAAACGTTTGTTTGTATCTTGTAATTGCACCGTGCGTTCCGTGACTAACTCTTCCAAGCTTTCTTTGTGAACTTGTAACTGACGCTTTGCTTCTATCTCGCTTTCAGCAACTACCTTCAAAGCGTGAGCGGTATTTCGCGCGGTAATAATAGATCTGCCCATGTGTGCCAATTCATCGTTACCTTTAACAGTGATATCCACTTTTAGCTGACCCTGAGCGATGGATAACAGTGCCGATGAGTATTCCGCCAAACGTTTTAAAACCGACACATAAACAACCTTCCATACAATTAGCGCTACAATAATTAAGCCTAAAACGGTGATAATAGTCAGTGTGAGTTGGGCATAGTTAAGCGTGGTTTTGAGCTTCTCTACCGCCTTGGTAGTCGCACGGTTTGACTCATCCACCAGCTTATTAATCGTAGCGTTCAATGCGGTAAATTGATCCAACGTATCCTGCATCAATTTCTGTGATTCTTCTTCATTCTGGTGGCGCTGTAGCACCACGGCGAAGACTACTTCGCGCTTTTCTAATTTTGTCAGTAAATTAGACATTTGCACTGAACGCGTTGGGTCTTCTACCGCTTGAACACGGCGCTTCATAATAGCGAGGTTATGGTCAAACTGCTTGCGAATAACATTAAGTCGAGCGGAATCGCTAATCGTACGTATTTCTTCAATTTGATTGAGAAGCTGAAATGCAAGCAGGTGCAGTTCATGCAAGCGTTCAGATAGATCTAAATCAACTTCAACCAATGCATCAAGGGCTTGGTAGGCTTTCTCGGTTTTCTTTTTAGCTAACAGATCGTAGATGTGAGTAACATTTGCAACAGCAATGGTGCTAGTGTTGGAAACTTGGGTGCGTGTAAGTTGCTCTAGTTCATGGGCAAGATCACGCATCTCTTCTGTACGATTTGCAATGTCGTTATCCAAGAAGAGTTTCTTCTCTACGACAATACCCAATTGACCTAATGTATCGATGATTTCTTGGACATTAGATTCCAAAGTGGTCAGTAGTAGTGAATCAAACGAATCTGAGCCAAGTTGTTTAATGTGTGTTAGCAATGCACTTAATTGATCAAATAGGTCTTTGCCCGATTGCTGTCTTTGTTGCTCTGTTTTAGAGTTTGTGAGTGTTTGGACAGAAGAGATGATTCGCGAACTTAACTCAGCCACCTGTCGCGCTTCAATCATCGAAGGTATCGCCGAGTTCACAACGTTACGCTCAGTTTTTGCAACCGATGAAAAACCGAATACACCAATAAAGGAAGACATTACGACCAAGAGCGCCATTGCAAGAAAAGCAAACAGCAGCTTGCGCCCAATACTGGCTTTAGCAAATAACATTAAAATTGATCACTTCTTAACTCTTACAGAATGCGCTATATTCTGCAGTGTTTATACTTTTTAATCCAACGAAAAGCGTCATGTCATTTCCTCTATTGTTGAATATCCGCATAAAATTTATTCCATACTTTTTGTTTAGTTTGTTATTCGCCAACGCTGTGGTCGCGAAAGAATCACTGCGTATCTGTGCTCTCTATCCGCATCTCAAAGACTCCTATTGGCTTTCAGTCAATTACGGCATGGTTGATGAGACCCGCCAGCAAGGTATCGAGCTTCGTGTTTTGGAAGCGGGTGGTTACCCAAATCACGATAAGCAAAAAGAACAATTGGAGCTTTGTACTAAATGGAATGCTGACGCAATTATACTCGGTACTGTCGCACCAGATATGTTCTATTCAAATTTGCAGCAAGCCTCCGCCTCAATCCCCGTATTTGCCACAGTCAACCAATTAGATGTAAACGCTGCCAATTCTGAAATACTTAAAGGACAAGTCGGCGTTGATTGGTATTGGATGGGTTATTACACAGGTGAATACCTTAAACGTAAGCATCCCAAAGGTTCGGGTATCACCAATATTGCCCTGTTACCAGGACCACGATCTAGCGGTGGCACAAAACCAGTCATTCAAGGGCTTCTTTCTGCGTTAAGAGGCAGTGATATAAATATTGTTGAAACTTATTGGGCAGATAATGATAAAGAACTTCAACGGAACTTAGTGCAAAAGTCGATAGAAGCACATCAGATTGAATACATCGTTGGTAGTGCTGTCGCTATCGAAGCGGCAATAAGTGAGCTTCGTAGCGCTGGTAAGACAGGAGAAATTGGTCTGGTATCAACCTACCTTAGCCATGGCGTTTATCGTGGCTTGTTACGTAAACGAGTTGAATTCGCGCCAACGGACAAAATGGTCCTTCAAGGCCGACTCTCTATTCGACAAGCAATTCATTACCTGAATGGGACGCCTTATGAAAAAATTGAAGCGCCAGTCATTGAAGCTTTGACACCAAACAAACTCAACCCTAGAGTGGTTGCAGAGTCTCTGTCGCCATCAGAGTACCGCCCAACGTTTTACGTTCATAATTAGGATTATTTGATGCAAAAAACAACGCGCACCATGCCCGCTCATAAACACGTAGCACTCGTCGCACATGATAACTGCAAGCCTGAATTGTTGCGCTGGGTTAAAGAGAACAAAGAAAAACTACAAAAACACTTTCTCTATGCAACAGGAACAACTGGCAGCATGCTGAGCAAAGAAACCGGGCTCGCTATCAAATCACTGTTTAGCGGTCCAATGGGTGGCGATCAACAATTGGGAGCCCTCATTTCCGAAGGTAATATCGATATGCTTATCTTCTTCTGGGATCCGCTTAATGCTGTACCGCACGACCCGGATGTAAAAGCATTGCTTCGTATTGCCGGTGTTTGGAATATTCCTGTAGCAACAAACCGTGCAACGGCTAAGTTCCTATTCTCATCTGATCTCATTGAATCAGAGGTCGATATTGAAATTCCAGATTACGAAGCCTATCTTTCAGAAAGAATCTAAGCTGCGCTTAATGAAGAAATACAAAAAAGCCGAAGGTGTTCCTTCGGCTTTTTACTATCCGATCTGTTGAACTGGGTAGTCATCACTAAGCAATTCTTTAACAAAGCTCGAACCACTGCCGTTATAGGCCACCCAAACTTTTTTCTTGGCTCGTGTCAACGCAACATAAAACAATCGCCTTTCTTCCGCGTAAGGGTAATCATCATTTGAATGAGTTAATACACCATTCAAATGCAACGTTTTCACCCTTGTTGGAAATTGCCCTTCATCAACATTGAGGATTATCACGTAGTCTGCCTCACGACCTTTACTTGCATGGCAGGTGATAAATTCAATATTCAGTTGTTTAAACTGCTTTTTCCAATCTTCAAGTAACTCTGGTTTATGGTAATGGTTGCGACCGAGTAACAACACCTTTGCCACTGATTTACTCTTACGATCCAGTTGATCAAGTGTTTTTTCAACATTGCCCATTGGGATCAAGGCTACAGCCTTGGCTTTATGCTCTTTGTGGCTCTTAAGCTCTTTTTCCAATTGATTCGGATTTTTTTGAACAAACTGATTTGCCACCGAACCTAACTGGTTATTGAATCGATACGTGGTATCGAGATAGTGCAAAGTAGAATGTGGGAATCGCTGCGAAAAGCCTGTCGTTAAATCAACATCCGAGCCAGCAAACTGATAGATAGACTGCCAATCATCACCTACAGCAAACAACACACAATCTTCATTACGATTATTGGTGCAAAGCGCTTCGATAAGCGCGAGCCTCTGTGGGGATATATCCTGATATTCATCGATCATGATGAATTTCCACGGTGCTGTAAACTTACCTTTAAGTACGTATTGGTGAGCACGGCTTATCATGGTGTTAAAATCAATTTCGCCCTGTTCTTTAAGCATTTCTTGCCAAGCTTGATAACACGGCCAAACCAATGAGAGCTCGCTATTAAGGCGACTATACTCTTTATGCTCGACCATTTGCTCTTGCAATTCTTTTTTGCTTGCCCCTATCGCGGCAAGTTGCATCACCTGTGTTTCTAACCAAGAGATTAACTTTGGATTTTCCACATGACTGCCTAGCTCATCATCACCCGCAATATAGGCAATCGGCCATTTTGCTAAATGTTTTTGCCAACGCTTAAAACTGGTTGGTGTCATCCAATGGCGCTTCAACCAATCCATGCACCATGCTTGGCGAAGATTATCATCCAACGCCACGGGTGACAGTTTGACTTGATCGCCTTCCACTTGGCGTAAAATGTACAGACCTAATTGGTGAAAAGTATTAACCCGAATTTCTTCAGTAGACGAACCTATCTTGGCGAGCAGTCTTTGCTTCATTTCGTCGGCAGCATCTCGCCCAAACGCCAGCATTAAGACTTGATCAGCTTGAGCCATATGGCTCTGTAACAAATATGCCACCCTTGCGGTTAATACACTTGTTTTTCCCGAACCTGCGCCTGCCAATACAAGATTATTATTATCGTTTAATAGTACCGCCTGTTTTTGACTAAGATTTAATGGTGACGATTCAATTTGAGAAAACAACACTTCCCAATTATCAAGCTCATTGATAATCCAGTCTTTATTACGCTGTTGTAAGGTTTCTTGTGCACCCTCAATCCAAGGCACCACTTTTTGCATTCGCTTAGGTAACCTTTGTGTCGCTTCTTCTAACGTCATCGACATATCGGTGAAATCTTTAATCGCACTTTTCAGCCAGGTTTCAAGTTCAGAGTGTGGAACAAAATGCTGCGCACGCTCAAAAGAAGCAACGCGGTCCTCCCACCGAGGTAAATGTTCAAGTAGCTGAGTGCATTGCTGATGGTGCCAATGTTGATAATGATTGATGGCATAGCGTGCAAACTGGCGACATTTTTCCCAAGGTAATCCCTGTACTAGCCAGGATTGCTGCTTTCCATCTTCAGGGTGCGCAAAAAATTGTAATGCCCCCCAAAAGATTCCACGTTTGAGTTCAACACGCCCATTCCAAATATTGAAAGGAATTCTCTCTTCGCGATTGTCTGAACATAATACGAGATAGTCACTATCAAGAGAGACATTGTGGTATTCGTTTTGAATAAAAAACTTTGCAGTCTTATTCGCTATTAGCTGCATTTATTATGCCTATAGATTCCTTTACCCTAATCATACCGTATCAGCGTTTTGATTTAAAAAATGTTTTGAAATTTCACGGTTAATCATACAACGGTACAAAAACCGAGCGATCAGTAATATATATTTATCTGTATCAGAGGTTTAGAGACGAATGTTTGTTATTATGTAAATTCCTATAAAGTGGATGTTGAATACCTTGTGCATTTTTTAAGTCAATTGCGCCTGTACTGGGCAAATAAAACCTTTAACTACAGCCTATTAATACTCACAACCCTACTGGGCGTGGTTGTACCAACATGGCACTTCCAACTCAACTCCCTAATTATGCCTTTGATACTTGGGGTCATGGCAGCGGCATTGGCTGAAAGTGATGACAGCTTTACTGGCAGGATAAAGTCAGTAACGCTGACTTTGATATGTTTTGCGATTGCATCACTTTCTATTGAAGTTCTTTTCGTACAACCTCCACTGTTTGCTGTCGGACTCTTTTTCTCTACATTTTGTTTCATTATGCTGGGATCAATCGGACCACGCTACGCAAGTATCGCTTTTGGCTCGTTACTGATCGCTATCTATACCATGCTCGGCGCGCACGAAAGTACCAACATTTGGTTTCAACCGCTGTTACTGCTAACGGGGGCGATGTGGTATTTTTTCATGTCAATGATTTGGCATATGTTTTGGCCAATGCAGCCCGTACAACAAAGCTTGTCGAATGTATTTATATCATTGGCTGACTATCTCGATGCGAAAAGTGAGTTATTTCACCCGATCTGCTATTTAAATCCACAGCCCTATCGCATTCGTGAGGCAAACCTTAATGCTGCTACGGTCTCAGCGTTAAATCAGTGTAAGTCCACGTTGCTGAGCCGTTCGAAACGCGGGCATATCGACGGCGCAAGCGATCGATTCCTAAGTATTTACTTTCTCGCTCAAGACATCCATGAGCGCGTCAGTTCAAGCCATTATCGCTACCAAGAACTAGCCTCAAATTTTGGGCGTTCTGATGTACTGTTTCGCTTTAAACATCTCATTGAAATACAGAGTAAAGCTTGTAGAGAAATTGCAACCGCGATAAGACTGGGTAACACCTTTCAATACGACGACTCGATCATGGCTCTGGATGAATTGCAGTCTGCGATTACCTACCTACAACAACAAAACAATCCACAATGGCGACTATTGCTAGCACAGCTGAACTACCTATTTAATAACTTAGCCACTGTCGATAAACAATTAAGTAATATTAATAATCCTGATGTCAATCGCCTTGAGGAAGGTGTGCTTGACGATACCGATGCCCACACCCCAAAAGTAATGTGGCAGCGTATCAAAGCAAATCTAAATCGTGATTCTATGCTATTTCGCCATGCTGTCCGCATGTCGGTCGCACTAACGATCGGTTATGGCATTATTCAGTTGTTCGATATCGAACGCGGGTATTGGATATTACTGACTACCCTTTTCGTTTGCCAACCAAACTATAGTGCTACTAAACTAAAACTAGTAGCTCGTGTTGTCGGTACGATCGCTGGTCTCCTAATCGGAGCGCCGTTACTTGCTATGCTCCCTTCACAAGAAAGCCAACTGTTATTTATTGTCGTGTCTGGTGTCGCGTTTTTTGCCTTTAGGCTTAACAATTACGGTTACGCCACCGGTTTTATTACTTTGCTTGTGCTGTTTTGCTTTAACCAGCTCGGCGAAGGCTTTGATGTAGTATTGCCACGCTTAGCTGATACCTTGGTTGGATGTGCTCTTGCAGTTGCGGCTGTCACATTTATCTTCCCTGACTGGCAATCCAAACGACTGCATAAAGTAATGGCTGAGGCTGTCAAAGCAAACAAAGACTATCTTGCTCAAATTATTGGGCAGTACCGAATTGGGAAGAATGATAGCCTAGCCTATCGAATCGCTCGTCGAAATGCGCATAACCAAGATGCCAATCTATCGTCTGCCATCAGTGCAATGCTGGTCGAACCTGGAAAGTATCACTCTGCTGTTGATGAGAGCTTTCGCTTGTTAACGCTTAATCATGCACTACTCAGCTACATTTCTGCTATGGGTGCCCACCGGCAACGAATCGAAAATGAAACCACGCATCAATTAGTGCTTAAGTCACATCGTGTCATCCACCGACATTTAGATGTACTTTATACTCAATTACACGACCGCTCGCCTGAGTCTGACACTTCAGATATTGATGAACCGGCATTGGAAGCACGCCTTGCCGAATGGCGAGAAGAAGATGACTCCTCTGCCCGTTTAGTTCTGCAGCAGCTCTATCTTGTCTACCGCATGCTGCCAGAACTTCATTCATTAGCCAGTAAGTGTGCCGTTCGCGTTACACCAACTAAGTCAAAAAAAACCACTAACAAGTAATTTATGTAGCACGAGAGGTCGGTTTCACCGACTTCTCGCTTTACGCTGACACAATTCGGACATTTATTTCTCATAATTTTTTACCCTGAATCAACTGACGATGGGAGCTGTTATGAAGCACAACATAGAATCACACTACAGACACAATCTGGCGGCGATTCCCCCTATAACTCGCCTAGATCTACTGAAGTCCCAATTGAATCAATTGAGCCAACACCAGCTTTCTGAGCTAAGAGGTGCAATTGATGCCAAGTTAGACACTAAACCAGACGTGATAATTAGTGATGAAGAGAGCGAATTTCTTCAGAGTATCTTTTAGTTTTCACCTTTGCTGGTGATTCGTCTATTACTACTTTCAAGCTTGACTATACTATTGATAACTCTAGTTTGTTCTGGATTAAAGTATGGACAATACGCATGATTTCCCTCTTGATATAGCGCCTTTAGATGTTGTCATCGTTGGCGGGGGCATTAACGGCGCTGGTATTGCTAGCGAGGCGGCAAACCGCGGGTTAAGCGTTGGTCTTTATGAAGCAAAAGACTTTGCTATGGCGACGTCTTCAGCCAGTTCAAAATTAATCCATGGTGGCTTACGATACTTAGAGCAAGCAGAGTTTCGCTTGGTTAAAGAAGCGCTAGCTGAACGGGAGATTTTACTCCATAAAGCCGCTCATATTGTTAAACCCATGCGATTTCGCTTACCCGAACAGCCAGCACTTCGTCCTTCTTGGCTAATCTGTATCGGTCTATTTCTTTACGACCATTTATCTCGACGCAGTGTTCTTCCTTCAAGCAAGTCAATTACCATTACCGAAGATATCGGGCTCAACCTCAATATTTCCAGTGCCTATGAATATTCTGACTGCTGGGTAGATGATGCACGCCTTGTTATTGCCAATGTTAAAAATGCTTTTCAGGTTGGTGCGGAGGTGCGTAATTATTGCGAGGTTTTACAGATAAAACGAGAGCATTCACTATGGAAAATTGAGCTATTTGATCAACGCTTACAGAAAAAAATGGTTCGTTATAGCCGAGCTATAGTAAATGCTACAGGACCTTGGGCTGCAAGTTTTGTTAACCAACGAACAGAAGAGCAGAGCCAATATCCCATGGCGTTAATAAAAGGCTCGCATATCATTGTTCCTCAATTGTGCAATGGCGATGAAGCATACATTTTGCAAAATGGCGACAAGCGTGTGGTGTTCGTCATACCTTATCTTAATAATTACTCAATGATTGGTACGACTGATATCCCTTTTGATGGTGACCCCTATCAAGTTCATGCTTCAGAGCAAGAAATCGACTACCTTCTGGAGGTTTGCAATCAGCACTTTCGCACACAACTGACACCTAGCCATATTGTTGATAGTTTTAGCGGAGTGAGACCCTTATTTGGAGATCCCGATATTCCCGCACAAAAACAAAGCCGTGACTATGAATTAGTTCTACAGACAGAGAGCCAACAGGTTCCTCTCGTGACAGTCTATGGCGGTAAGCTAACCACTTATCGAAAACTTGCCGAAAAAGCTATCGACAAACTAGCCCCTTTTTTCCCAGATCTGCAACCAAGCCAAAGTAAAGATAGTGTCTTTAGTGAAGCATGCGGGTTCCACCATGCGACATTGGTAAACCAAGTTCGCAGCGAACACCCGTATCTGTCACTACAATCGGTTCATCGAATGGTCAATCTTTATGGCGTTGAGATCTGGCGAATACTCGCAAATATGTCAGAGCAGGTTGAACCTATAATTGGTGAATTGTATTTGAGTGAACTCGATTACCTTAAAAACAATGAGTGGGCAATGACTGGTGACGACATATTACGACGTAGAACTAAGTTGTGCTATCAACTCACCGAGCAAGAGCGCCAAGCTATTTTTAGCTGGCTAAGTTAGGACTGTGATCTCAGTTTTAATATCTCAGTTCAGTTTACGATTTAACTTGCTGAATTTCGAAGTATAGTAGTTTTAATATCAAACAATACTTTTATAACTATGCCAAACGACAATATGGAATTGCTCATTCCATTTTTAACTCCTGGTCTCAAGTTCTCCATTAAATTGGAGTTCAGTGCCCAAGACAACTATGCATTTAACGCCGATTATATTGGCTGTAAACTAAACCAGTACTTGATTGTGGAATTCCCGAAGAAACTTCAAGAAGCATTGGTTATGCGTCAGATCAATAACGCAGAGGTTGTCGTTCGAGGTATTACCCAATCCAAATTAGGGCATATCATTGCCTTTAAATCTTCAATTCTAGGCTCGGTCAACAGCCCCACAGGTTTATTGTTTTTGCGTATGCCAAAACATTTTGCATCAAAGCCAATACGTTCTTATGAACGCTACCCTCTTGATCTTCCGATCACAGTTAAAGCAAATACCGTTAGTTATGAAGCGGTCATGCTAGATTTCTCAATTAATGGCTGTGCTATTTTTATCAAAGGCGAAAACGCCCTTGATGCGGAAAGTGACATCGTCATTGAAAGCGAACTCACACCCTTTCTTCCCGAAGCGGTTGTACATTCAATTGTGAGTATCGAAAAACAAAAACAAGGACACCGTTTTGGAATTAAATTCGATCAAAACATTGAAATGACGCCTGAGCTTAAGCACGCACTACTCGAAAAAACCTTTCTCGCGACCCCTATATAGTTTGGCGGTAATATTTTTCACGATAATGTTGGAAAGCTTGGTTTAGTGCTATGTCTTTAATTGGTTTAACTATCACATAATTCGCCCCCGCGTTTATAAACGAACGCTTTGTATCGTTCATTCCATCCGCTGTGCAGGCATAAATCGGAGTGGTTAGCAGTAATTCATCTCGAATAATTTTGGTCGTTTCAATACCACCTAGATTCGGAAGCTGGTTATCCATCAATATCAAATCAATTTTCGTATTGTGCTTAAGATGCTCTATTGCATTATAACCATCTTGTACCCACGTTACTTTCATTCCATATTTCTCACAAAACGCCCGTGCAATAAACGCATTGGTTTGGTTATCCTCCACTAACAACACTTCGAGCGTACGTTCGAACATCGTTGACGGCTCTATCATTGTCATTTTACTCGATGACAGATTCGATTTAACAACACTATCGATCATCACTGTGACTGTAAATCGAGTTCCTATACCGATCTCACTATCTACTTCAATAGAACCATTAAATAATTCCACCAAACTGTACACTATCGCTAAACCCAGACCACTACCGCCATATTCTCGAGTAGTATGTGGTTCCGCTTGAACAAATGGTTCAAAAATATGCTGAATTCGTTTTCTATCAATACCGATACCGGTATCTTCGACAGTAATTTTTAGTTCATAGTTAACTCGTCTCGGTAGCAGTTGAATATCGATCTGTACAGAACCTTGATGAGTAAACTTTATTGCGTTACTCACTAAATTAAACAATATTTGGTTTAGCCTAACCTGATCACTTACTAGAATAGGATCATCTTCTATATTACTACTTACAATCAGCTGTACATCTTTCTCTTTACATAAGGGACGATAGATTTTTTCAACGACAGTCACCAACTCTTTCAGGCGAAATTCCGAGTGTTGAATGTGGAATTTACCCTGTTCTATCTTGGAAAAATCAAGGATATCATTTAGTACTGCTAACAAATGCTCACCGCTGTTAATCAATACATCGACATGATCCACGTCTTGGGCATCCTTTATACTTCCCCTCAACAGTTGAGAGACACCAATAATACCGTTCAAAGGAGTTCTTAACTCATGACTCATTTTTGCGAGAAAGTCGGCACGTACCCGCGCCAATTCTTCAGCCTCTTCACGTGCGGTTTGGCTTTGACGCTCCGCTTCGATAAAACTCGTTACATCTTGCCCTTGAGCCATAATATTGCGCGTAATGTTATCTAGCACTATTGGTGAAAAGTTCCAGCGATAAGTTTTCTCACCAATGCCAATATTCACCCCAGTTAGTGACACCCCCTGAGCACTCATACGAATTTGCGGTAACAGTGTTTCCTGCATAACGGGATATAAGTCTATATCGCTTTCATTGTTGCGAAATGAACGCTCTGCTGCGGGGTTCATCCGCAGAACATTACCGTTCGTATCCCATAAAATTATCGGTGACAGCGAATAGTTAAATAGATCGGCAAATTGTTTCTCTTGTTCACGCAATCGCTTGAAGGAACGCTGGAATGATTGACCTATTTTATTGAATTCTGCAATTGTAGATCCTTTAAATAACTCTACATTTTTTGCTTCAATACTTTGCTCTGTATAGAGCATCAAGTTTTTGAGTTCATTGGAAACGCGTTGCCCCAACCAAAAACGTGTATACAAAGCAATAATTACGATAAGCGCAACAGCGATACCTACCCAGACGTAGTGACCCTGCATCAGTAACGCAATATGAGAATTGTTTTGAACGGTATAAACTGAAAGAAAGGTATCCACATCATCAATGGTTAAGTTGACCTTGGAAATCATATACTCATTGGTATTCAAATCTGGAGTGTACTGCTCAAACCACTCGATATGACGAACATTTCCTTTCAAGCTTGACGCGATAATTTCACTGCCTACCGCTAACGCCAGTTCATCGACATTGCTGCCCTTTACTAGCGCCCTCACTAGAGAGAAATTATTGTTTAGAACGACCCCAACATAGAAATCTCCAACCACTTCGCCGTTATTCATTGCAATCATTGAAGTTCGGCGAATCATGAGATATCGAACCCCCATCGACGACGGAGTTTGAGAAATATACCAATGGTTACCTGTCACCAAATCCTTACTGATACGGTTGAGTTGCGAATCATCGATACCATAAAACTTGTGGTTTTCGTCTTTCCAAAATATAGCGTCGTCTTTTGCCATGAATCGAAAGTCAGGTGAAATCTCAGGGTCAATCTGATCAATACCATCAAAAAAATGGCTTATATTGGCACCATTTTCCTGACGCAATTCACAGACTAATGACTGACTTCGGCTATAGCTGTCTTGTTGAATTTCAATCGACTTCAACCTGAAGTTAAAAATCTCTTGGATCAAACTGGTAGTCTGTTGTTTCGAGCGTGCCACTTCTTGCGTCACCACTTGGCGATTTACTTGAAAGTTTTGAAGTAAAACCAACACTGTAAATACGCCAATGGTTAAGAATAGTGAATGGGTCAGTATTGTGGCTAAACGGTAGTTTTTACCACGGGTTTTCCATAGCTTCATTATTGGTCAGAATACCTAAATGCACGTCGCTTAAAACGTTCGATGCTTTCTTTCGAGTCATTTGAAGTCACTAATTCAAAATCACCGGAGTAAACAGTGGGAACAGACTTACCTTCTAAATCCCACTTAATCGCCTCAGCCATAGCGACACCTGTATCATCATTCATTCTCATTATAGTGACATCAAGCTCGCCTCGATCTATTGCCTCTAACTCAGCGGAGCCTCCACCCCAGCCATTTACCATTATGTCCGTTCGTTTTAATTGCTTTAGTGCGTCAACAGCACCTAAAGCGACATCCGTAGAACAAGCATAAATAAAATCAATATCAGGATCTTTTGAGATCGCCGTTAACGCCGATTTATATCCAGACTCTTGATTGGCTTTGGTATAAAAAGAAGAAGCCAATTTGTAACTGCCATGATGTGACATGCTTTCAATAAACGTGTCGCCTCTTGCATCACTTACATAGCCTTCTGAAAAATACAATACCGAGTATTTACTGCCAGCCTCGCTATTTTTCTTATAGTAAGACTCGAGTGCATGCGTACCCAGCATATGGTCGAAACCCACATACATAAACGGTTGCTGATCACTCCATGCTCTAACTGGTGTTGTAATATTTTGCAAGATTAACTTAGTGTCAGTTGAACTTAATACATGCTCAATAAACTTACGGTGGCGAGTCGTATCTAAGGTAAAAATAAGATAATCCGATTTATTCTGCACGGCTTCCAATAGTGATAGGCTTTGCTGCTTAGCATCAAGGCTAGGTCTCGTAAACACCTGATTAATTGTGTATTTTATACCAAGCTCGTCCATTCTCGCTTCAAATGCTTTGATGTTCCTAACCCAATAATCTGAAAGCTGCTGACCAGGATAGACCACGGAAATGGTGATTGGATCATTTTGATCTATAGTCAGAGGCAGGGGTCTCTCTCTGACCGTCGCAGATAATTTTTCCGTTAGCTGTTTTTGAGTGGGATTAGCGTTGAGATACTCATCATACTGCCAATATCTATTGAGGATTTGTGCTGTTTGAGCGCCAGCTACGTTGGCAACAGAACATGAAAAAATGAAAAGCGAAGCCACCGCCAATTTGTACATGTTAATTCTCTATTTCTCGGTACATGTCAATTATGCCCAAGTGACTTCAAGATGCAGAATTCCGAGTCTTGAGGTTGCTTGGGTATATGTGTTCCAAACTAATTATTTCACCTACTAAAAAGAATAATATACTTTCAACTAAAACTGTATATTTCTTCATATAAATCTTGTTGTATAACATCAGGCAATGCTAAGTCCCCACGAATTAGCGCTTCTTTTATCGCTTTATTCTGACGCTTCAATTGATACTCAACTTTAGAAGCAACACTACGGCTGAAGTTCAAAGATTGATGCCACTCTAACACTAAAGGACCTTTACCTTTCAATGCTTTAGCACCATGTCCAGAAACATGCTGACCAAATCGCCTTGTCACATCCGTTGTAATACCACAATACAAAGCATCAGAGCGCATACGTACAAGATATACGCTCCAGAGAATGGGGTTAGATTCGCTCATTAAGTTGTTCAATCAACGCTCTAAGTTCTTTTACTTCTTCTTTGAGTGCCACTAATTCTTCTTCAAGACGCTCAACCTTACCCACGTTGGTGGCAACACTTGCAGTCGCAGCCTGAAATGACTCTATGTCTACATCTCCACTAAACAAATGTTGATATCTAGATTCACGCTTACCCGCCTCTCTAGGTAACTTCACCACTAAAATACCTGAGTTATGATCCGTCATTCTATCAAGTACTAACTCAACTTCTTTCACGTCCGCAAAATCAGCTAAACGGTTAGTCCTAGTTCTCAATTCACCCGGGGTCTGGGCTCCACGTAACAACAGACAACACACTATCGCTTTCTCTTGCTCCGTTAACTTAAGGTCACCAAATTCAGTATTACAAAAGCGATGCTGGAATTTGCTAGCACGGCTATTGAAACTACTTTCATCACTAACAAGACGACGCGCTGCGAGGCTGTCTAATGCATCCTGAACCTCTGCCTCATCAAGAGCAAGGACAGGTTCACGGTTGCTTTTTTGATTGCATGCCGAAGTTAAGCTATTAAGCGTGAGAGGATAGTAATCTGGTGTGGTGACTTCTTTCTCAATTAGACAACCAATTACCCTTGCTTCAATTGGAGATAGCTCAATGTTCATAGGTTCATCCTTATTATTTGAATTATGTTAGTGCTCGGCTAGGATTGGGATTCTCTTCATATTGCCATTTTCATCAATCATGACAATTTTAGCTCTGTTTAGCTCCACTTCTGTAATTTCTTGTTGAGTTCGCTCGAATCTATACGCTTTAACAAGCTTTCGACTGCGCGATGAAATCGAAGGATCTTCTGATTTCGGGATGATGATTTCTGATTGGCGCATATCTGAAACTTCAATTCACTTTCAATTTTGCAAAATAATATATCGTTCCATTCGTAGGCTCAATAACTTACTATTCGATTTGAACAGAAAAGCGCCAACTTATCGTAATGATTGATCTTAGTACTGTTAACACTTGCATTGTTATGATTTAATCATTGGTAGTTAAGGTTAAGATTAGGAAAGGAACCTATGAGTGGTGTATTAGAAATCGTATCTCAAGCTCGCCGTAAAAATAAGTTAAAACGTGAGCTAGTAGACAACGAGAAGAAAGTTCGAGATAACCGCAAGCGCGTGGATTTGCTAGAAAACTTGATGGATTACATTAAGTCAGACATGACGCACGATGAAATCGTAAGCATCATTAAAAATATGAAAGCTGACTACGAAGATCGCGTTGACGATCACATCATCAAGAGCGCCGAAATATCTAAAGACCGACGTGACATTAGTCGTCGCATTCGCGAACTGACTGAAGAAGATAAGCAAGTTCAAAAAGGCACCAAGAAGTAACAGCCTTTTACAAATTCTGCACTGATTCTATAGCCTGTCTCTCATTCGAGGCAGGCTTTTTTGTTTACCGTACGTTGACAACCCACCCTAAAATTTAACCTAAACGTTTGCGTAATCGCTAACCTTCAATCTTCATATTTTTGGGGCTTTCATCACATAATTTCCCCTGCTATATTTTCAATTAGATAAACAGACCTTTCGAGGCACGGACACTCCTCACAATCTCAAGAAGAGAAGATGGGCACCGATGACAATCGGTAAATAGATAGAGGGTCAATAAATGGATATGAATATGGTTGAAATCTTGGGTTACGCAGCATCTATCATGGTCGCGATATCATTAACAATGAAAGACATCGTTAGACTGCGTGTGTTGAACTTTATCGGCTGTGGGTTATTCACTGCGTACGGGCTGATGATTGATTCATGGCCAGTGGTTTTAACAAACGGTTTTATCGCATGCGTTAACGTCTATTTCTTAGCAAGAATGCATCATCAAAAAAAAACCGCTAATTTAGGTTCTACGGCTTAATTCGGCTACCCCGGCACCCGCTGGGGTTCAATTTATCATCGACACAAAGGTCGACCCCTCCCACATATCTAAATATAAACAAAGACTTGTGTTAAATAACGCGCCATACTGAATCCTCTGTAACAAGCGAGGCGCAGACAATGAAACACTTTCTTCCTTCCAGCATTATGTTGACCCCTTTCTTAGTTAAGTACTATCGCAATCAAGAAGAATACTGCCCTGACACCTCTACAGAACAACAAGATAGCAGCTCACTTACTGAAAATATTAGTCAAGATAACGATCCTAATTTGTTATCTAGAAAGGATTCAAAGGCCAACAAAAGAACCAAGTCATAAATAGGAAATCTTGACGCCTAAATTGGAGAAATTACGATGAAAAAAGTCGCGGTCATTTTAAGTGGATCTGGCGTATTCGATGGATCTGAAATCCATGAAACAGTATTGAGCTTTCTCGCTTTAGAGCAAAATGGAGCTTCGTGGCATTGCTTTGCTCCTAACATCAGCCAGCATCACGTTATTAACCATATGACGGGTGAGGAGATGGAAGAGAAGCGTAACGTGCTCATTGAGTCTGCAAGAATCGCGCGTGGGAACATACAAGATGTAACTGAACTGGAAGCAGAGCATTTTGATGCATTATTACTGCCAGGCGGATTTGGTGTTGCTAAAAACCTCTCCAACTTTGCTTTGAAAGGAGCGGAATGCGAACTCAACTCTGATGTGGCAGCCGTATGCAAAAAATTTGCTGCGCTTGGAAAACCCGCAGGTTACTTATGTATCGCTCCGGCACTTATTCCATTTATTTACTCAACTGGTGTTAAAGGCACCATCGGCAGCGACCTGGATACCGCACTAGCTTTCAATACTGCAGGTGGTGAGCACCTTGACTGTGCCGTTGATGATCTGGTGTATGATCAAACCCACAATGTACTTTCAACTCCCGCTTATATGCTTGCACAATCAGTTAGCGATGCAGCTCGAGGCATCAACAAGTTGGTTTGTAAGCTAATAGAGATAAGCTAATTAACAGCAGCGCCTTTTCTAGGCGCTGCTCACGATTCACTCAATACGTGACACTGTCACTCACCATCTGGTGATGCCCAGACCTGAGCGCACCTTACTGCTCTTTTCCAGCCTTTGTAACGGCGAGCCTGTTTATCAATATCCTCACTTGGCAAAAAACAATCGTCATTGGTCGAATCAGTTTGAATGTCATCCAACCCTTGCCAAAATCCAACTGATAATCCGGCAAGATAGGCAGCACCCATTGCTGTTGTTTCTCTCACGTGTGGTCGATGTACCTCGGTTTGAAGTACATCGGCTTGGAATTGCATCAGAAAATCATTTGATACCGCCCCACCGTCTACTTTCAAGCTGTCTAACGACACCTTCGCATCAGCAAGCATCGCATCCAGCACATCTTTAGACTGATAGGCAATGCTCTCAAGCGTTGCACGAACGATATGATTTGCGCTCACTCCGCGAGTGAGACCCACAATAGTGCCACGAGCACGCGGATCCCAATATGGGGCACCTAATCCTGTAAATGCAGGTACCACATAAACGCCATTAGAGCTCTCTACCTCATTAGCCATCGCTTGTGATTGTTTAGCATGAGTCAAAAGCTTCAGTTCATCACGAAGCCATTGAATAGAAGCCCCCCCCATAAACACCGAACCTTCGAGTGCATAAACTGGGGCACCAAATTCATCACATGCAAGTGTTGTAAGTAGACCGTTGGTCGATCTCACCTTTTTATCACCCGTGTTCATCAACAAAAAACAACCCGTACCATACGTATTCTTAACCTGACCCGGCTTGGTACATTTTTGACCGAAAAGAGCGGCTTGCTGATCACCGACTACACCACTAATTGGAACACTTGAACCACCAATCAGTGCATGACCATATAAAGTTGATGACGACTTCACCTCTGGCATCATTGAAATCGGAATGCCAAATAAGCTGAGTAACTGATGGTCCCATGTTTTGCTGTCGATATTGAACAACATGGTACGAGAAGCATTGGTGTAGTCAGTTGCGTGAACTTGACCTTGAGTCATTTTCCACATCAACCAAGTATCAATCGTCCCAAACAACAATTCGCCATTCTCTGCTTGGACTCGTGCTTTCGGAACGTTATCCAGTATCCATCTAATTTTGGAAGCAGAAAAATAAGGGTCCAATACCAAGCCGGTTTTTTGTTGGATCAATTGCTCGAAGCCTGCTTCGGCAAAACTATCGCATATTTCTGTTGTGCGACGGCACTGCCAGACGATAGCGTTATAGAGCGGTTTTCCCGTATTTTTATCCCATACCACCGTGGTTTCACGTTGGTTTGTAATACCAATAGAGGCGATTTCATCACTACTAATTTCCGCTTTGGCGATAGCCTCAGACAGCGTTGCGCTTTGAGTAGCATAGATTTCAAGCGGATCGTGTTCTACCCAGCCAGCTTGCGGGTAGATTTGCGTAAATTCACGTTGTGACACGCTTACAATATGAGCGTTATGATCGAATACTATTGCTCGGGAGCTCGTGGTGCCTTGGTCTAAAGCAACAATATACTTCTTTTGTTTCACTCTAAAAATCCTATCCATTTATCTTTTACAATAATTATAGGCAGATATAGAAACGAGAATAGCGACTAGGTCGCTATTCTCGTTGTAGGGCTAGCAGATATGGTTCGTTTGCTTATTAATCCGCCGACAAAATGAAACGAAGTTCCGCGCGGCGGTTGCATGCTTTGCCGTAAGTGGTTGAATTACTGCACGCGGGTGTCGTCTCACCATAGCCGCGTGTGAAGATTAATTGTCTATTTACACGATTGCTGACCAATGTCTGTTTAACCGCATCAGCGCGCTGTACTGATAACGAATCATTAAAAGAGGCAGCTCCAGAATTATCTGCATGACCATCTATTACGACATCTATTCCCGGTTGAGAAGCGATATAACGACCAATGGTGTTTAGCCAATATGCCGATTGATTTGACACGTGAGCAGAACCAGTTTGAAATTTGATTGTATCCATCAAGCGAATCATTTTGTACCCACCGGGTAGCACTTCATAATCGAGATTATGCTTCGCTAAAAAGCTCTCTAATGAATGCGGCTGATAAGCGTTTTTTTCGCCATAAGGACCTTCAACCCCAGAACGCGATACAACAGTGGCGTCACCCCATTCAGGATGCAACACTCCACTACTACTCTGTGGTGCGACGGTTAACATATCTCCCGTCAAAACATCGGTCGGCAATGAGCCACATCCCCCCAAAAACAGAACCGACATACTCACACCTAGGGTTAAAAATCTCATCACATCACCATTAAATCTTATACTCGCTACATTTATATCGTTCATCTATCGGAAACCTTTAGCCAAGCTGATAAAAATCTGCCTAACTAGGCTAAATACTGTCCGTAAATATACTCAAATCACCACTTTCGTATATAAGTTGTTAGAATTTACGAATCAGTACTAGATAAGCTTTTGTTTCATGCCGTGTTAACGGTAGAATCTGAGCACTTTTGACACGTACATGCGTTCTTAATGAGATAACACTATGAAAAAAATAATCGCTTTACTTCTCGTTGGATTTTCAGTCTTACTTACTGGATGCTCTGAAAACACGGCTCCAGTAGAGGGTGAGCAATACACTAAACTACCCGCAAACCTTTCCGTTTTTCGCCTTCCACAAGTCACTGAGGTATTCTCATTAAACTGTGGTCACTGCGGCAAAATGGAAGCTCAACTTCCAAAGCTAGAAAAACTGATTGATCAAAGTGTGGGTAAGGTTCATGTAACGTTCAACGAAAGCGCACAAATTGGCGCCATGATTTACTACAGTGCAGAAATGCAACTCGGTAAAAAACCTGACCACCAAATGATGCTTGATCTGTTTGCAGCGGTTCAAATGGGCGACGGCGCAACCATGGCACAAAAGAAAGGTGCTATTGATAATGCGTTTGAAAGCCGCGGGTTGATTTCACCTTATGATATTAGTGAAGAACAGCAAAGTCAGCTATTTAAAGCCATGCAGATAGCTCATGAGATCACCACCCAAGGCGAGATCAGCGGCGTACCAACATTTGTTGTAAACGGCAAGTACCAAATCATTACTTCAGGTCACCAAGACATTGAAAGTATTGCTAACACCATCAACTATCTAATTAAAAAATAGCGAATCGGAAAGGACTCATGACTAAAATTATTTTCCCTATTGTTATCTTCGTTCTTGCGGGATTCTTTATCTACCGTACGTGGACTAACCATAAAACCGCAGATGTTAATTTCGAGCTTGGACAAACATTCTTGGCTGAAAACACTCAAAAAGAAGGCGTCATTACTACGGAAAGTGGGCTTCAATACTTAGTGCTTGAGAAAGGTGAAGGTACTGTTCATCCAACTAAAAGTAACAAAGTAAAAGTTCATTACCACGGTACACTGATTGACGGCACCGTTTTTGACAGTTCAGTAGATCGTGGTGAACCCATTACTTTTGGTTTAGGGCAAGTTATTAAAGGTTGGCAAGAAGGTCTAACTTATATGACGGTAGGTGACAAAGTTCGCCTGTTTATTCCTAGTACTCTAGCTTATGGTAAAAGTGGCTCTGGTCCAATTCCACCATCAGCGACACTGATTTTTGAAGTGGAATTATTGGATATTCAATAATCGCGACAACAACAATAAAAAAACCGCTCGATGAGCGGTTTTTTTGAATCAAAGATACGTCATAGATGCGACATAGCTATTTATGTTTGTCTTGAATATATTTGTGACTCACATCGACGACTGCAACATCTTTAAAGAAACTACGACCGAGTAAAACAGGAAAAGCAAGATGCGTTCTATCGGCTAACGTAAATTCCGTTTTCTCTTTCATATTACCAATTTCGATCCATGCATGAACGACAGCGCGACGTTGTGTACCTTCAGCACTTGACTGCTTGATTCTTACCCAACGCTCAACAGGCAACGCAATTTCTTTGCTGCTCACCCCTTCATGCACCATTTTAAATTTAACCCAATCTTTACCATCTCTTTCAAACGGAACGATATCAACAGCACTAATGGATGACGTAGTAGCGCCAGTATCAATACGCGCACGGAATGATTGTTCTAACCCGGGTATATAAACCCACTCTTTTTCGCCAAGAATGAGTTTTCCATCAGCTGTATTTTTATTAAGTTCTACTGGTGGTTTAGGTTTCACTTGAGGTTTAGCTTCCGGGGTTACTTCTGGTTTTGTTTCAGAGACTTCTTTTGGTTGTTCGACTGGTTGCTCAACCACCGTTTTTTCTGGCTGTTCTGGCTCAGGAGCACCATTTTGACTGGCACAAGCGACTAATGTGCTTGATAACATAATTAGAAAAGTTGAGTTCCAAGTTTTCTTCATTCAATCCCCCAAATTGACGATAATAATGATAAAAAAGGCTCTAACGAGCCCTTTTTATTTACGATACTTTAAGTATTGCATCCGCGACGTAGGCGATATCACCTTCCGTCAAACCCGCAATATTGATTCGACCATCACCTACCCCATAAATTCCATACTCATCACGTAGTAGAGACATCTGTTGCTGACTAAAGCCTAGCACAGTAAACATACCTTTGTGGGACTGGATAAAATCAAACTCAGAGGTATTGTGCGTTTTTCTAAACTCATCACATAATGCTTGGCGTAAAGAAACTAAACGTTTTTGCATAACAATTAACTCTTGTTGCCAAATCTTCTTTAATTCAGCATCGAGAAGAATCGTTTTAACCAATGCCGCACCATGATCCGGCGGCATAGTGTACGTTGCACGAGCCATCGTCAGTAACTTACCACGAGCTTTCGTTGCATCCGCCGCCGATTTACCCAGTACAATTGCAGCTCCAGTTCGCTCACGATAAAGACCGAAGTTCTTAGAACACGATGTGGTGATCATCATCTCTTCAACGTGCTCTGCCATATAGCGCAACCCGGCTGCATCTTCATCAATACCATCACCAAAACCTTGGTAAGCAACATCAACAAATGGCGTAAATCCTTTCTCTTGAGCCATGCGAGTAAGCTGTTGCCAAGTGTCAAAGTCGATATCGGCTCCAGTTGGGTTATGGCAGCAACCATGCAGCAATACAACATCATCTTTGCCTGCATGCGTCAATTCCTCAAGCATACGGGCTTTGTCCACCTGCTTGGTCACTGGGCAAAAGTAACTATAGAACTTAACTTTAAGACCAGCCGCTTCCATCACAGGTTTATGGTTTACATAACTTGGATTGGATAACCATACCGTGGTATTAGGTTGCGCGACTCTCATCAAGTCACCTAGCATACGTAATGCACCACTCGCGCCAGGCGTTTGAATCGCTGACACTCGGTCTAAAACAGGGGAATCACCAAGCACGAGTGAAATCATTGATTGGTTAAACTCTTCACAGCCAGCCAGCCCAACATACGATTTGGTTTTTTGCGAAGCTAGCACTTTATGTTGTGCAAGATCTATTGCTTGCATTATAGGCGTTTCGCCTAAGCTGTTTTTATAGACACCAATGCCAAGATCGACCTTTCCTGAACGTGGATCATTTCTGTATGCAACAGAGAGAGAGAGTATTGGATCTAATGTTGGTTCTGGTAAATGAGAGAACATGAAAGTCACAACCCTTTGAAATTCATTGTTGATAGTGATAATTAAGTTAACACTAGTTACTGAAAATTTCGACTAATAAAACATTTTTCAGAATGAAATTTTCCTTTAAGACTCATTAGTTGCGGGAATTTAGCGACATTCAAGCTGTTGGGCGACGAATCATTTGGTAATTAACTACTCCATTGCCAAACTCAACACTATCTGACAAAGTGAAGCCGTACTTTTGGTAAATCGATAGATTAACGGGATTAAAAGTGTCAACTCCACACACTCGCCCCTCAAGGTCAAATTGGCGGAATATTGGATGCACTAGTTGAGTCGCTAGTCCTTTACCGCGAAATCGACTATCGACAAACAACAAAGACAAGTAGTTATCACAGTTGTTTTGCAAGTTGTCGATTTTACATTCCATTGCTTGTAATGACTTATGAATCCTACCAATATCGGTCATGCTTCCCGAAGCCATCATTTTCACTTGGCAAATTAATCCCGTATACCATGAACTTTCGCCGGATTGATTCAAATCACTCCAAACCGCTGCGGCATCAATATGCTCACCAATACAATAAGCTGTTATTTTTCCTCGACTATTGTTTAACAGACGAGTGGAAAATATGTTTACTAGCTTTCGGCGTTGATAATCTGAGTCACTAAGAAGCGTATATAAGGGGTCATCGGCGAGTGCAGATTCGACACTAAGTAAGAAATCTGGGTGGTCGAACGATAATTTCATCAACATAGAAATCTCGAATAATGGCACTCTAGTATAAAACTTACGGAGGTAAACTTTTGAATCTCATAACAATAGCTTGACTGAAGCCGCATTCAGAACGCCAGTGAATGAAACGCTTGGTTAAGATTTGTTATATAAAATACGACACCTAAATCTGCCATTAAAACTAGAGTTTGAAGTAGTGAATAACTTGGTTTGCGCTACCGCGCCATTCTAAATTGAGGTCTTTTTTATCTTGTTCAAATTTACCATCTATCAGCACGTCCGTCAGATCGACGATTTGCTTTTGTTGTTCATTTAGCTCCGCAAGTGTGTAGCCAGACCACAGCCAAATATCCTTATTCGGGCACTCTTTGCGTACACGCTTAACTAAACGAAGCACATCAGCAACGTTGGCTGGGTGCAGCGGATCACCACCTGAGAGTGATAAGCCTCGACGTTTGATTCGCGTATCGTTGAGATCAGCGATGATTTGATCTTCCAATTGCTGCGTGTATGTATGCCCGCTATCAAGTCGCCACGTGGCTTTGTTGTAACAACCACGACACTCGTGCACGCAACCTGAAACAAACAACGTACAGCGCGTGCCTGGACCATTTACAACGTCAATTGGGTAATAATGATGATAATTCATAAATCTTAAACTAGAAAAACCAGCCCACTTTAGTGAGCTGGTTGGGTGTGACTAATAAAACTATAGATGCTTCACACGACGTTTAACTTCTTCTTGCTTACCAAAGTTAAATGGTCGGGCATCTGGGCTACCAAGGTAACCACATACTCTACGCGTTACTGATACTTTACTTGAATCGTGGTTGCCACAGCTTGGGCACGTAAAGCCTTTGCTAGTACAGTCAAATTCACCAGTATAACCACACTCGTAACACTCATCGATTGGTGTATTGGTTCCGTAGTAAGGAACGCGGGTGTAGCTGTAGTCCCATACGTTTTCCAACGCTTCTACGTTGCGCTGCATGTTCGGGAACTCACCGTAACAGATAAAGCCACCACTAGAGACATGCGGATAAGGCATTTCAAAGTCGATTTTATCGTAAGGGTTAACTTTCTTCTCAACATCTAAGTGGAAGCTATTTGTGTAGTAACCTTTGTCTGTCACACCTTCTAATACACCGAACTCTTTAGTATCGATGCGGCAGAATCGACTGCATAGGTTTTCACTAGGCGTACCGTATAAGCTGAAACCGTAACCTGTTTCTTCTGTCCACTGATCCACATGTTTCTTCAAGTACTTAACAATGTTCAGTGCTTTTACACGTAGCTCTTCTGCGTCATACACATGCTCGCCTGCGCCGTATAGCGCGTTAACCATCTCGTGGATACCAATGTAACCAAGCGAAATTGATGCACGACCATTTTTGAAGATGTCAGCAATTGAGTCATCTGCTTTCAAACGAACACCACACGCGCCTTCCATATAAAGAATCGGTGCTACACGTGCTTTGACATTTTCTAAGCGAGAGATACGTGTTTCTAGCGCACGGCGTGCAATGTGTAACTTCTCATCTAAGATCTTGAAGAATGCTTCTTCATCACCTTTCGCTTTAATCGCGATACGTGGAAGGTTCAGGCTTACAACACCAATATTGTTGCGACCTTCATGGATAAGTTCGCCGTTTTCTTCGTAAGTATTCAAGAAGCTACGGCAACCCATTGGAGTCTTAAATGATCCAGTAACCTCAACAACTTTGTCGTAGTTAAGGATATCTGGGTACATGCGCTTAGAAGCACACTCAAGTGCAAGCTTCTTAATATCGTAGCTAGGATCTTGCTCTTTATGGTTCAAGCCATCTTTAATCGCAAACACCAGTTTAGGGAATACAGCTGTCTTGCGGTTTTTACCAAGACCTGCAATTCGGTTTTTCAAGATAGACTGCTGAATCAAACGAGATGCCCAGCTGGTACCTAAACCAAAACCAAAAGTAACAAACGGTGTTTGACCATTCGCAGTGTGTAAGGTGTTTACTTCATATTCTAGTGATTGGAATGCGTCATAACATTCTTTTTCAGTACGAGAAATAGCAAATTCTTCTGGGCTATGAATATCCCATTCTTTAGCGATTTTTAGATGCTTCTCGTAACTTGATTGCACGTAAGGTTCAAGTACTTCATCAATACGGTTGATAGTAGTTCCGCCATAAATGTGACTCGCTACTTGCGCAATAATTTGTGCCGTTACAGCTGTTGCTGTAGAAATTGATTTTGGTGTATCAATTTCCGCATTACCCATCTTAAAACCATGCGTCAGCATGCCCTTTAGATCGATAAGCATACAGTTAAACATTGGGAAAAATGGTGCGTAATCTAGGTCGTGGTAATGTAAGTCACCTTCATCATGTGCTTGTACAACGTCACGTGGCAAAATGTGTGTTTTTGCATAATGTTTAGCCACGATACCGGCAAGCAAATCACGTTGAGTTGGGATCACTTTCCCGTCTTTGTTCGCATTTTCGTTGATGAGCTCAACGTTGCTTTCTTCAATTAGACCTTCAATCTCACGTGTTAATGCACTTTGCTTCTCGCGTGCAATATCACGATCATGACGGTATTCGATGTACGAACGCGCAAGAGACTTGTATGGTCCTTGCATCAGTTCATTTTCAACTAGGGTTTGGATTTCGTTGATGTGTACTTCATCGTGATCTTTTAGCTGTAGCTCAACAGCTAACGCTACATTTAAAGCATAAATGGCGATTTCGTTGTTCACGTGTTCTGCTGCCGATTCTACAGCTGCTTGAATACGATCCCTGCTAAACGGAGCTCTTGAGCCGTCACGCTTGATTACGATTGGTTTCACCTTTTCTCCTTACCCAGTATACTCACAGAGTTATCCACAAACACACTATATAGGGTTATTATTTTTTTGACTGACACTAGATGTTGTGGCGTATTAAACTCCAAAGCACCACCTTAAAGTATTGATCGAGATCAATAAAATAGGGTTACAGTACAAGAACGAAACGATCTTATTGGCATGGATCTCAGATGCAAAGAAAACCATGAAAATTGCAGTTTTTTCGCTTTTAAACTTGATTTTTCACGAAGGCTTACTAGATAAAGGTTTATCAATGATGGCATCAGAGAAGGAACAAAATGTGGCTGGGAAACATCTCATTTTTCTATATGTAGTGGCTTTGATCGCATTTCCAACACAAGCGAATCAATCGCTCAAAGTTTCAGCTTGGAATATGGAATGGTTCGTTTCTGAAGGAAACAAACGTTTCGAACCTTCATTACGCGGTAACGCCGATTTTTACAAAATGGCAATCTATTTCCAACAGTTAGAGACACCTATTCTTGCATTTCAAGAGGTTGGAGATATCGACGCGATAAAACGAGTGATTGGCAATAACTATAACGTCTACCTTTCTGACCGTGCCTTAACTGAAAATAGCCATTTTCAGTATAAAAACATTAATCAATACACTGGTTTCGCCGTACAGAAAGGAATAGATGTTGTCGATGTGAAGGACTTCTCTCTATTACCTGCTAATAGAAACGACAAGCTACGCTTCGCTAGTTACATAATAGTGGAGCGAGAGAAAGCACACCCTACTCACCTGCTCAGTGTGCATTTAAAAGCCCGTTGTCCCGGACGCTATACCAATTCTAAAGCGTGTCAAACACTAGCCACTCAAGGTAAAGCGCTGAATGCGTGGATTCAAGAACGAGAAGAGTTAGGGCAAAGCTATGTAATAACTGGTGACTTCAATCATGACCTCTCCTTCCCCAACGATTGGCTTTGGGGGAAAATTCGTCAATCCACCAAAGCGAAAATCGCAACTAAAAACGTTAAAGCCAAATGTAAAGTACGCAACCGCAACCATCCACAGCGGACTCATCAATTTCACTCACTCATCGATCATGCCGTGATCAGTGAAGATATGTTAGTAAATGAGGCAACGCAGCAGTTGTATCATAGCGAAGACGTCATAGATTATAGGTTGAGTGACCATTGCCCGATAACGGTTACACTCACTCAAACCTAACTCGGTTAAACGATTAAATATCTCTTGGATTTAGAACAACAACATCGCCTTCAACCAATCCTTTGCGTACGCGGTAATCATCGCCCACTTGAATGAGCCGTGTCTGTATCTCTCCATTTTTGAGAATACGAACATAATCAAGTTGTCCTACTTGGTAAATCGCCTCCATCGGCACTTTGAGTATTCTGTATGAATCAGTCTCTACCAAGACTTTGGCATAACTGCCGGGATACAATATTTTGTCTGTATCAAACCCTAAACGAATGAGGTAACTTCTTGAACCAGAGTCAGCAGCAGGCGTGATTTCGTTAATTTGCGTCAACATCGATATCCCGTAGCTAGGTAACGTCACCGCCAAATTCTGGTCTATTACTAATTTAGGTAACACAGATTCAGAAACATTCACCTCAATAAGCAATGATTCTGGGTTATACATACTTAGTAAAAGCATCCCCGGTGTTGCTATATCACCTTGATTAATCGGCTTTTGAGTTATCACACCATCAAAAGGAGCAGTAATAACGCTAAAACCAAAGGTGGTTTCGGCTTCGATCACCGCCGCTTTCAATTGATTGAAATCGGCGCGAGCTGTTTTCAACATACTATCGGCTTGATCGTACTGCGAAACTGGTATTAATTTTTTGCTTAGCAGTTCTTTCATACGATCATACTCTTTACGAGCTGTATTTAATCGTGCTTGCGCGGATGATAACGCCTGTTCGGTTTGTTGAACTCGCGCATCAAGATCGTCACTTTCAAGGCGTAGCAACACGTCACCTTGCTTAACTTCATCCCCCACATCTACCAACACTTCCGCAACCGTTGCTGTTAAACGCGCACCAATGGAAGCCCGCTGGTTGGCGACAACCCTGCCTGCAAACTCTCTCATCGCGGGTAATTCAACCGCTTCTAAGGTGGCAGTCTCTAGCTTTGTGACACTGTTCAGGCTTCTCTGAAGCTCAGTTGGAAGCTTTGAGGTAAATATCCCTGCCATATAAAGAAACAACAGTGCGAGTAATGTAAATAAGAGTGCGCCAATAAGCCATTTATTACCTTTCATTACTCATCCTCCTTAATTGGTAGACCATGCCCTTGTTGGTTTTGATAGGCGAGGTTATACACCACCGGAATCACCATTAGTGTGAACACTGTTGACGCGGAAATACCGAAGATAATCGCCCATGCAAGACCATTAAAAATCGGGTCTAAAGTAATAACAATGTTCCCTAGCATCGTCGTACCTGCGGTAAGAAGTATTGGTCGCATACGCACTGCCCCAGATTGCAACAATGCCGAGTGTAACGGCTCTCCACGGCGCAAAGACTGTTGTATAAACTCTATCAAGACTAATGAGTTACGTACCACGATACCCGCTAGTGCGATCATCCCAATCATCGCAGTGGCGGTAAACAGCGCTGGATTAGGATAACCATTAATCTCGCTACTAAATGAATTAAGTAACCAAAAGCCCGGCATAATACCGATCACTGTTAAGGGGATGGCTAACATGATGATGGCAGAAACAGTCGGTAAACCCGTTTGCAATAGCATCACAACGAAGACGCCTAATAATGCTGCGCCATAGGCTATACCAAGATCACGAAATACGTCGACGGTTATCTTCCACTCTCCTTCACCGCTCCACACCACTTCATAGCCTGGATCAACTTTCCAGCCTATGCCCGCACCATTATTTAAGTACGTCCTACCCTGCCAATCGGTTGTTGTTTCGCTACCCACTTCCCCTTCATCAGCAAGTACATCAGCAATGATTTCACCAGGGACACGTCCAACCGCTTCAGCATATACGTAGACAACTGGTCTGAGGTTTTTATGGAATATAGGTTTATCTACCGGACGACGAACAAATTCCCCTAGCTCTGATAACTGCACCATCGGCTGCGGAGCATCGACCAACGCTCCTAGGTATTCAAGCTTAACCACCCCACTTTGCCCGCGTACAGTCAACTGTAATAACGAGTTAAGACTATCGCGATCTTTTCGTGGTAAACGTATCTCAATTGGAACTGGGGTCACCTCGCGCGACAGCCCCAAATAGCCCAAAGTTTTACCCATATTCGCAGCTGCAATCGTTTGATTAATTTGCTGGATTGATACGCCAGATAGTGCTGCTTTTTGTTGGTCAACAATAAACTGCCACGTCTGGTAGTCACCTTGAGTGCTAGTATCAACCTCAGTGACCATCGCTTCTTGGCGAAGACGATCTGCTACTCGTTCTGCTTGTGCGGACAATTCCTGATAACTGCTTGTCTCGTTGCCGTAGACTTCTGCGGTGATTGTTGCAATAACAGGTGGTCCCGGCGGAACCTCAACAATTTGTATATTTGCAGAGTAAGTTTGCGCAATACGCTCTAAATCACTTCGTAGCCGCGAAACGATTTCATGAGATTGCATACTTCTTTGATTTTTCGTCGCTAGTACAATGCGAAGCTCCCCATGATGTCCCTCATTTCTCATGAAGTAATGTCTCACCATGCCATTAAAGTCCATTGGTGATGCGATACCAGAAAAGCCAGAAACCGACACTACTTCGGGAACATTCACCAGATAATCTGCAAACACTCTTAGAGCATTGGATGTATCGACGAAGCTTGAGGACTCCGGCATATTCACTATCAATTGAAACTCGTTTTTATTGTCGTATGGCAAAAGTTTTAGTGGGACATGTCGCCATGCCGGGAGCAATGCGGCAATTACGAACAACAAAGCGACTATAGCCAAGAACAACCACGCTTTTTTACGATTGGTTAAAAGCGGCATCAGCAATTTTGAATAGATCCGATACAACAAGGTTGAGGTAACGTCGTAATATCCTTGTGAATCGGCAGATTTAAGCAGTTTTTTAGCAAGCCAAGGGGTAATAAAGAACGCCACCAAGGTACTAAATATCACGCTGATCGGCACATTAAAGGCAAGCGGAGCCATATACGGGCCCATCATGCCAGTGATGAAAAACATCGGTGTGAATACAATCACGATCGCCACTGTCGACATCAATAACGCACTGCGTATTTCAGCCATCGCATACACTATCGCTTTGCCACGACTTAAATCCTTGCGCTTCAAAAATCGCTCAATATTATCAATGCTGGCTATTGGGTCATCGACAATCAAACCCAATGCTAAGATCAGCGCAAACAACGTCACCCGGTTTATTGAATAGCCAAATAGCAAGTCCATCCCCAGTGCTGCGCCATAACTAATAGGTATCGCAATTGCGACCACCAAAGCACTGCGCCAATTGAGGAATAGCCCGACAAATACCACAACGGTTGCGATAGAGATACCTAAACTGGAAACAAGATTTGAGACTTTATCATCCGCTGTTTGACCATAATTACGGATGATGCTGACTTCAACTTGGCTTGGGAATTGTGTCTGAGATAATAGTTGAAGTTGTTCAACCACTGATTGCGCTACATCGACAGCATTAGAGCCTTTTTGCTTAGCGACAGAAATAAACACTGCGGGGTGTTCTTTACCCGTTACCCCGTCACGAAACCAAGTGTCATTTCGGGCTTCCGCTGCACCATCGGTAACGCTTGCGACATCTTGTAAAAATACCGGTTTACCATCAATAACGGCAACGACTAGATTTCGTATATCTTGTGCGGAATCAAATAGCCTGCCTGACTCTAGTTGGTAATGGGTACTACCAATTACAATCGTCCCAGATTGAGATTTGCTATTGCTCACTTGAATAGCACGTTCTAGATCATCCATTGTGACGCGATAGTTGCTCATCGCAATAGGGTCGAACGCTATTGAAATGGTCCGATCTTCACCACCAAAAACCTTAACGCGATTGGTATTAGGGAGAGATTTTATGCCCAATGTCGCTTGCTCTACGATTCTTCGCAATTGATATCGGTCTAAGGTATCACTGTCAGTGGTGTACAAGGCGGCAACGACAATCGGTACGTCATCTATCTCGACAGGCTTAACTAACCAGTTGGAAACCGAGGCTGGTATTTTATCTTGGTTGGAATAGAGTTTGTTATACAGTTTAACCAGAGCTTGCTCTCTAGCTTCACCGACATAGAAGCGAACAATAACTTGCGCACTCCCTTCCATCGATGCGGAGTAGACGTATTCTACCCCATCAATCTGACTAAGCAGTTTTTCTAGTGGCTCAGTGACTTGGTTCTCTACCTGCTCGGCACTTAAACCGGGCGCAAAAACTAATACATCAGCCATTGGTACCACGATTTGAGGATCTTCTTCTTTTGGCGTTAACCAGAGTGAAGCCGCACCAACAGCAAGCATTAAAACAATCAATATAGGAGGGAAGAAGCCATCCATAACAACTTCAAGAAGTCCCTTATTATCTGGCTTTGCTTCCATAAATCCTCCTATGATTTACTTCAACTCACTTTCAGCTCGCTAGATTGGTTAATTTGATGACGATTCAAAAACAATTTAGTGAGTAAAGACCCCACTACCATCGCCGCAAAAAATAACACCATACCAATATTGCCTAGCGCTAAACTTGCAACTGACGGACCAGGGCACACTCCTGCGATTCCCCAGCCAAGCCCAAATAACGAGGCTCCCGAAATCAAACGTCTATCAATTTTACTGTTCGTCGGTATACAGATTTCACCACCACTAACTGGTTGTTTTCTCGACTTTATCAATAGAAAATAGCTCGGCATAAAAACAATTAGTGCGCCACCCATCACAAATGCTAACGAAGGATCCCAGTTTCCAGCTATATCAAGAAACCCAATAACCTTGCTCGGCTCTATCAATCCTGATACCGCCATTCCACAACCAAAAAGCACGCCACTAATTAGAGCCACACCTCTTACAATTCTCTTATTCACAACGACCTCGTTTATAACAGATGTAAACGTACGAAAACGGTCAAGCCAGCCACAAACATAAATACACATGTAGCCACTATTGATCGCTTTGATAGACGACCAATACCGCATATACCATGGCCGCTAGTACAGCCGTTGCCAAGACGAGTCCCTATACCAACCAATAGACCTGCCGCGACAATTCCCCACATAGATGCTCCTTTAATCTCAGGAATATCAAGACCGAGTAGATGTACTGTTAAAAATCCCCCGAGCACCATTCCTGTAAAAAACAGCACTCGCCATGAGTAATCGCCTTTTTTAGGTGTAGAAAATAGCCCACTAACGATACCGCTAATGCCTGCGATTTTACCGTTAAATAGCAGTAGCATTGTTGCCGATACACCCAGCAATAATCCACCAAACAGTGACTCCCATGGGAACATTTGTAACATTTCACTCTCCTCTAAGCTTTACAAAACACACTGTGTAACGCTTGTATCAACGTCTCTACTCTTGGGTCAGCTAACGAATAAAATACCTGCTGTGACTCTTTACGCGCTTGAATGATGTTGTGTTTTCTCAATACGGTTAAATGTTGAGAAAATGCTGACTGACTCAAAGTTGAACAGGCTTGCAATACCCCAGCTCCCAGTTCACCTTGAGTAAGTTGACACACCACCATTAAACGCTCTGGATGAGCTAGTACCTTAAGTAGTTCAGCGGCATCAATCGCATTCTTCTGCATATCAGCCATATTCATTTGCTCAGCCATATTGTTCTCTCACTCTTAGCATCTGTAATACATAATACTGACACCTTTAAATTAGTCAACGCTAATATAGGTAATTCAAATTTAGACTATAGTACATTAGACAACTCTAATTTTAATCGTTATAGTAACCAACAACACATGGAATACAGCGTAAGGAGAACGGCAATGAGTTTAGAAAATGCGATTAGAGTCTTTGCAGGTAGCATGATTTTGCTTTCTGTTTTGCTAACAGCCACAGTTCATAGTGGTTTCATTTGGTTAACGGTATTTATTGGTGTTAATTTGATCCAAAGTGCATTAACTGGTATCTGCCCTGCGGCTTGGTTTCTTAAAAAATTTGGCTTTCAATAACTGGAGTTCTAAATGACAAAGATCGTAATCATTGGTGGTGTAGCGGGTGGCGCATCCGCAGCGGCTCGCGCTCGCCGTTTAAGCGAAGACGCACAAATTATCATGTTCGAACGAGGTCCTTTTGTTTCGTTCGCTAACTGCGGTTTGCCCTATCACATTGGTGGTGATATAGAGCAACGCAGCAAATTGTTGCTACAAACACCCGAGAGCTTCTTGGCGCGTTTTAATGTTAATGTTCGTGTCATGAACGAAGTGGTTGCCATCAATCGAAACGATAAAACTGTTTGTGTAAAAAACCTACTGGATGGCAGTGAATATCAAGAGAGCTATGACTTCTTACTATTAAGCCCGGGAGCAGGACCTGTTGTGCCCCCAATCCCCGGCGTTGATAACCCGCTTACACACTCGCTTCGCAATATTCCAGACATGGATAAGATCATTCAAACCATCAAAATGAACAACGTTGAACACGCGACAGTGGTTGGCGGCGGCTTCATTGGTTTAGAGATGATGGAAGCGTTCCACCAGCTTGGAATTGAGACCACACTGCTTGAACTGTCTGATCAAGTCATGACCCCTGTTGATAAAGAGATGGCTGGCTTTGCTCACGAAGAGATCCGTAATCACGGTATTGACTTGCGTCTAGGAACAGCTTTAAGCAGTGTTGAATATATTGAAGAAACTAGCGTTGCCAACCCAGACTCGGGGGAAAGTACCGAGCATCAACATCTAAATGGTCATTTAACGCTAACCCTAAGCAGTGGAGAACAACTCAATACCGATATCCTAATTATGGCAATCGGTGTTCGCCCTGAAACTCAATTGGCACAACAAGCAGGGCTACAAATTGGAACTTTAGGTGGCATCTATACAAATGAGATGATGCAAACTAGTGATCCATCGATTTATGCCGTTGGTGATGCAATTGAAGAACAAGACTTTATTACTGGTGCGCAAACGTTAGTACCGCTTGCTGGTCCCGCTAACCGTCAAGGCCGCATGGCAGCAGACAACATGCTGGGCCGTCAGGAGCGATATCAAGGAACGCAGGGTACAGCGATCTGTAAAATCTTCGATCTTGCTGTTGCTTCTACTGGTAAAAATGAAAAACAACTCAAGCGCGATGGCATTGTGTATGAAAAAGTCTATGTTCACACCGCTAGCCATGCAAGCTATTACCCAGGTGCTGAAATAGTCTCATTTAAAATGTTGTTTGAACCACAAACTGGCAAGATACTCGGCGCACAAGCGGTCGGCAAAGATGGAGTAGATAAACGCATTGATGTGATGGCAGTAGCACAACGTGCAGGAATGACGGTCGAACAGTTACAGCACTTAGAACTGACTTATGCTCCACCATATGGCAGTGCTAAAGATGTAATAAACCAAGCAGCCTTTGTTGCCAACAACATAATCAAAGGTGACGCTACGCCGATTCATTTTGATGAAATTGAACAGCTGACTAGTGATCAATTACTGCTTGATGTTCGTAATCCGGGAGAGCGTGAAAACGGCAATCACCTTGAAGGTGATATCAATATTCCCGTTGACCAACTTCGTCAAAGAATCAATGAACTTCCTAGAGACAAAGAGATCATTATTTATTGCCAAGTTGGTTTACGTGGCAACGTGGCATACCGCCAACTGGTCAATAATGGCTTCAAAGCACGGAATTTGATCGGTGGACTACGCACTTACAAATTTTCCAAAGCATAAATAGTGAGTAATTGAAGGGGCACAAAGCCCCTTTTTGTTTACGTCGGTTATGAGTACATCATGATCAAGTGAAACTAACGTATTAAGTGGGACGCCGTTTCAAAAGGTTAGCTATTTTGGCTTTTTCATCAATGCCGCAAGATCTGCAAATGGGTTATGTGTTGCAGATTGATGCTCATCTTGACCAGGTTTTACTTCCGAGCCATAACGATCATGCTCAAGGTATTTACTGTGCTCATGATCATGACAATAAAGGCACAATAGCTCCCAGTTGCTGCCATCTTCTGGGTTGTTTGTATGATCATGATCTTTGTGGTGAACCGTCAATTCACGCAGATTAGAGTAAACAAATTCACGCGCACAACTACCGCATACCCAAGGGTACAATTTGAGTGCTTTTTCGCGATAGCCACTTTCATTACGTCGATATGCTGCACTTGAACCGTATAAGTCTGAAGACATTGTTATTGCCTCTATGTTTGTAATAGTGCCGCAATATTATCACACACTAAACCGTGATTGGGGCTATTTAACACTAGATTTATGTTTACTCGAAGCAAAAAAAACCGAGGCACTAACACCTCGGTTTTAACATTTTAAGCTATCAATTATGCGCAGTAGTGCTTCGCAATATCAGCACCTAGACGTGCGTTATTCAATACCAACTCAATGTTTGCATCTAAGCTGTTGCCACCCGTAAGTTCACATACGCGAGCAAGCAAGAAAGGCGTCGATTCTTTTCCAGCAATACCCTGCTCTTCTGCCTCTGTTAGCGCCGTTTCAATTGCGCTAGTGATCAACTCTGGAGACATCGCATACTCAACTGGAATCGGGTTTGCTACTACAACGCCACCTTTTAGTGCCATTGCCCACTTAGCTTTTAGAGCAAGTGCAATGTCTTCCGCGCTGTCTAGGCGGTAATCAATTGCGAACTCACTTTCACGTGTATAGAATGCTGGTAGGCTATTTGTTTGGTAACCAATCACAGGAACACCTTGTGTTTCAAGGTATTCACGAGTCAATCCAAGGTCCAAAATCGATTTCGCACCAGCACACACTACAGCAACATCTGTATTAGCAAGTTCTTGTAGATCAGCAGAGATATCAAAAGTCTCTTGCGCACCACGGTGTACACCACCAATACCACCAGTTGCAAACACTTTGATGCCAGCCATCTCGGCTAGGATCATCGTTGCTGCTACCGTCGTTGCACCGTCTTTCTTGCTCGCTACGATGAATGGAATATCACGACGGCTAACTTTAGTTACCGCAGCGCCTGCTTGACCAAGATGACGAACTTGATCTTCATCTAGACCAACCTTTAAGCGACCGCCAATGATAGCAATTGTTGCTGGTACTGCACCTTGTTCACGAATAGTTTGCTCTACTAACAACGCAGTTTCAACGTTACGTGGGTAAGGCATACCATGAGAAATAATGGTGGATTCTAAAGCAACCACTGGTTGGTTATTAGCAAGCGCTTGAGCAACTTCTGGTTGAATATCTAGGTATTTTTCTAACATCTTGAAGCTTCCTCTAATAATCTTTGTACTGCATGTTCGGACATAGTTGAATTAATTGTTTTGTCGGCTTTTAATGCTAAACAAGCCGCCGCTAAGGCGAAGTCAACACTCTGTTGCCATGACCAGTCACTCATATAGCCATGAGCTAAACCAGCCATTAATGCATCCCCTGCTCCCGTCACGTTATTGACCTGAGTAGCAGAAGGTGGAATAAATCTTTGCTCTGATTCTGTGCTAGAAAATGCGCCTAAATGACCAAGGCTAATCAATAAACGATTGACGCCTTTTTTGTGTAACGCATCAGCCACACTAGGAAGTTGATCTAACGATTCAATCTTAATTCCCGATAGAAGTTCAGCTTCTAGCTTGTTCGGTTTAAGCGTATGAATTCTGCTTAGATATGGGATCAGCTTACTTGCTTTCACTGAAGATACTGGATCTACCAAAATGGGCTTATCACTGTGCACGCTAAATAGATAATCTAACGCGCTATCACACAAGTTTGCGTCAAGAACAATTGCCCCAGCTCGGCTTAACATAGTATCTCGGGAAGCCAATGTTTCCGCATTCAGTTCTTCGATTAGCCCCATGTCGTTTAATGCAATTTGCATTTCACCGTCTGGTCCATGAATAGATAAATAGCTACTGGTCGTAGCGCCATTAACTACTACGCAATGGTCAACGCCTACGTTTGCTATATGACACGCTTGCTTAAGCTGCTCGCCCCACTTGTCATCACCGATTGCACCAATAAATTGAACTTGGCTACCAAGACGACCTAGGTTATCTGCGATATTGCGTCCAACGCCACCAGCACTACTAGTTAAAATGCCTGGGTTAGAATCACCAAGCACCAATTCATTGTTCGAACGGCCACACAAATCCATGTTGGCACCACCAATAACAACAGCATATCGCTCAGGGCTAATAACGTAGCCCTTGCCTTGGATAAAGCCTTTGCGAGTCAAGTTCATAATATGACCAGCCACTGCACTACGGCTTAAGCCCAATTGATCGGCTAATGTTTGCTGCGCAATCATAGGATCGCGTTTTATCAGTGCCAGAATTTCATTTTCCCGCTCTGTCATAGTGATCTCAACCAAAGGAATACCTATCTACAAACAAACTAATGTTTGCACTATAAACATTAGTTTGCTCATTACAAACGTAAGTACTCAGTTCTGTGATATAATCCACAAAGAGTAAAGGTTGGAGGTAGATCAATAAGTTACTGAAAGAAGAATGTCTGAAGCTGCAAGATGATGGGAATGCACAGCAATCGTTATGGAGGAAGCCAACTGACGATATCTATTGTGGTGTTAACAACACGCTAATCGTTAATAAGAAAAATATCGCAATACTTCGTGTACCTACCGTCAACTCTCTATTGGTATACTTATAAGTATAATTTCGAATCGGCGGGAGAAGTAGCGCTGATATTACAATACAGGCAAGCGATGCAACCAAATCAAAACGTAAGCCACTAACCCCCCAAACCCAAAACGCCAAACCAAAAAACCAACTGAAAGTTAGATAGAAATAATTCATGCGCCTCACCAATTAACTATTCATCGTACTGTTAATAGTAGACTAACTATACCCAAGTAACCTCAAGATGCTTAGTTCAGCAAAACGACCACTATTCATCAGCGAAACATTGCACACCTGAGGAATTGAAGGGGATGTGCTGATCCATTTGTCTCAACAAGGTAGGTTTACTTCGCAGAGTTAAATTGCTCGACCATCTTTTGGTGGAGATAATCAACAAAACTGTCGTCCGATATATCTAAAGCTACATCGGGAGCAATCCCGACATTATCGATTGGACCTAGTTGGTACCAAACTCTTTTCTGCGATGGAATATGGACGCCGTACTTACCAAGTATTTGATGCGTAATAGGCTGAGCATAATCCAACTCACCTTTTGTCGTTGAACCAAATGTTGTTACTTTATCGTTGGTTTTTGCGGCAATAATGAACTCTTCTCCACTAAACGCGACCTCTCCATTTTGAATGATATACACCATCTCTAAATTGGTTAACATCTTGTCGTGGCTAACAGGAGGCCATGAGTACTCTAGCCAAGTATTGGGAAAGGTATTCATGTTTACCACAAGTTCACTAAAAATTTTGAATAGCTCAGGATTTCGATTGAGCCTATCTTCAGCAAGTTGCTGACGGTAAAATAGGGTGTTCGGTGGAGAGGAGAGCACATGCCACCTCGAATGATAGTCGTAGGCGCCTATCAGTTCAATCACAGGGTGCATTGCCATTAAACTACCTTCATCATTTCCCCTAAGATCAATGATCAACCCCTGCACAGACATAAGCATTGAATAATACTTATCTCTAAGATCAGCTATATCGCTCGTCAATTCTTGCCTAAATGACGGCAAAGTGATTAATGCAATGTCCTTGGATAATAATTCGAGTGTGACAGACTGATCGCTTTCTTCGATCTCTGTATATGAATCTTGTGTTTTAGCAACGAGATGAGTCACTTTTAATTGCGGGTCTGAAAACGATTCAAGCCATTGTGATAAATAAAGTAAACACTCATTATCGGGATTATTATTAATACGTTCATCAATTTGCTTTTTAACTAATTCTATTCTGTCCCGATTTTTGTCCGGGTAACCAGCATAATTTTCCTCCACTTTTTCAACAAGTAAGCTTAAGGCATGATCACATGATGAATGCTTTGCCTGAACAACATTGGCTTGGGCAAAAAATAGAACAAACAACAAAAACACGTTGGCTTTAAACATTATCTCCCCGGATGATAGTATTCATTGATGCTACAAATTGAACTTATTTCACGTATCGAAAAATTGTAACACGTTCACCGAAGGTATAATCGAACACTGTGGCTTGATTGACAAAATTTTACATTTTCATTGCAAATGTATTTCAGTATATGTCTGCGTTCGATCGACATCGTTGAAAATCACTGACATATCAAATCAATAAACATCATCAATGCTCTACGAAAATCAACTCGTCAGTATTAAATCCTCTAGCTTTAGCCTCGGAGATAAATTCATCTCGTAATTCATCTGACACCGTTGGGGTTCTTGATAATAACCATAAATAGTCCAAACTAGGTCCTGAAACAAACGCATATTGATAATTATGTTTATCTAAGCCAAACACCACATAAGAACTATAAAACGGACCAAAAAAAGATACTTGCAGATAACCGACATCATCATGAGTGACAAAGAATGCGTCGCCATCCGCTTGCTTCCACTCTCGATTTATTGGGTCATAACCACGATTTATGACTGCTATACCAGTTTTCTCGAGCTCAAGGTACTCTGCGGATACTTGTTCAAGCCCTTCTTCAAACGAATTGTTAAGCCGTGCAATTTCATACCATTTCCCCAAGTATCGATTGAGCTCAAAATCATCAACAGGCCTCACCGTCTCCGGCATTCCCAAACAACCACTCAACATCCATGAACTAGAAAAAGCGATGACCAATCTCGTAGCACTTCCCCTAAAATTACAAAACTGAATCACTGTGCTCAACAAACTCGCAAAATTTATGTTCAAACCGCCACCAAATTACTCCACTAAGGAATCTGAAAAGATCTTCTAATTGGCAGATTACCAATTTGAGCCACTTTAAACAGAGACCTGTTCTCTTACTGATTAAAATTAGCTAAGTTCAAACAAATTTGAGATCCACTTATCATTGTGTACACTCCAGTTCTATTCTGATTGTCACTGCGGTATTTTTCCCAAATCGAATATCTTTGTTTATTTAAAAAAAAAGAGGAACCTAAGTTCCTCTAGTGTTTTATAAAACCTTATGGTCTACGGCGTTTCGCTCAACACTGATTCTTCTTCAAAAATTTCCGCAACTGGCAGTACTTGCTTAACATATTGACCAGGCGCCTTACACAGAACCGGATAATTTTCATTTCCTTGCGGGAACGGTTCTACTTGCTCGTCGGGATTAAAATCTTGCAACCATTGCTCCCAATGCCCCCACCAAGACCCCTCATTATAGTTTGCTGTATCCATCCATTCATCGGCACTGTCTTCTAAGCTTTCATTCACCCAGAAACCATACTTCTTCTTGTCAGGATGATTGATGATACCGGCAATATGACCCGATTCGCCAAGAACAAAAGTTTTGTTACCACCGACTTTCAGTGCACCACGATACGTACCTTGCCAAAGAGCAATGTGATCATCCTTAGTCGAGATGAAATAACTTGGGATTTTGATTTTGTCCAAATCAATCCAGACACCACCAATCTTTACGCCTTTATCTTGTACAAGCTTATTCTCAAGGTAGAGGTCTCGTAACATAAAGTTGTGCGTTGGCGCGGTCACATTAGTGCTATCACTGTTCCAGTACAGCAAATCAAAATCGACAGGACTTTGCCCCTTCAAGTAATTATCGACATAGTAATTCCAATAGAGGCTGTTTTCTCTTAACAAACTAAATGTCACACTCAAAGATCGACCATCCATATAACCCTTAGCGTTATTTTGGATTTCAATTGCGTTAATTATTGGCTCATTGATGTAAGCCCCGACTTCTCCCGGTTGAGAAAAATCGAGTAACGTCGTGAAAAAGCTCGCACTTTTAATGCGTTTCTTCATTCGTTTCGCCGCATAGTATGCGATCGTTGACGCTAAAACCGTACCGCCAATACAATACCCAGCAGCGTTAATTTGCGGCTGTCCTGTAATGTCTTCAATTGCGGATACTGCCTTTACTACCCCTTCGGTAACGTAATCACCAAATTCTACGTTTCGTTGTTTTTCACCAGGGTTACGCCAAGAGATCATAAACACACTATGACCTTGATTAAGCAACCAACGAACCATTGAGTTCTTCTCTCGCAAATCCAAGATATAGTATTTATTTACGAAAGGTGGAACAATCAATAGAGGCGTTGCATTTACTTTTTCAGTGAGCGGTCGATACTGGATCAGTTCAAATAATTCGTTCTTGAAAACGACATCACCTTGGGTGTTAGCAATATCTTCACCAACACGAAACGCATTGTTGTTAGTCATACGAACTTTGAGAATGTCTGAACTCGCGTCTAAATCACTCTTTAACTGATCAAACCCAGCCAATAAGTTTTCACCATTTTTCTCTATTGTCAGCTTTAATAACTCGGGGTTAGTCGCAATGAAATTACTTGGTGAAAGTGCATTGATTGATTGGCGTGAAAAAAAGATTAAGCGCTCTTTGGTTTTGTCATCCAATCCTTCAATATTATTGATGGTTTCAAGGTAGGTTTTACCAAACAGTAAGTACGATTGTTTAATAAAATTGAAAACCAACTCATTGCGCCAACTTTCATCAGTGAAGCGCTTGTCACCTTTTTCGCTTTCAACAATACACTCGGTATTACCAGCGAGTACAACGTTCTGCCATATATCCAATTGTTGTTGCCACCACTGCGCTTGAACTTCCATCAACGCAGTTGGCTGATTTGCCGCTTTTTCGAATAGCAGTGCAGTGTCTTCTAAATTTAAGTCCTGCATCGCCTTATTTAACGGGGTATTTACGGATGCCCTGTTGTTTTCAAGATCCTCCCACCATCTTTGATTGGTTTTCTGGAGCTCAACAAGGTAATCCGAAAAGAAGTGCTGAAACATAATAAACTCCTTTGATCGGAAAAAAGCCGCCTTAAATAAGGCGGCAAGCTTAGTCAGTGGCTATGCGGGATTCACTGTCTTAAGATTTTCCGATGTGAGTTTCTCAACGTCATCTTTAAACTCACTAGCAATACTTTGTAGTTTATTGCTATCGTCCGTCATTTGTTGAGAAAGCTTAGACAGAACATTGAGCTGCTGACTATTAAACACAGCGAAAGACGTTGCATCTTGAATTTCTGTCGCTGCTTTCATCTGTGTTAAACCCATTTCGCTGTATGTGCGCACTGCGTTCAACTGAAGCTCAGTCATCACTTCAACATTTTTCGTCACAAGCTTGTTAAATTTGATGTACGGCTCTAGTTGTTTTGCTGTTTGGTCATTAAAGTTCTTGAAAAAATCAGTGTACATATTGTAGCTCCTAGTTATTTAAATTTAATTCCATTCGATAGATTTAACGATGACTGCGGTTCCCATCCCCCCGCCAACACAAAGAGAGGCAACGCCGTATTGGCCGTTACTTCGATTGAGTTCATGAATAAGAGTAACCAGAATCCGATTACCTGATGCGCCTAAAGGATGTCCTAGTGCAATAGCCCCACCGTTTTTATTGGCTTTATCCAAAATTGTAGTTATTGGAAGATCGTGTTCTTCGGCTAGTTGGTGTATGACACCCAACGCTTGTCCTGCAAAAGCTTCATTGAGTTCGTAGACATCGATATCTTTTGCTTCCAACTCTGCTTTAGAGAGCGCTTTTGCTACTGCCGGCACTGGGCCTAAACCCATAATTTTGGGGTCAATGCCTGCTTGGGCATAACTGACGACTTCCGCTATTGGGCGTAAATTGTGTTTTTGAATTGCAGATTCGCTGGCCAGAATAATGGCACTTGCACCATCATTGATACCTGAAGCATTGCCAGCGGTTACACTGCCTTCTTTGTTAAAGGCTGGGCGCAATTTTTCAAGCCCTTCTAATGTTGCATTCTGTTTAGGATATTCATCGGTATCGAACGATATAATTTCACGACGTTTTTTAACTTCAACAGGTACAATTTCATCTTTAAACTTGCCAGCTTCAATCGCAGCAACCGCCTTTTTTTGGCTTTCAAGTGCATAGAGGTCTTGCTGCTCTCGTGTAATACCAACTTCGTTAACCACGTTTTCTGCCGTAACACCCATATGGTATTGGTTGAAAACATCGGTTAGTCCATCACCAATTAGCAGATCTGTAAGCGTCATATTTCCCATTTTTTGACCGTCACGCACCTGACTAGGTAAAATAAATGGTATTTGCGACATCACTTCAACACCTGCCGCGACAATAATGTCCCCATCACCAGATCGGATATGACTGACAGCATCCATCACGGTTTTCATACCACTACCACAAACCATGTTGAGAGAGTAAGCGGGAGTAGTTGCCGGAATCCCGGCGTATATCGCGGCTTGGCGACCTACACTCATACCCTGACCAGCACCTATCACATTGCCTACAATCACTTCATCGACCAAACTTGCAGGCACGTTGCCTTCAGCCAGTACTGCCTTGATTGCGACCGCCGCTAAATCACCAGCATTGATGCTTTTTAATGAGCCTCCAAATGCACCAATTGGAGTTCGTTTAGCTGAAACTATGTATATTTTTTCCACAATCAACTCCTTATTGCATGTGTAAGCCGCCATTAACAGACAACGTTTCCCCTGTTATGTAAGCCCCAGCATCACTAACCAAAAAGCTCACCGCCTTTGCAATCTCTTCAGTGCCTGCCAATCGACGCATTGGGATTTGATCTGTAATATATTCCAACGTCTCTGGTTTCATCATTTCAACCATTGGTGTCATCGTATAACCAGGGGCAACAGCGTTTACCGTTACACCGCTACGCGCACCTTCAGCCGCCAATGCTTTAGTAAAACCAATCATCCCGGCTTTCGCCGCACTGTAGTTAGTTTGACCAAACTGTCCCTTAATTCCGTTGACTGATGAAATGTTAACTACACGACCTCCGCCTTTCTCACACATAGTCGCGAACAATGGTTGGGTTACGTTGAATACGCTATTCAAGTTCGTATCGATGACATCTTTCCACGATTGTGCGGTCATTTTTTTGAACACACCGTCTTTGGTTATCCCGGCATTGTTAATCACAACATCAACAGTTCCTTCATCTTCCAATAATTTTGCAAGACGCTCTGCACACTGTTCTGTATCAGTAACATCCAATTCGAACAGCCGAACCTGCTCAGGTGCAAAGTTATTTTCATCAAACCATTTTTGCGCGCACTCAATCTTCCCTGTGAAATAAGTGGCAATTACGCGGTAGCCATCTTCCACCAATTGCGAGGTGATAGCTGATCCAATCCCGCCTTTTGATCCAGTGATCAAAGCGATCTTTTTCATGTGAGACTCCATGTCAAACAGCAAGTTAAAACAATCCGTTCATAAATTCCGCACAACAACATCTATTACGTAATCTATTAATAAAACTTGGTGTCGATATATACTTATCAACTTCGTTATATTTAAAACTAATAGACTATTGTTACACTTCAAATTTTTTTTAAATAAATGTATGTAAAGTTGCGCAAGATCCCATTAAGGTGAAATGTTGCACCTCTGTTAACCACGTTTAACTTATTGTATTATAAGGGATTTAAAATATAGAACTGTTACGACCAGAAAGATAAGCCCATGAAAATAAAGTATTTTTATTTTAAACAGGATTTTTCAGTGATTACTTGTTCAACTAGTCATTATTAATAAATGCAATAGCTTACAAAGCACTAAAGTTACTAAATACTCAATAATAGAGGATTAACGTTATATTTAATGGCAATAAAATAATTTATACGAAATATCATTCCAACCTAACTGCAATTATATTTATCAAATCTCTAGTACTAGCGAAAATAACGACATAAAAAAACCCAATGCTAAGCATTGGGTTGGCTAGAACGAATCTTGTTAATCCTTTAGGCAGTGGATGGTTTGATTCGATAGAATATGGCAAATAGCACTGGTACAACGACGAGTGTTAATATTGTAGCAAAGCCAAGGCCCGCCATAATAGTTATTGCCATAGAGCCAAAAAAAGCATCGAATACAAGGGGCAACATACCAAGAATGGTGGTTACTGCCGCCATACTTACTGGTCTCACCCTTGATATGGCACTGTCGTACACCGCTAAGTATTTGTCTTTACCCGATCTAAGTTCAATATTAATTTGATCAAGTAACACAATGCCATTTTTCAAAATCATTCCACTTAAGCTTAGTAGACCGAGGAACGCTGTAAAGCTGAATGGTATATTTGTAGACAAAAGTCCAATAGAAACACCAATAATCGAAAGCGGCACAGTCAACCAAATAACTAACGGTTTACGTAGTGAATTAAACAGAAGCATGGTGATGATAAACATCAGCAAATAGCCCATCGGCAGCGAACCAAACAGCGCATCTTGTGCTTCTTTTGATGACTCATATTCTCCCCCCCAACTGATGCTATACCCTTGTGGCAAAGTCAACATGTCTACTTGAGGTCTAATCCGTTTAAACAACGCATCTGCTGTTTCATCTCCGAGTACATCGTGATCAGCCAGTACGGTTAAAGTTCGCTTTCTGTCGCGACGCTGGATTAGCGGCTCTTGCCACTGTAAATCAACTCCATCTATAACCTGCTCTAGCGGTACGTAAATCTGTCTTGTCGGGCTCCAAAGTTTTGCATTGGAAACAGATTCAAAATCGACTCGCTCTTGTTCGGGTAAGCGAATAACAATAGGTAACATATGAGTCCCATCACGCAAAATACCAATTGGCGTACCACCAAAAGCCATTTGCAAAGTTTCAGAGAGCTCCTGTTTTGATATACCTAAACGACGCGCTTTCGACTCATTGAACAATGGTACAACAACCTTAGTTCGCTCACGCCAATCATGGCGTACATTTCTAGCCCCTGAATCTGCTAATAGAATATCTTCCACATTGACCGCTATCTCGCGCAGAACTTGCGGGTCTGCACCAGTAATTCTCGCTTCAATTTTTGATGCCGGAGACGGTCCAAATTCCATTAACTTAAATTGGAATGTTGGCTTATTAAACACACGCGGTAGCTCTGTATCTAATTTATGCAAGATGCCAAACATTGATTCACGATCAGTAGCCCTAACCTGTAGTTGCGCATAAGCCTCGTAGCTTTTCTCTGGTTGATAAGTCAATACAAAACGCTGTAAACCCTGCCCTGTTGAACTAGTGACAAATTCAACATCATCGTTAGTGCGAATGTAACTTTCTACATTCTTAACTTGTTCAAGAGTTTGACGGATGTCCGTCCCTTCAGGCATCCACATATCAACATAAAACATAGGAGTATTTGACGGTGGAAAAAATGATTGTTTAACCATACCAAATCCCGCAATAGCGCCGGCTAACAATACCAACATCAAAGCCACTGTTAGCCAACGAAAACGTAACGCGCAAGTTAGAATGCTTCCGAAAACAGTAAACAACACACCTTTGTATGGGTCGCCTGGCGTACTGTTTTCATCCGTTACTTTGTCTTTAAACAACAAATCAGCAAGAAACGGTGTTAACGTGATTGCGGTGACCCAACTTAAGAACAGTGAAAAACACAGAACCCAGAACAGCGACCCCATAAACTCGCCGGTAGCATCATCAGATAAACCTATCGGTGCAAAAGCGGTAATTGCAATAATAGTGGCACCAAGAAGCGGCCATTGAGTTTGTTGAACTATCTCTTTTGCAGCGTCTAATTTTGTCAGGCCTTTCTTCATCCCGACCAAAATGCCCTCTACCACCACGATGGCATTATCGACCAGCATACCGAGCGCTATGATTAGCGCACCCAGTGATATTCTGTGAAGTTCGATCTGAAATTGCTCCATTAAAATAAACGTGCCAAATACCGTCAGCAATAGCACCATTCCAATAATGAGACCGCTTCGCACGCCCATAGTGAAAAGCAGCACTATGATTACGATAGCAACAGCTTGCGCTAAGCTAATAACAAAGTCAGACACTGAGTTATCAACTTCCACCGATTGATTGTAAAAGTAATCAATATTGAGACCTGCTGGCTTGATCGACTCCAGTTCTTGTAGCTTAATGTCTATCGCTTTACCTACGTCAACAACGTTAACACCTGAAGCGAAAGAGACCGCGAGGTTAATCGCTGGCTCACCATTGTAGTTGACTATGTTAGTTGGCTTATCTTGTATACCGCGAGTGATCGTTGCGACATCTTTTAATCGAATCAGATTTCCAGTATCACGCCCATGAATGATTAAGTCTTGCAGTTCTTGTTCGCTACTCATGGTGCCACTTGGGCGAATAACGACACTCTCGCCATTGAGAGTTACTTCACCAGAAGGGTGCACACTGTTTTGTTGATTTAGCAAACCAACCACTGTCGAGAGATCAAGGTTGAACGCAGCGAGTTGCTCTAAAGACACTTCCACAAATAGCTGCTCTTGCTGATCACCAGTGATAGCAATTTTTCCCACACCATCAACCAACTCTAAATCTCGGCGTAAATAATCTGCGTAGCGTTTCAACTCGATGGAATCATAGCCATCTCCGGTCAACATCAGCATGATGCCGTAAACGTCGCCAAAATCATCCATGATTTGAATAGAGTTCACACCACTAGGTAAGTTTGGTTGAAGATCATTTATCTTGCGACGCATCTCGTCCCAAATTTGCGGCAACTCATCGGGACCATAAATCATTTCCATGGTCACCATGATTTGTGACATACCATTGGAAGAAGTCGATGTAATTTTGTCAATATACGGTAGTTTTCGAATCTCTTGCTCTAAGGGATAAGTCAGTTCTTCTTCTACCTCTTGCGAATTCGCCCCCGGATACGTTGAAATAATCATCGCTTCTTTGATGGTAAAAGCGGGATCTTCTAAACGACCAAGTTCTGCAAATGACGTGACGCCCCCGACCGCAAGAATGACGAGGAAAAGCCAGCTTATAACCTTGTTTTTAATTGAATACTCAGCAATATTCATAGCTCAGCTCCTTCTATTTGCATACTTGGTCTCAATTTGCGCAGATTAGAATTAATCACTATGTCACCTTGCTCAACGCCCGCTGTGACAACGACACCAGAGCTAGTAATTTGACCGACTGAAATTGGATAACGATGAGCTAGATTGTTTTCGAGTTTCCAGACGTAGAAGTCACCACTCGTTTCACCAGTGTCAATCGCCGTCAATGGAATTAAATAGCCTCGCTTAGTGTCCATACCAGCCGCAACCATATCGACATAAACCGTTGCACTGGTTCCTGGTAATAGCGCTGGGTTTACTTGGTCTCGATACAACCAAAACTCATAGGACTTCCTTTGAGGATGTAACTCACTGGTATGTTCTAAATAGCGCATCGCAAATGATTTTCCGTTTGCCGGAAACTCTACTTGTGGCTGATAATTTCGGTTATGCCCTGTCGGGTCCATCATCGCCAAAATTGAATCCGACACGTTGATCTTTACGTGCAGTTGGTCTTCACGATAAAGCGTTAAAACCACCTCGCCGGGCGAGATATTTTCGTGATTTTTCTTATTTATAGAGGAAATAACACCATCAAACGGCGCTTTAAGCCGCGTGTAATTAACTAATGAATAAGCCATATTTCGCTGTGCTTTGGTGAGCTTGAACGTGGCTGACAACTCATCCAACTCTGCCTTAGAAATCATTTCACGCTTATGCAGATCTCGCCCTCTTTCAAACTGTCTTTCGGCAAGATCATAACGAGCTTGAGCATTGGCCAAGTTTTGTTTCAGCTTATCGTCGTTAACCAAAATTAGCTCATCGCCTTGCTTAACGCGATCACCTTCTTTTATCAGCACGCGGCTAATCTCTCCTTCAACCCGAAAAGACAACGGAGTAAGATCAGCAGGCTCAACAACACCATTAAATACACGGTATTGAGATGATATTGGTGCGGTGACGTGCAAAAGGTCTACTACTAATGGTGGCTTATTTCTATGTTCAGTTTCTACTTCACAACCAAGTAGCCCTGCAGCAACTAATAACAACCAAGACGCTTTCAATGCGTTCATGCCTAGATGCCCCCTTCTTTTAACCAAGCTTTTACATGCTGACCTTCATGAAGTTGCAAAATCCCCGCTTCAACGATCAAATCACCCGAACGAATTCCGCCAATGATTTGCCCTTGTGAATTCAAATCGACTTGAATCGTTTTTAGAGTTTGGCTTTCTGGGTCCAAACGAAAAAGTGCACCACTACCTTCCCATTTATGTATCCACGCGCTATCAACAACATCTAAGGCAATATCATTTCTTTGCTTTGGAAAATGCACTTGCCCCGTCATCCCGGAGAATAAATTTTGGTTTACTGGCCGCTTAATAGTCACGCTTGCTCTATAGCTATTAATTTCACTATCCGCTTGTGTCGATATTTCTTTAAACACCGCTGGTATTTGAACTTGTTTGTTGATATCCATCGTCACACTTAAAGACGATTTTGAAACACTTTCTAAACCATACTGGTCGATATAGCTCACCGGAAGATTGAACACGACATCCATCACCGCATTATTGATTAAATTTAAGATAGGTTGATTAACAGCGACAACTTGGTGCTCTTTCACATATGACAAAGAAACCACTCCATCAAAAGGCGCTCTTATTTGTGTATAAGCCAAATCCGTCTCAGCTTGGTCTAACGCAGCCTTTGATGCTTTGTACTCTGTTTCTCGCTGGTCAAATACATCGGTACTGATTAACTTTTTTTTGTACAAAGCCCGTGCACGTTCATAGCCCGTTTTTGCCAATTCGTATTCTGCGTTTTTTGCATCTACAGCTAATTGATAGTCAGTGGGATCCAACTGACTGAGCAAATCCCCTTTCTCAACCTGCTGCCCCATTTTGAATGTCATTTGTTCAATTTCACCTGACACTTGAAAAGACAAGGTTGCCCTTTCGGTAGCATCAACTTCCGCGATAAACGAATCATATTGTTGGGTAGTTACATCCGGGATTTCAAATAGCTTTACCGATTTGGCTGCTTTATCGGTTTCTTCAGAATTTGCTTGGTTACATCCGGTTAAGAACAAGCCAATACCTATTACGACAAGCACCTTTGCTATATGGGTTGTTACATACTTCCTGTAGTTCATCTCTGCAACTCTCACTTTACTGCACGTTCGGACAGTATAAATACTTTGAAGTTGAGATCAATTTTTTATTTTCCATGTGTATAATATATTTTTATTGATGAAAACTGCTGACATTTCTGGTAAAAATAGAGCGTAATTAAGGGTTGGTATTTTAGATGATCGAAAGAAAACAAGGTCGTAGAAGCGCACAGGATGCAGTAAAGACTAAAGGTGAGATACTTAAAGTCGCTGCAAACATGTTCTGCACATTCGGCTATGAGAGAGTATCGCTACGAAATATTAGCGAACAAGCAGGCGTTTCCCACAGTTTGATTCGTCATCATTTTGGTAGCAAAGAAAAAATTTGGTACGCAATTAGTGATTGTTTACAAGAGTTTATGGTCGGATATATTCGTACCATTATCGGAAACATGCCTGAGAAACTGCCTGCAAACGAAAAGATGTATATTTTTGCAGTGCGTTTGCTTGCTCATATGTTAGTGAACAAACAACCAATTCAACTAATTGCAGATGCTGTTCGTCAAGAAGACGCTCTGTTTGATTATTTTGTTGACCAATCCGGTCAAATTCAAATGGTTGTCGATGCTATTGCTGACGAATACAATCAAGAGCACCCTGAGACTCCTATCAAAGTCTGGGAGATTAAATGGCAAATGATTATGTACGCACACGGTGCCGCAAGTTTGTCGCCATTCCTGCTGCAAACTTGGTGTGAAGAAACCGACGATCTTGACCAATGTTTATTAAACCATTGGCAAATGTTTAATCAGATAATGGCGCATCGATTACAGATACCTGTAGAAAATCGTCTCACACCAAAAACTGTCGCCGAACTCGTCTACTCATGTGATTGCGAACTGTAACAATACAGTTCAAGCCCTGTTAGATATAAGAAAGCCAGCATATCGCTGGCTTTTTGATCGTTTGAAAACTTGTCACTTTAATGCCTAAGGCAACAACCTCTAGCGATGTTTACCGCGGCTGGCGTGAATCTTCATCTTAGCTTTCATTCTGCGCTTTTCAGATGAACGACCTTTACGGTTTGGCGAACTATCATTCACGACGTCTCCCATTAAGCTTGGTTCATAACCTTCAAGCCATTCTTGCGGTAGATGGGTGTCCAATAAACGCTCAATCGCCTCAAGTAAATACTCTTCATCACGACTCATTAGCGAAACGGCTAAACCTTTTTTCCCCGCTCGACCTGTACGACCAATACGGTGCACATAGTCTTCAGCTTTAAATGGCATATCAAAATTGACAACTTGCTCAAGTTGATGGATGTCGAGTCCACGAGCGGCAACATCTGTCGCAATCAATGCTCTCACTCTACCTTGTTTGAAATCGTCCAACGCTTTCTGGCGGGCACCTTGGCTCTTATCACCATTAATGGATACTGCTTTGATGCCGTCAAGTTTGAGCTCTTTAGCAAGCTCATCACTACCCTGTTTGGTTTTGGTAAATACCAGTACTTGTTGCCAGTTTTTTGAACCAATCAAATACGCCAGTAGTTCCGACTTTCGCTTTTTATCTACTGGATGCACTTTTTGTTCTACAGTATCAGCGGTGCTATTTTCCGCAGCAACCTGAACCTCGACTGGTTCATTCATCATGAGGTACGCCATATCTTTTATTTTTTTGTCGAAAGTTGCCGAGAAAAATAACGTCTGGCGTTGAGGACTCATTTTAGACAAGATACGTTTTAGGTCCGGCCAAAACCCCATATCAAGCATTCGATCGGCTTCATCCAACACCAAAACTTGTGTTTTTAACAGCGAGATATTCTTGCAAAATAGGTGATCGAGTAAACGACCCGGCGTAGCAATTAAGATGTCACAACCACTGTGAAGATTCTTGATTTGTACACCCATGCTCGTGCCACCATATGCGGTAACGATCTTAAGCTCGGTATTATTCGCATAAGCGCTAATGTTATCGAATACTTGCTGCGCTAATTCCCGAGTAGGTACTAATACCAGTGCCAGTACATCGTTACGCTGTGTATCTCTCACTACATTTTGCACCAACAAACGTTGGATAATAGGTAAGCCAAAGGCGGCGGTTTTACCGGTACCAGTTTGCGCTCCCGCTAAGACATCATGTCCTTCAAGTACATGAGGAATTGCCTGTTGTTGAACGTCTGTTGGCTTCTCGAAGCCTAGTTGACCTAATGTCTCGATCAAATGATCAGCCAGGCCAAGGTTTGCAAATGCTTGTGACATATTTTCCGTTACCTAATCTTTTAACGGCAGCGATTCTATACTTAAGCCACTGCTAGTTACCAGAATTAACACAAAATTCTCTACTGGTACTGAGTAAATCGGGGTAAAAATCGCTGAATAACTGCTCAAGTGGAGCGTAGTTTTTCTCTAGATGAGTGAAACAGTCAGCCAACGGGGTCATTCTGCTCGATCGCTCTGACATGCGATTTAAGGCGAACTCAATATTATCTAAATGTTGGTAAGACTCTAGCCAACGACCACGCCACATACGATTTACCACTATCACAAATCGTTCAGGGACAGGCATGGTTTGTTCATCTTGAATTGTTTTTTCTGATTTCAAACAAAATCCGTTTAATGTACTCGAATGATAACTTTTCCATTGCCGCGCCAAATAATGATCCCACATTACATCGAGTGCGATACCTGCAAAACGCCTTTGCCCCTCGGGAAATAATACTTTAGCCTGTTTCATTAAAGGGTGTGCGTCGGTATAGCTATCTACAAACCTATGTAGGCGAATGCCTTGTGCGATAGTTTGAGGAAACTGACGATCAGGGTCACCTTTGACGAAATCGCCCAATAGATTTCCTAGTAAGCTGGATTGACAAGAGTCTGCAATGTGAAGATGGGCAAGGAAATTCATATGACGCGGCTCGTTTGTGAATGATTTGTCTTGGTTCGATTTGCTGTATTTCTTTCACTATAAAAGCACAAAGCCAGCGCTAATGCACTGGCTTACAGGTGGAAGAGCTAAATATAAATTCAGCTACAATTGTTTTCCTTGAACGGAACCCAATGACGAGACTCTGAATCCTGTATCTTGACGTCACTAGGGTATATAAGTCTATACAATGCCTTGAGCATCGTCAGTACACTCTTCTGTACTATCTTGATAATTTGACAAGTTGGTGCCGATTTCTAAGGCATCGAGCAGCTCTAAACTCTCGTCATTCGTTGCTTGGTCACACATATTGACCTCCTTACATGATTGTATCGCCCACTATAATTCACCAGTGGATGGTTCCTTTTTACCTACTTTATATGACATTTTTTTTAAAGACAAAAGCCTCACTGAACGTGAATTTGATCCGCGCCATTAGCAAACGTTTGCAGTGACTCATTGAATTACCCATGTAAATATTTAAGTACACAATGGAAATTAAAAGTTACATTCAGCTTGATATTTAGATTTCAATATCACAAACTGTGCTACTTCTAGCCTATTGGGCTAGATAATGCATGAACAACCAAATGTTCATTGGTAATAGAATTCAATTATGTAAAGAATAATAAACATATGAGAAAATCAAAGATAATAGGTAGTACTTTGATTATTGCGGGGACGACGATCGGTGCAGGCATGCTAGCCCTGCCGCTCGCTTCCGCAGGAATCGGTTTTTCGACATCACTCATCATCATGACATTTTTGTGGGCTTTGATGGCTTATACAGCTTTGATGATGGTCGAGCTTCATCAACACGCTAACAGCCAAGCTACTTTGCACACTCTTGCAATGCAAATTCTCGGGAAGCGTGGAAAATGGGTCGCAAGCCTTTCAATGCTGTTTCTATTTTATTCTTTATGCGCTGCGTATATTGCAGCGGGTGGTACCCAGTTTGGTGAGCGCATTCAACAATGGACTGGTTTGGAAATAACAGCTCAAAATGGCACGATCATTTTTACGCTTTTAGTTGCTGCTATAATCGTCATCGGCACCGCAGCCGTTGATAGAGTAAATCGTGTCCTGTTTGCACTAAAACTAATAGCAATGGCGAGCGTTTTATTGTTTCTGGCTCCAAATGTGACTCAATCCTACTTACTCAGTATGCCAATTAAACAAGGCTTGGTTATTGCTGCCATTCCGGTCATTTTTACTTCATTCGGTTTCCATGGCAGTATTCCAGCCATCGTTCGTTACCTCGATGGTGATACTAAGTCGCTGCGCAAAGCGATCATTATCGGCTCGGCGATCCCCCTGATCGTGTATATATTTTGGCAAGTCGTCACCTTAGGTGTCGTTAGCCAAACTGAGTTGGTTAACAATCAAGGTTTGAATGCCCTAATCACTCAGCTTTCTAACACTGTACGTCAGTCGAATATTAGCCATGCTATCTCATTGTTTGCCGATCTCGCCTTACTTACATCCTTTTTGGGGGTAAGCCTTGGTTTGTTTGAATTTTTGGGTGATTCAATGAATAAGACCCATTCGTCACGCTTGGTCACCGGAGTTGTGACGTTTATTCCGCCAATGGGCTTTGCGCTATTCTACCCACAAGGCTTTATTACGGCTCTTGGTTACGCAGCCATCGCCCTAGCAATCTTAGCGATTTTCTTACCCATCGTAATGATTATCAAAGCGCGGTTAACTTACGAGCGCGCTGAGTACCAAGTTGCTGGTGGTAAAGCCGCCATCACGCTGTGTGCATTCGCTGGTGTGTTTATCATCACAGCTCAACTAATGATAACATCAGGGACACTGCCTACCCTTGGGTAGGCTCGCACTATTACAGCACAAAATCTAAAAAGGCTTAGTTACAGCTAAGCTTTTTTCGTTAAGTCAACGCAGATGATATACGCTTTAATGATCAGGTACTTTAAAGAGAGTTCTAGATGGAAGCTGAGCAACTCGAAATCAAATCCTTTCTTACACAACATCCACCGTTTGATGAACTCGACGATGATGTGCTAACAAGAATCGCACGACATGTCGAGATTGCGTACTATAGAGAAGGGTCACCAATTATTAAGTTTGGTGAGCAAATTCATGACTTGTATATGGTTAGAAGCGGTGTCGTCGAAGTGTATCGGCGCAAAGGTGAGCTCTATAGCCGCTTAGATAGCGGGGCTCTGTTTGGTCAAATGGGTTTATTAACCAACAACAAAGTTCGTTTTCCCGCTCAAGCGGTTAGAGATTCCCTACTCTATTGCATTCCTGAATCCATTTTTCTTGAACTTTACGAACAGCACGAAGCTTTCGCTGATTTCGTCGAAGTTGAGCACAACATGCGTTTACGACAAGCGGTTTCATCAACACACGATGAGAGTGACCTAACCACCTCAAAAGTAAGAACGTTAATTCGAGGGGATGCACCATTTATTTACAGCACAGACTCCATTCAAAACGCGGCTGTTAAAATGGCAGAAGAAAATGTCTCATCCTTGTTAGTCATAGACGAAAATATAGAAGATAACGAAGACGAAGACACCTCAGGTCTAGTTGGAATTGTGACTGACCGAGATCTATGCACACGCGTATTAGCAACGGGTTTAGACCCAAATATTCCAGTGATAAATGTGATGACCCACGAGGTTATATCACTCGATCACAATGCATACGTATACGAAGCGATGTTGACGATGCTGCGTTATAACGTCCATCATTTACCAGTGCTAAAAGATCGCCTACCTATAGGCATTATCGAAACAACCGACATAGTTCGCTACGAGTCGCAAAATTCTTTGCTATTAGTCAGTCAAATATTCCAGCAACATTCCATCGATGATCTCGCCAGTCTTTCAGTGCAGGTAAAAGATTGTTTTGTTCGCCTCGTTAATGAGGATGCAAACTCTCACATGGTTGGTAGCGCAATGTCAGTGATTGGTCGAAGTTTTAAGCAACGAATAGTCGAACTGGCAGAGTTAGAGCTCGGTCCCGCACCAATACCATTTTGCTTTTTGGCGCTAGGTTCTATGGGTAGAGACGAGCAATTATTAGTGACAGATCAAGACAACGCGATCATTCTCGACAATAGTTATCAGCCAAAACTTCACCAAGTCTATTTTGAAAACCTTGCCCGTCTTATATGCGATGGCTTAGCTCGCTGTGGTTACGAGTATTGTACGGGAGATATTATGGCGACCAATCCTGACTGGCGAATGACACGTACTGAATGGGAAGAGTGTTTTGCTGACTGGATTGATAACCCAAACCCCAAGGCACTGCTCAATGCTTCAATATTTTTTGATCTAGACGGTGTTTACGGACGCTTAAAATGGGCAGAACAACTCAACGGTTTTATCGTTCGACGCGCAAGGAAAAACAACCGGTTTTTGGCATGTTTAGCACGCAATGCCCTTAATCGAACCCCTCCTCTCGGCTTCTTTAAAGATTTTGTGGTAGAAAAAGATGGTCAACACAAAAATTCGATCAACTTAAAACGCCGCGGCACTGCACCTCTTGCCGATTTAGTCAGAGTTCACGCACTCGCTGTGGGTTCAAGAGCTAAAAATTCATTTGAACGACTCGATGATATTCATGACGCGGGGGTTTTGCCCAAAGGCAAAGCTCACGCACTGCGTGACGCATTAGAGTTCATTTCAATGGTGCGTATCAGGCACCAAGCTTATGATGTTGAAAATAGCATCGAGCCTGACAACAATATCGAGCCAGAAAGTCTGTCTGAATTTGAGCGCCGAAACCTTAAAGATGCTTTCCTTGTTTTGAGCAACTCTCAGAATTTCTTGAAATTCCGTTATCATGCCAATAGCAATTTTGGTTAGGTTCTTTCTATACTTCAAATAACAAAAAGGAATGCGTTTGCATCCCTTTTTGTTATTAACCCACTGTAACAAGTTATCTTATTTTTTCTGTCCGCATACCCATTATCAAACTGACGCACATCAGCAAGAGCACGATAGTAAATGGAAGTGCAGTGGAAATAGCGCCAGCTTGCAAAGCTTGTATCGCTTCTGTACCACCAATCCACAGTAACGCAACCGCAATCGCACCTTCCATAAAGGCCCAAAAAACACGCTGTGGAACTGGCGCATCAACTTTACCGCCAGCCGTTATACTATCGATAACAAGCGAACCGGAATCAGAAGAAGTAATAAAGAACACCAACACCAATACAACGGCAATGATCGATAGGATGTCACCCATTGGCAGTACATCAAACATTTCAAACATTGCTAATGAAACGTCCGTCAGCCCCTTACTACCAAGCTCTCCTACGTTATTCACAACTTGATCAATCGCAAGACCGCCGAACACTGACATCCAAATTACCGTCACTGAAGTCGGCACAATCAAAACGGCAGTGATAAATTGACGAACTGTTCTACCTCTTGATACACGTGCGATGAACATGCCAACAAATGGCGACCATGAGATCCACCAAGCCCAGTAGAATACTGTCCAACCTTGGAACCAGGCTTCATCTGTACGACCATGCGGATTACTCAAAGGGATTAAGTTTTCAATATATGCCATTAAGGTCGTTGGGATATTACCCAACGCGACCGCCCAGCCGATAAATGCAACCATGATCAACAACAAGAATGCGATCACCATGTTGATATTACTGATCACTTTCACGCCGCCATCGATACCGCGCACAACCGAAACAACCGCTAGTAACGTTACCACCGTAATAACAACGATTTGTGACCCTAAGCCAGCCTCAATACCAAAAACATGCTGGATACCACTGGCGGCCTGCTGCGCTCCTAACCCCAACGACGTTGCGAGACCAAATAACGTAGCCAGAACAGCCAAAATATCAATAATGTGACCAGCCCAACCCCATGCGCGATCCCCCAACAATGGGTAAAAGATCGAACGAATAGACAGCGGCAAACCTTTATTGTAAGCAAAGAAAGCTAAAGACAACGCAACAACACAATAAATCGCCCATGGGTGTAAACCCCAGTGATACATGGTTGCCCCCATCGCAAGACGTGCTGCTTCTGGCGTATTGGCTTCAACGCCCAACGGTGTCTCGTACCACCCGGTGAAATACGCAACTGGCTCAGCCACGCTCCAGAACATCAGACCGATACCCATACCAGCAGCAAACAGCATCGACAACCAAGATATAAATGAGTAATCCGCTTTAGCGTCTTCGCCACCTAATCGGATCTTACCTAGTGGGCTCATCACCAGCACTAAACAAAAAACAACAAAGAGGTTACCAGACCAAATAAACAACCAGTCAAAGTTACCTATAATTTTCCATTTTATCCCGTCAAGAAAAGTCTTGGCTGTGTGCGCATCTAAAACCAGAGCGCCAATCAAAAATAAAGCAATAAAACCCGCACTAATACCAAACACAGGGTTATGAACATCGAAACCCCACTTCTGAACATTATCTTGCCCTATCGTATAATCAGTACTGTCAATACTGTATTTATCAATTCCTTTAGTCATAAATTCTCTCTAATTTTTGCACTTATTTCCCCTCATCATTTAGAGTTATAAATGATTTAAAGCGCTTTTTACCTTTCATTAATTACTATACATTGTACGCTTTATAGTGAAAAATGCCAATTATTGAAAGCTTATGCATAATAACCGCCTGTTTACAGCGTTTAATTCACTTATTGTCACACTCATCAACTCTTAGACCTTATGTTGAAAGAGATAAAAGTTATTTGTAGTCTAATGAATATAGCATCTGTAAAATTTGCGTATTTACACTTCTATTCATCATCAATTTAGGTTATGTTCTTGAAAAAAAGTGGCTACGTTTTTTAAGGGTTTATCTTGGAAAAGCACGAAGAAGTTCTGGTGTCATTAAGACAGATAATTAGAGCAATTGATCTACATTCAAAAAAACTAAGCAAAGAAGCAGGTTTAACTGCCCCTCAGCTAATTTTAATGCGCTCAATTCGAGAATTGGGTGAAGTAACGATTAAACAGCTGTCGAACCATACCAATATGAGTCAGGCAACCGCGACCATCATTCTTGACCGCTTGCAACGAAACGGTTTAATTGAAAGAAAACGTAGCGAAACTGACAAACGTAAGGTTCATGCCGTGCTTACAGAGCAAGGTAAGGAGCGTTTGGAGCAAGCGCCACTCCCGCTTCAGCAAAGTTTCATTAATAAGTTTCAACAATTAGAAGATTGGGAGCAAACATTGCTACTGTCTTCAGTTCAACGGCTTTCTGCCATGATGAATGCCAAAGATATAGATGTAGCTCCTGTATTGGAACTTGGTAGTATTACCAAAACAGACTAGCTTTTGGTCACTCGCATAGCGTTAAACATTGGCGGTATGCGAGTCACAACCCATTGACCACTTCTTTATGTCGCTCCCGCCCCCTTTGATACACATTCAATTGATGCGCTTTCAACCATTGATTCTATTGCCTGTCATTTGGTGTATTCGTATTTGGAGAAACTATGAAATCCCCATGTATCGCTGCATGCAAAAATAACGCTGGTATGTGCTCAGGTTGCCACCGAACAATGAATGAACTCACCGCGTGGCGTGAGCTAAGCGAGGATCAGCAGTCAACACGCATCGCTGAAATTATGGGCATAACGTCAACCCACTCTTGCCCTTCTTGCCAAGAGAAAAGCTACTGTGATATTAGCGCAGGTAAAAGTACTTGCTGGTGCTTCGAAATAGAAAAGCGTGACTTGTCTAACATTCATAGCAATGAAGCATGCCTATGTCGTAAGTGCTTGTCTTTATTACCTATTGACTAATATCACAATATTAGATTTTCTAATCTGATTATTGGAAAATTGTCGCCCGAGATTGTCCTAACTTTCATTGCCTTAACAGAACGATATATTTAATATACTTAATAGTATTATGTTCCCATTAGCTTGTTAATGAGCTGCGCTAAGCCTTAGCTGGGTTGTATCGTTCTTATCTTAGGTGTTTCAATATGTCTGCTTACGCAAAGCTGATTAAATTTACATTTCTGATTGCCATTTTGACTGCTGTCGGTCAAATGACGCAAACAATGTACGTTCCTGCGATTGGTCAAATGGCAAATGAATTTGCTGTCACTCCGGGTAGCCTTCAAGCCGTAATGGCGTGTTATCTAATCCCTTATGGTCTCTCTCAATTTATCTATGGTCCAATTTCTGATCGACTAGGACGTAAACCAATCATCCTTTTTGGCCTAGCCGTTTACATGCTTGGTACTCTAGCTGCACTCTTTGCTCCCAGTTATATGTGGTTTTTAGCAGGCAGTTTTATACAAGGCTTAGGTGTTGGTTGTGGCGGAGCTATGGCCCGTACACTAGGTCGAGATCGCTATGACGGTCCAGAACTACACAAAGTAAATAGCTTGATCAGTATGAGTATCGTCTTCTCACCACTACTCGCGCCATTACTTGGTGGTCTACTGGCAGAAAATTTTGGCTGGCGCTCAAGCTACCTGTTCCTTGCATTATTCGGCATGGCGGTAATCATCACTATGATGACTGGGTTTAAAGAAACCTTGCCCAAAGAGAGACGTCGTATCGAGAAGGTGAGCGAAAGCTATAAATTTGTTCTGTCAGACAAACGTTTTCAAGGCTACCTAATTTGTTTAGTTGCTACTTTTTCTGGGCTCGCCATATTTGAAGCGGCTGCAGGTGTGCTGCTAGGTGGTGTATTAAAGCTACCAGCAACAACTGTCAGCATTTTGTTTGTGCTACCTATTCCAGGTTATTTAGTAGGTTCGGCAGTATCAAGTTTTCTTGCTACGCGCTGTGCTACTAGCACTACATTAAACATAGGTTTAGGCGCGATTACACTAGGTTCAATTGTTATACTGATCCCTGGAATATTGGGGTACACTTCGGCCATTTCATTGGTTGGTGGCGCAGCTCTTTATTTTTTGGGGACCGGTATCGTCTACCCTGCTGCTACTACTGGTGCACTCAACCCTATTCCTAACCATGCGGGAACGGGTGGCGCGGTCTTAGGAGGAATGCAAAACCTCATCGCAGGTGCAGCGACTCTTATTGCTTCGTTAATTCCAGCAGCCAATCAAATGCCATTGGGCATCTTTATGTTGGTGATGTCACTGACAGCCGTTTATGGAATGGTGAAAGTGCATAAGTGCCAAGAGACAGCGACTGAAGTACCTGTTGCAATCTAATAGAGATACTAGGTATGAGTCAAAACAAAGGAGCCGATTGGCTCCTTTGTTTATTATATTAGTGCTAGACCTTCAAATTTGACGCCTTGCCAGCCATGTGCAATAAAATTACGAATATTCTGGTGGTCATGCCCTTCAGGGTGCCCCAAAACATCATCTCTGTAATATTCTCCAAACATCTGCAATGTTTGCGCTTCAGACAACTTATGCATTAGTCCAAACGCAAGAATCTTGCACGAACCATTGTTTTCACCTTCCGGGTTACGCATTGTGCCATTGCTGAATGCGGTTGGTTTAAAGGTATAGTTTGCTTCGATTACGGCAATTGACTGAGAGAACTCCACTGAAGTTGGTGTACTTTGTAATCTCTCTAAAAAGGCTTTCAATTCCATATGACTTTAAGTTTTACTTTTAGTTAACCAGAAGCATATTTTACTGGAGACAATCGCGATGCTCCAGAATCAATTGATACTTTGCCCAATTATTTGGGAGTTCCCTCAAATAGCCAAGGCACGGTACGTCGTATGCTTAGATACATCAAACAATACAACTCATGAGCACTTGGTAGCATTACAGTACGAAATAGCTCTAGTTATTGATTCCCGCACCTAACTTTTTACAGTGTAAAACCTGCGCGTTTTTTCAATGTAACTCAGGTTACAAGCAAAAAAAAACGCCTAGTGTTAACTAAGCGTTTTAGTGGTTTACATCAATTATTCATCATCTAAATCAAGCATTTTGGTGTTACCACCGTGTACTTTTTCCCTTTGACGCTGAACCATGGCATAGAAACCAGGAATCAATAGCGTACCGGCGAGTAACACACACAGCAAACCGCCAACTAGAGAGATACCTAGTGAATTTTGGCTAATATGCCCCGCTCCTGATGCGAAGATCAAAGGGAAAATCCCCAAAATGAACGACCATGACGTCATATTAACGGCTCGGAAGCGTAATTTACCACCATGAACCGCTGCGTCCTCTATCGCTATATCTTTTTCTTCTCGTTCAACCTTGGCAAACTCCACAATGAGTATCGCGTTTTTTGCCGCTAACGCTATGAGCAAAACCAAGCCTATTTGGGCGTACAGATTAAGTGGCGTCCCCGTTAAATTCAGTGCAAGGAAAGAACCCAAGGTTGCAATTGGCACCACCAGAATAATCGCAATCGGAATACTCCAGCTTTCATATTGCGCTACCATAAACAGATAGATAAAGATTAACGCAAGCGCGAATGCGTAAATCGCTTGGTTACCCGCAAGTACTTCTTGATAGGCCATTCCCGTCCATTCATATTGATAGCCCTGTGGTAATATCTCCGCCGCGACACGTTCCATTGCGGCGATCGCATCACCACTTGAATAACCCGGAGCCGGCTGCCCTTGAATGACTGAACTTCGGTACATGTTATAACGCCATGCCACGTCGGGTTCAAAGATCTGATCGTAACTGACTAATGTACTTAACGGCACCATCTGCCCGCTTGCAGAGCGCAAATGAAAACGCTCCAAGTCATCCATACCACTGCGATGCTCTGCATCCGCCTGCATGGTTACTCGGAAATTTTTACCAAACATGGTGAAATCATTCACATAGAGTGAACCGAGGTTACCCTGTAGCGTTTGAAAAATGCTCGATAACGAAATACCCAGTTGTTGTGCTTTTTCACGGTCGATATCCACATAGTAATGCGGTACGTTGGCACGGAAAGTCGAGAATGCAAAGCCTATTTCTGGTTGCTTTTTCGCCTCTTCAATTAGTTGATTCATCACAATCGCTAGATCAGTGCGGCTACGACCAAGTGTGTCCTCTAGCACAAACTCAAAACCAGAGGCTGCACCCATCCCCGGAACCGCTGGCGGACCCATGGCAAACACAACCGCTTGAGGCAATTGCATTGCTGCTTGACCATTTATGCGCTGAGAGATGGCATTAGATGAATGATCTCCATCCAATTGATTACGCATTTCCCAATCATGTAATTTTATAAACAAGGATGCGCCATTGGAAGCCGCCGCCCCCGTCATAAACGCAAAACCGTTGGCAACAGTGACACCATCGACACCCGGCTCTTGTTCAACCAATTCAATGAGCTGCTCAGTCACCTCTTCAGTACGAGACAATGATGCCGAATCTGGCAACTGCACATTAACCAACAAAATGCCTTTATCTTCTTGAGGTACAAATGCCGTCGATGTCGTTTTAGCAAAGAATGTCACCGCTGCAAGTGCAACTAAGAAGAAACCTACTAGTAGAACTGTCTTTTTAACGAGGAAGCCTGCGATTTGACCATAGCGTGTGGTTACTGCTTCTAACCCTCTATTAAATGCTTGGAACCATCGAGCTGTGTTGCCACCTCCTTGCTTTAGCACTAATGAACAAAGTGCAGGCGAAAGGGTTAGCGCATTAATCGACGAAATAACCACAGCAATACAAATCGTTAAAGCGAATTGGCGATACATGATACCGGTAATTCCCGGCAGCATAGCCACAGGCAAGAACACGGCTAAAAGCACCAAAGTCGATGTCACGATCGGTCCAGTTACTTCTTTCATTGCCAGTAATGTCGCTTTCCTTGGCGATATACTCGGGTCGTTGGCCATTGTAGTATCGACATTTTCAATGACGAGGATGGCATCGTCTACCACAATACCAATTGCCAGAATCAGACCAAATAAGGTCACCGTATTGATTGTGAAGCCCGTCATTTGCATAACGGCAAACGTACCAATCAATGAAACCGGTATAGCGACAACGGGTATCAGTGTCGCTCGCGCACTGCCTAAGAACAGATAAGTAACCGCGATAACGAGCAAAATGGCTTCAATTAGGGTTTTTACAACCCCTTTGATCGACTCAGCGACAAACACAGTTGTGTCGTAGCTAGTTTCATACGCCATGCCTTCTGGGAAGTTCACACTGAGATTATCAAGTAAATCCATTACGGCTTTACCACTGTCTAGTGCATTGGCATCAGATTGCAGTGAGAGCGCGACAATAGACGCATCTTGACCTCTGAATAACCCACTACCATCATAGAATTTTTTGCCCAACTCTACGCGTGCAACGTCTTTCAAATAAACCGTCGAACCATCACTATTCGCACGCAACACTACATTTTCAAATTCGCCTACCGACTCCAAACGCCCTTTAGCAACAAGGTTAAATTGAACTTCTTGCGCGTTGTTGTATGGCGCAGCACCTATCCGCCCAGCCGCAACCTGCACGTTTTGTTCTTTAAGAGCGGCGTGAACGTCGGTAGTCGTTAGCTTAAGATTCGCCATTTTTTCTGGATCAAGCCAAACTCGCATGGCGTATTCACCACCACCAATTACATTCACCTCACTAATGCCTGTAACACGGGCTAGTTGGTCTTTAACGTTTAGGTTGATGTAGTTAATCAAAAACTGATCATCATACTTACCATCTGGCGAATAGAAGTTAAGTACCATAAGCAAATCTGGTGAACGTTTCTTCACCGTGATACCCGCCATACGGACTTCTTGTGGCAGTTTTGATTCAATTTGTGAAACGCGATTTTGAACATTCACCTGAGCCATGTCGGGATCAGTGCCGACATCAAACGTAACATTTAGGTTATATGACCCGTCATTGGCGCTTTTTGAAGACATGTAAATCATGTTTTCTACGCCATTAACCGCAGCTTCGAGCGGATCGGCTATCGCTTGTTCGACCACCTCAGCACTCGCACCTGTGTAGTAAGCCGTAACGCTCACTGAAGGCGGGCTTATCTTAGGATATTCAGCAACCGGCAATACCGCTAGTGATATAGCCCCTGCTAGTGTGAGTAATATCGATATAACCAGCGCAAACTTAGGGCGCTGAATGAAAAATCTACTTAGCATCTCGCCCCTCGCTATTGTTGTGGCGTTTGAGTTTCGAACCGAACTGGCACACCGTTGCGAACTCGCTGTAACCCTTGCGTGATAACAACATCATCGCTCGAAATACCGCTACGCACTATGATGCCCTCATCGAGTTGACGTCCAATCTCAACGTTGCGTCGTTCAGCGACATTACCCTCGCTTACTAGCATGACAAAATGACCTTCCAAATCCGTTTGCACTGCGCGGCGTGGCACCAATAAAACATCTGTTTTGGCTTTTTCTCTCAGTTCAATTCGGATGTGTTGCCCAGGTAGTAGGCGATAATCAGGATTTGGAACTATGGCGCGCATAGCGAGCGTGCCTGTATTCAGTTCAATTCGATTACCGAGAAAATCCAATTTCCCCAAATGATCATAAGACTGACCATTTTCTAAAATCAGTTTAACTTCGACAGCCGTGCTCTCTTTATTACCATTGCCCTTAAAGTTGTCCATCCCCATCTCTAAGCGTTCACGTTCACTCACACTAAAGCTGGTATGGACAGGGTCTAAACTCACTAGAGTCGTCAGTACACCTGATTGTGGAGAAACCAAATCACCTGTACTCACTTGGCTTGAACTGATCCTCCCTGAAAATGGTGCGCGTATTTGAGTAAATGAAAGATTAACTTCAGCAAGGCTTAACTGAGCATTAGCTGATTCAACTTGCGCCTCAGCTCCAAGCAGTGAAGCCGTTAGATGATCAAACTCAGATTGGGAGATACTGCCTTTCGGCAGCAAATTCTTACCACGGGTAAAATCTAGCTGCGCTTTCTTAAGGGCAGCTTTTGCCTGAGCTAAACTTGCTTTTGTCGCCGCAAGCTGCGCTTCAAAAGAAGATGGCTCAATTGTATAAAGCAGTTGACCCGCTTCAACCATTTGACCTTCTTCAAAATGACGATCTTTCAGATAGCCGGAAACTTGAGCGGTAAGATTAGTATCTTCAACTGCTTCTACACGTCCGATATAAGATTTACTTTGTTGGTGTGAGGTTGCCATGACTGGCTCGGCGACAACGAGTGGTGCCAATGTCTGAGGAGTGCCTTGTGAAGATTCTCCACAACCGACTAAAAACAGCGAGGTGATCAGCGCTGTCGCAAGTAACGTTTTTTTCATCAAAATACCGCTAGATAAGTTTAGTAACAATAACTTAACTAACGGTACTAATGTTTATGTCCGAGCACTATCAAGATGGAACATCAAATTGTTTCAATCTATGTCCATTGAATAACCACTATCAAGCGGTTTGCTTAGTGTTTAATTTTTGAAGCATATCTGTCGGTGATGACCAGGTAAATACTAATTCAGTGACCTTATTGCCGCACGGCGCAGTCCATTGACGATCCAATGAGTTTTGCCCACCAAGATGTTGATAGAATCCGACGGCTTGGCTGTTCGCAGCCATCACTTCAAGGTAGACACCATTTTCAGGGAAGAATTGTTCAATCCACTTCGCCATCTCAATGATAAGTGCTTTACCAGCACCAAGTCCTCTCGAATTAGAATTCACATGGAGGGCGTCAATAATGGTGCCTTTTTCAAAATCGTGGTTACCAAACGCACAAATAAAGCCACAGATCTCCCCTTTATCTTCGGCTATAAGGACATGTTGGTTAAATGGTGGGTTTATTAAGCGGGTTTGCCAGATCAACAAGCGGTCGTCTATCACTTCATTAGCTAGGTATTCAGCACCTAGAATACCTTGATAATAGGTTTTCCAACTTAGCGCGTGCAATTGCGCAATTCTTTCGTAGTCTTTATATCCAGCTACTTTTATTTCCATTGCCAGTTCCTTTTTACTTCCTGTAAGGAGTTAATCCTCTGACTATACTATGCATTCATGGATAAAAAGCAAAACATTCCAAAGATATCCGCCTTCACAAAATGAAACAACATCGGTTTGACTTACACGTGTGCGCTGATATTCTAGCTTACACTTGTTCGCTTAAAGGAAATTTCAATGCGTGCTGTAGAAAAGCCACCTGTGATTTGGCTAAATGTTCTACTCTTTCTAGTTAGTTTTATATTGGCTGTCGTCATCACTCCATGGTACGGATATGAATACGGTTACGGTATAGAGCACTGGATTTGGCTCGCAGTTGCATTCTCATTTTGCAACCTCTCCATCACTGCTGGCTATCACCGTCTTTGGTCACATAAAACATACCAAGCACACCCTGCACTTAGAGTTATCTTTGCACTTGGTGGCGCATTTGCCTTGCAAAATAGCGCTCTACACTGGAGCTCTGATCACCGCGTACATCACAAACACGTCGACAATAATGATAAAGACCCTTATTCCGCCAAGCGTGGTTTTTGGTTTTCACACATGGGGTGGATGCTAAGACATTACAACCAAGACACATACAGTGACTACGGTAACTGTCGTGACCTACAAAAAGATTGGGTGGTGGTGTGGCAACACAAATACTATTTGGCATTAGCAATCGCTACCAATATTGGAATCCCTGTCATGCTCGGCTTTCTCTACAATGACATTATTGGCATGCTGTTGATCGTTGGTGCTTTACGGTTGGTTCTTAGCCACCATACTACCTTCTTCATTAATTCACTGGCCCATATTTGGGGCAATCAGCCATATACCGACAAAAATACAGCGCGAGATAATGGTGTACTTGCCTTTTTCACCTTTGGCGAGGGATATCATAATTACCATCACATCTTCGAAAATGATTACCGTAATGGGATTTACTGGTGGCAATACGATCCAACCAAATGGTTGATTAAGTCATTACAATGGTTAGGTTTGGCAGGGAAGCTTCGCATCACTCCTCATATTAAGGTTGAACAGGCAAAAGCGAAACAAGCGTTAAAACGCGCCATCGATAGGTTAGACAGTCGCGCGAACAACTCAGTATCAAAAGAAGCATTGCAGCGTGAATTCGAACAGCTTATGAAAAAACTCAATGATTACTATGAATTAAAAAAACAGTTGGTCGAGAAGAAACGTTACAACCTGGTAGAAAAGTACGAGCGCTCTCTGCTACTCATTCGCTATCGCCAATTGAAATCTGAGTGCAAAGCTCAACAGAAGAATTGGAATACCATACTTACACACTGCTGAGGTGAGTAAACCAGTAACTTAAGGGAGTGTATTGATCACTCCCTTAATTATTTTTGGCGATAAAGATCACACCTCAACCTCTCTTATACGCCGCCATCTACCATTTCAATAATACCAATTTTGGAAATAGTGAAGTGCATTTTTGGAAAGGCAATAACAGGAATTCAACCCTATCTGTCTGATAATTAATATATTGTTAATATCAGGGATCTTGATTATTACTTCCATTAAGCAAAACCTTGATTAAACTCTCTAGCCGAGGCGGATGAATGTTATTAGACTGTAAATCAATCATTACGACCCGTTAAAAACCAGCAATCAAAGCAGGAAGCCTATGAATAACCAGATATTAGTCGCCAAATTTGAACAAATTATTGGTAAAGATCAGGTGCTAACTCAGGAAAACAAAACCGAGTACTATCGATCTGGTTTTCGTTCTGGCAAAGGCAAAGCTCTCGCTGTTTTGTTTCCAAAGACACTTGTTGAACAGTGGCGGTTACTTGAAGCCTGTGTCGAGGCGAATTGCATTGTTATTATGCAAGCGGCAAAAACAGGGTTAACTGAAGGCTCTGCGCCTAGTGGAGATGACTATGACCGAGAAGTTGTGATCATCAATATCACTCGAATTAAAACGCTGCATCTATTAGATGGGGGCAAACAAATTGTTAGCCTTCCAGGAGTTAGCTTACATCAACTCGAAAAGTCATTGAAAACAGTTAATCGCGCACCTCACTCTGTTATCGGTTCATCTACCATTGGCGCTACTATTGTTGGTGGTATAGCCAATAACTCAGGTGGTGCATTGGTAAAACGCGGTCCGGCTTATACTGAACTGGCGCTTTTTGGTCGTGTGACCAAAGAAGGAAAATTGGAACTGGTGAATCACCTTGGTATTAAAGGTTTAGGTGACACGCCAGAGGAAATTCTAACTAATGTAGAGAATGGCAACTTCAAGCCAGAACAAGTTCACGATCATGATGCAATGGCTTCGGATAGAGAATACGATGAACGAGTTCGCAACGTTAATTCTGACACTCCTTCTCGCTTTAACGCCGATTCACGTCGTTTGTTTGAAGCTAGCGGCTGCGCGGGAAAACTCGCGGTGTTTGCGGTACGGGTTGATACCTACCCAGTGCCTGAAAAAGAGCAACTATTCTACATTGGCTGTAATGACCCTGAAAAACTCACCATGCTGCGTCGTGATATGCTCAGTCACTTTGACAACTTGCCTGAGATGGGCGAATACATGCACAGAGATATTTTTAACCTAGCGGAAAAGTACGGTAAAGATGTCTTTCTATCTATCCATCATCTTGGTACTGACAAGCTGCCGAAATTCTTTGCCCTGAAAGCAAAAGTTGAGACAGTGCTTAAACGTATTCCACTAATCCCTAACGACTTGCCTGACATCTCTCTCTACTGGCTGACCAAGTTGTTCCCTCAGCATTTACCTGCTCGTATGCTTGAATATCGCGATAAATACGAACATCACTTGATCCTCAAGATGAGCGATGGTGGTATTAGCGAAGCGAAACAGTACCTTGAAAATGTTTGGTCTAAACAAGAAGCATGCGAATACTTTGAATGCACAGCTGACGAAGGGAAAAAAGCGCTGCTACATCGCTTTGCTGCGGCTGGAGCTGCTATTCGCTATGAAACGATTCACGCAAACGAGGTTGAAGATATCCTCGCACTAGATATTGCATTGAGACGCAACGATATAGATTGGGTAGAACAGCTGCCTGAAGAGATCACTAAAGATATGGTCATGGCGCTTTATTATGGACATTTCATGTGCCACGTATTCCACCAAGATTACATTTTCAAAAAAGGTGCCGATACGAAGAAAATCAAATCTTTGATGCTTAAGCTCCTAACAGACAAAGGCGCCAAATACCCTGCTGAACATAACGTCGGTCACCTCTATGAAGCAGAGAAGCAGCTGCAAGAGTTTTACCACTCCCTTGACCCAACTAATACCTTCAACCCAGGGATTGGTAAAATGAGTAAATACAAACGCAACTGTAATTGCTGCGGGTAACACATCTCGTGATCCCTTGAAGCTACAAGGGGTCACATCTACTGACACTGACCTAAACAGCGCGACTAAATTCGATTTTCATCCAGCCATACTTTCAGTTTGTCTATTTTATCCAACGTTTGTTGCATTTCATTTTCCCCCCACTCAGCAAAGATTTCATCCATTACAGGCATAAAACTCGCGTACGCGGCTTGTACAGTTTCAATACCGAATGCATTTATTCGTATCCATTTTTTGCGCCCATCAAATTGATCTTTCTCGATATCTAGCATGCCCATCTGGTGCAGTTTATTGATAACTTTTGTTAGCCCAGGTTGGTTCATTTGCATCACTTTTGCTAAGTCACTAATTGTCTGAGCTTGGTCTTGATGCCGAAGAAAGTGAGTGAGAATCGTGAATTGAGACGAGCTAATTCCAAAAGGTGACAGCTTCGTAGCCAGCATAGCGTCCGTCAATTGGCTAACAATACCTAATGAAATGAATAAGTTATTTGCCAGTTTGTTTTTATTACATTCCATTTTCCAAATACCTCTTGATAATACATTCCATGGAATGTACATTTATTCCGTGGAATGTATTATACCTTTTTTTCCAAGGAGGAACAGTAATGAACAGACGTAACTTTATTAAAGTAATAGGAACAGGAGCAATAATAGTTGCCGCCCCCCCTCTCGTAATCAAAGGTTTATCTAGTAAAGATGAACCACGTCTAAGACCTGTTCATGATTATCAAGATATCCGTAAGGTCTTGATTAGTTATGCAATGCAATGTCCTAACCCTCATAACAAGCAACCATGGAAAGTCTCCCTCGACAAAGATAATGTCATTCGCATTTTTGTCGATAGGCAAAGACTATTACCTCATACTGATCCGTACCACCGTCAAATTCATATTGGTGTTGGTTGCTTTGTCGATAGCTTAGCCACTGTGGCAACACATTTTGATTTACAGGCAGACATCCATTACTTTCCCCAAGGTGAGTACAACAATCTACGTTTAGAAGAACTGCCCGTTGCAGACGTGATTTTAACTAATCGTGAATCCGTTGTTACGAACCCATTATTTGCAGAGATGTCTCGACGTCAATCGACAAAAACTGCTTACGACCCTTCTCCATTGCACGACACCACTTTCGAAACAATCTCGAACTTAATCTCAGACCAAAATCACTACATAGATTTTATCAGCAGTGACAAAGATAAAATAGAAATGGGTAAATTTTTAATTGATGCGATGACGATTGAAGAAAGCAATAAATTAAGAAGTTTAGAAACCATTAGCATGTTCCGATTTAACGATGAAGAGTTTATACAATTTCGTGATGGATTTGGCTTGGAGCAGAACGGCACCTTTGGCATCAAAAAGTGGATTGCAGAAACAATGTTTATAAGCAGAGAAAAGCCGAGCGTGATCCTGCATCGTTTGGACAACATAGCGTCGACAAAGTGAAAGAAGTCGTCACTCATAATACTCATTATGCTCTATTGGTAACCAAAGATAACAGTCGGCTAACACAGATAAAAATCGGCGAAATCTATAATCGTATTAATTTAGTCTGTAGCCAATTGAATGTAGCGATGCACCCGATGAGTCAAATATTGGAAGAGTACGACGACATGCTGTCTCTACAAGCCGAATTTAAAGCGTATTTCCAGGTTAATAAAACTGAAACGGTTCAAATGTTATTTAGGCTAGGAAAAGCATCCGCAACACCGTTAACGCCACGCAGAGAAGTTGAGTCGGTCTTATATTAGAGCTCTCGATAGCTACAGATGGATTTTATCGCGCTGGTATTACCGATTTCCCAGCGCTCATTATTTGAGCGCATAGAGTTGATGCAATAAAGAAGTTGATATCAACAGCGCTATTTGTGTTGCAGTTATGAGACACGCTCGATAAGCTGGCCACTCTTTTGTGGTTGTGTGGTTGGAGTTTAAAAGGAATTGGATTATTTAGGCGAACTATCCGCATTATTAGCGGCCATTGTTTGGGCAGCAGCCACTTGGATTTACGGTCAATTCAGCCATCATTTTTCTGCATTACAACTCAACATTGTTAAAGGTGTAGTCGCGTCAATTATGATGGCTCTGGTTATGCCGGTTGTGGTTACCTTTCCTGAATCCATTGAAACAAAACACCTTGTGGTTCTGGCGGTTTCTGGCGTCATCGGCATTGCGATAGGTGATAGCGCATACTTTGCATCATTAAAACGCATAGGCGCAAACAAAACACTATTACTTGAATCACTGGCACCGCCTTTATCAGGGATACTTGCTCTCGTCTTTCTCGGCAGCGTTTTACCCATACAAAGTTGGCTTGGCGTATTGATCACCACCCTAGCCGTTGGCTTTGTCATTTTACAACCCCATTCAGATGCATCAACGCCCCCAAGTTGGTCAGGGATCGGTTTTGGACTCTTAGCGAGTATCTGCCAAGCTACCGGCGTGGTTATTTCACACTATGCGTTAGTTGCTGGTGATTTATCGCCATTTCTAGGTGCTTTTATTCGTTTAGTTGTCGGAGTCGTGGCGGTTATGGCTGTGATTCTCGTTGTCGAGCGCAAACCTTTTACCCATATCAAGATGAATTTCGCTCAGTTGACACAGCGTACTTTTCTGACTTTGTTACTGGCGATCTTTGTCGGAACATTCCTCGCTCTTTGGCTACAGCAAACCGCTCTCAAATATGCCAATCCAGCTGTCGCGCAAACCATTATCGCCACTAGCCCATTATTCATGCTAGGTATTTGTGTCATTAAAGGAGAGAACGTAACCGTTAAAAGCGTCATTGGAACGCTAGCGGCCATAGGCGGAATTTCACTGTTTTTCTTTTAGTTCGGACCAGACTTATATCCAAGATAGTGGCTATGTTCGGTCGCCCAATCACTTAATTTACCTATGCTCAGGAATTGTCTTACTCGCCGCCTACCTGCACCTTCAAGTGTCTTGGGTATAGATTAAAAGCGACAAATAAAAATGGCTCTATTTTTTCGTTGCCGTAAGCAAGATAAAATAGAGCCAGTTTAAAATAGAACCTTATTCAGGAACCATTAAATAATAATACGCAGGGCGCTCAATTATTACATGATGCGAGCTTTAAAAGCTTTGCCTTTCACTTTACCCATCTGCAGTTGTTTCAATGCCACTTTCGCTACTTCATTCTCAACCGCAATGTACGAGACCATAGCTAAGATATTGATCTTACCAATGCGTTTGCCATCAATACCGGCTTGCTTAGTCAAAGCACCTAAAATGTCACCAGCACGAACTTTCATCTTCTTACCACCCAAGATTTGAATGGTTGTCATCGCTGCTTGATAAGGTTCACCGCTTGGCTTACTTGGTAGTGCTTTTGGCGTGATTTCGATATCCATGTACTCTTCAATCAGAGCAATACGGTAGCCATCTTTCTCACTGAAGAAACTGAAAGCTTGACCTTTAGCGCCAGCACGACCTGTACGACCAATGCGGTGTACATGCACTTCAGGATCACGTGATAACTCAAAGTTAATCACTGCATCTAGGTTTTCAACATCTAAACCACGTGCCGCTACATCCGTTGCGACTAAGATAGAGATGCTCTTGTTGGCAAACATCGTCAGTGCTTGATCGCGTTCACGCTGTTCCAAATCACCATGTAGTTCAACAACGCTAAAACCACGATGCTGAAGTTCGTCCGTTACGTTCATCACTTCTTTCTTAGTGTTACAGAACACCACTGAAGATTGAGGGCGATACGTTAGCAATAGAGCTTCTAGCGCATTATCGCGATCTTCAGTTGACTCCAACTTAAAGAAAGTTTGTTCGATCGTGCTCGTTTGGTGTGTCGATTCGACTTTCACCATAAGCGGTGATTGTGTAATGCGGCCAGCAATCGCTTCGATCTCTGCAGGGAACGTCGCGCTAAACAACAAAGTTTGACGTTGTTTTGGTGCTTGTGAGATTACCGCATCAAGTGCTTCTTGGAAGCCCATATCAAGCATGCGATCAGCTTCATCAAGAACTAATGTATTAAGTTCTGACAGATCAATTCGATCTTTGCTTAAATGATCCAAAATGCGACCAGGCGTTCCCACTAAAATGTGTGCACCGTGCTCAAGAGAACCGATTTGTGGTCCCATAGGTAAACCACCGCACAAAGTGAGCACTTTGATGTTGTGAATACCACGAGCCAAAGTGCGAATTTCTTTCGCTACTTGATCGGCTAATTCACGTGTTGGGCAAAGCACTAAAGACTGTACGCGAAAACGCTTAACATTCAGGTTGCTCAACAGTGCCAAAGAAAACGTCGCTGTTTTGCCAGAGCCTGTTTTGCCTTGACCAATAACATCTTTACCTTCTAGTAACGTCGGTAAGCTTTGTTCTTGGATCGCGGTCATTTGCGTATAACCAAGCGTATCCAAAGTTGTTAGTAGTTCGTTTCTCAGTGGCAGGGTTTTAAATGAAGCTGTCACAATTAATTCTCGTCAATGTTGCCGCTACACTCAGTATATTGCTATAAGCACAGGGGCATAAAGTCATTCAATAAAAAAACCGCCTCATACGAAGCGGTTTTCCGTAATTTGGTATAACCCAAGGGTTACCTTAAGCCGTGCAAAAACTCTGCACGGGTCGCGGGGATAGATTTAAAAATCCCACCCAGCGCTGTTGTCGTTGTTACGCTTGTTGCATCCATGACACCACGTGATTTCACACAGTAATGAGTTGCATCAATAGTCACTGCAACATCATCCGATTCAAGCAACGTTTGTAGTGCAACGAGTATTTGCTGCGTTAGTCGCTCTTGTACCTGTGGACGCTGTGAAAAGAAACGCACAATACGGTTGATCTTAGAAAGACCAATAATTTTTCCACGTGGTATATACGCGACTGCCGCTTTGCCATCAATAGTCACTAAATGATGTTCACAAGTACTGGTTAAAGTGATGTCTTTCACTCGAACCATTTCGCTCACATTCATCTTATTTTCAATGACGGTGATTTTAGGGAAGTTTAAATAGTCAAGACCTGAGAAAATCTCATCAACATACATTTTTGCAATGCGATGCGGGGTCTCTTCTAAGCTGTCGTCAGTTAGGTCAAGTTCAAGCAGAGACAAAATCTCTCGCATGTGAAACTGAATCCTATCTTTCTTTTCTTCACGACTGAACTCATTACCCACCATTGGCGTTTCGAGTCCACGGCTTTCAAGCGCATCTTTTACTAACTTTGCTGATTCGCTAAGACCTGACATTCCACTTCCTCATCTTTCTCCTTGCAAACGGGTGACAAGGATACTCGGATTTTAGGCGAATTACACTCACATTTTATAGAGAGGACACGCTCGCAGCTCTACTGCTGCCTTATTGCGGCGCAGAAAGTATGTTAAAGTTGTCGCAAATTAGAAAGACAATAGGAATCATACATGGGTTGCTGCGACGCTCCGGGCTTAATGCCATTAGAAGAAGCGATGGATAATATGCTATCGCGCATTAAACCAATTCAAACCACTCAGCGGTTACCATTGGCCGACGCTTTAGGCTATGTATTAGCAGAAGAGATACTCTCACCAATTTTTGTGCCTCCTTTTGACAACTCAGCAATGGACGGTTATGCCATACGTATTGCTGATTTAAACGCATCAAAAACCTTGCCACTTGCAGGTAAGTCGTTTGCAGGCCTGCCTTTTGAGGGTGAATGGCCACAAGGCTCTTGTATTCGTATTATGACCGGCGCAAAAATCCCTCAAGGGTGCGACGCGGTTATCATGCAAGAAAATACCGAAGTCACTGAGCAAGGCATTTTGTTCTTACAAGAAGATGTAAAACCACAGAACAACATCCGCCCTACCGGTGACGATATCAAGCAAGGCGATATTGTATTAGCCAAAGGCGCTCGTCTATCACCTCGCGACATTCCGATGATAGCAACGCTCGGCGTAAGCCATGTCATTGTTGTGCGTAAACCGAAAGTGGCTTTCTTCTCTACTGGTGATGAATTAAAAACCCTTGGAGAACCGCTGGCTGAAGGTCAAATTTACGACAGCAACCGTTACGGTATTAAGCCATTAATTGAGAATTTTGGCTGTGAAGCGATTGACTTAGGCATCATTCCTGACTGCCCAACAACACTAGCTGAAACGTTTGAGAAAGCTCAAACACTCGCTGATGTAGTTGTTACTTCCGGCGGCGTAAGTGTTGGTGAGGCGGATTACACCAAGGATATTCTTGAAGAACTTGGCGAAATTGGCTTTTGGAAGTTGGCGATTAAACCGGGCAAACCATTTGCATTCGGTAAACTGTCTACCGCATGGTTCTGTGGTCTACCGGGTAACCCTGTTTCGGCTATATTGACCATGTATGTTTTGGTTCAACCAATGCTAGCAAAATTGGCTGGGCACACCGAGTGGAAAGCGCCTGAGTCCATCCCTGCAATTACCAAAACAGCGTTTAAGAAAGGTCCTGGTCGTACTGATTATCAACGCGGGATCTACTCACTAGAAGATGGCAAGTTCGTCGTTGAAACAACTGGTAACCAAAGCTCTGGCGCATTCCGTTCAATGAGCCTATCAAACTGTTTTGTTGTGCTAGAGCGCGAACGTGGACGTGTAGAAGTGGGTGAAACAGTACAAATTCAGCTGTTTAACTCGACGTTATACTAGGAGAACACGTGGAGATCTTATCTGATCAAGAGATGCTCAGGTACAACCGACAAATCGTACTTAAACAATTCGATTTTGAAGGCCAAGAGGCTCTAAAACAAGCATCAATCCTGATCCTAGGCGCTGGTGGGCTCGGTTGTGCTTCTAGCCAGTACCTTGCCACGGCGGGCGTGGGAAAAATAACGTTAATTGATGACGACATCGTTGAACTTTCAAATCTCCAGCGCCAAGTGTTACATCACGATGCGGACATAGGTAAAAAGAAAGTAGAATCGGCGGCGGCATCACTTAAGCAATTGAATCCATTTCTCGACATTGACACCATTGCTCAACGTCTTGATGACACGCAATTGCTCGCTCTGGTCAAACAGCATACGTTAGTTTTAGATGCCTCAGACAATGTTGAGACACGCAATCAATTAAACCGCCTGTGCTACCAAACCAAAACACCTTTGGTTTCTGGTGCGGCGATCCGTATGGAAGGTCAAATCAGCGTCTTCACTTACCAAGATGAAGGTGCACCTTGCTACCAATGCCTAAGCTCACTTTTTGGTAGCGGGACGTTAAGCTGTGTTGAAGCAGGCGTTATGGCACCTGTTGTAGGTATTGTTGGTGCGGTACAAGCGATGGAAGCGATCAAGGTGATCGCTAACTATGGCACGCCCAAGCAAGGTAAAATACTTATCTTAGATGCGATGACGATGTCTTGGCGTGAAATGAATTTGATGAAAATGCCAAACTGTGTGGTGTGCAGTTAGGCATACTCACATTTAACTTATTAAGGCGAAGAATAAGAGGAATGGTATGAACAACCCAAAAATCTTTATTTTCGCCTTTTTAATTGCCTGTTTAGCACTAATCAGTCTGCTTTGGCTTTCTCCAGAGAAAAATGTACAAGGCATTCAAGGTACGGTTGTTTCTCAAACACTTACACAATCTCTCGACGGTCATCGGCGTTATCTCAATGTCATTACCGACGACAACCAGACGCTATTGATTCCCTCCCCCGCCACTGTCGATTGCCCTAAAGGCTCGCGCATTGCACTCGAACTTGAATCTACGATATTCCAACAACAGAACCACTATCAGTTCAAAGCGTGCTTTAGGCAAGAAAGCGAACCTCCACAACGTTACTGAAAGCATGAGCCATGTTGCCTTACACTTCTTCGGCTCGGAAGATCATAACGCTGCCCCTTAACTAACTCATTGATTTAATTTTGAAGTTAGTTTAAAAAGACGGCATGATATACCCAAGAAACTTGAAAGTGCAGGTAGGCGGCAAGTAAGAAAGCCCCCTGAGCATAGGTGAACTATGTGATTGGGGCGCACGAATACAGCCAACACCGCTGCAACTTCAAGTATGACGGGTATAGAATCATTAAAGATGGCGTTCGCCATGTAATTACTCTTATCTGCGTGGGGGAAATGAATGAACTCAAAGGAAGTCGTTATAGCCTTTTGGGATGCAATGAAGACCAACGATTTTGCTAAAGCAAGTGAATGGCTTAGCCCTGATTTTGAAGGTTTTTGGCCCCAATCGGGTGAACTTACGCTTGGAAGAGACAATTTCACGGCAATCAACTCTTGCTATCCGGCAAATGGACGCTGGGAGTTTGAGGTTCACTCCATTATTTGTGACGGCGTCACTGTTGTCACCGATGTCTCAATAACCGATAGTGTTCAAAGGGCGCGGGCTATTACTTTCCACACGGTTGAAAATGGACTTATAAGTAAGCAAAAAGAGTTTTGGCCAGACCCAATGGAGCCACAGGAATGGCGGGCAAAGTGGGTAAAGGTCGTACAATAATAGACTACGCACTTGACGAATATGGCATGAGTATTACGCAACTGACATTAAATCCGAGTGTTGAACCTTCTATCAAATACGAACTAATACATTATTTCATGTAACTTTCTTGTGCCCCATTCTGATTTAACGTAAATACTCAGTTGTAAATTATACGACCAAATATTCGATACTTTTTCTCATTACAACTAGTCGTAAACTGTCATATCTATCCTACATTGGGAGCAAAATGATTTTCCCATGTATAGGTGTAGATTTAGACTCAATAAGTTCAATAGCAGATTGAACTTGATCTAATGGAATACAGCGGTCTACATCTAATTGTATTTTATTGATTATGAAATGGTCTAACATCATCGTAAATTTTTCACGTCTGACATCTTTACCAACCGTGTTTTCCCAGTAACGTAAGAAAAATGTACTGAAATCGATATTCTGGTTTTTCGCATATTCATAAAAACGACGCTCATAGAATTCCAGTGAAAGAGTTCCATAGTTGATATACCGACCCTTGATACCCACGGTATGAATCAGTTCAGTGCCCACTTTGCCTCCAATAGCATCAAATGCAACATTGGGTCTAGGCAAATTGAGCTGTTGAATTTGAGTAATCAGATCACCTTTAGCATCTATGACAATGCTTGAATCATATGCATAAGTTTCAGGTTTCGAAGTTACAACAAGAAGAGTAAACCCCAGCGATGAAGATAACTGCGCAAAAATTTTACCTATTGCAGAACTTCCAGCGTTGATAATCAGTACATCTTCTTTCTTCAACTGAGCAATTTCAGTGGTTAAAACCCAAGCTGTTAACGCATTAATATATAATTGGCATGCGTAGCCGTTTTCCAGATAGTGAGGAATATGAAAGAGGTTATCTGGTGATACATCGATATATTTCTGCCACGTACCACTGGTAGCCACAACGACTCTTTGACCTATGATAAATTTTTCATGGTTAGACTCGATGACTTGCCCGACGGCTTCGAATCCCGGGACTCTGGGTGGCTGATGACTATGCCGATATTGACCTATACCATGAATAGACAACAGATCGCTTGGGTTAATATTTGTAGCTTCGATTTTGACCCTAATGTTATCTTTTTCAAGCGATTCCAACGGTAAATGCTCTACCGTCAATGAGTCCTTTGGGGGGCCGAAACAGATCTGGTTAATTCTTGTATTTGTCGTCATGTCAGTCATCTCTTGACCATAAGTGGTTGAATTATTAAGGTGCCTCTAGGTATGCTGGCATTTTTATCGTAAATGTCCATCTTTATGCTTACCAGTCATGTGGCTCACTTTTGCCCCAATATCATTTAGTGCAAAAGCTCATACACATCCTATTAAGACGTGTTTTCCCTACCAGAACTTATCCGAAAGGGCGTGCACCACATCAACTCCCCCTCGGGAGTTTTTGAAGAGGCGGGGGCAGAGTGGAATACTGTTCGTTCTAATCAACCATTAACAGTTCGACATCATAACGATCTAACTGACGTATAATGTTTTCTGGCGGTCGTTTGTCTGTGATGACACAATCTATATCCGACCACAAACAGGATTGATACATTAGTTGGGTATTGAACTTACTCGACTCGGTAACACAAATTACTTGGGTAGACTGACTCGCCATCGCTTTTTTCAGGTTAGCATCTGATTCTAAATCCGTAGTTATCCCCGCTTCTGACAGCGCACTCACACCAATAAAGGCTTTGTTCGCCTGATATTTTTTGATCTGCTCTGTGGTCATTTCGCCAAGGATCGCATGAGAAAAATCATCGAATGATCCACCAAGTACGCGCTTCTTGATATGTCTTTTTCCGCTGAGCTCGTAGAGGCATTCCAACGAATTGCTAATCACACTGGATGGGACATCAAGGTGGCGTGCAATTGCAGCACACGTAGTGCCAGCATCAAGAAAAACGATGTCCTGCTCATTGATAAGAGAAACACCATATGCTGCAAGCTTTTGTTTCACTGTGCTTTCTATTTCCCTTTGCTGGAAAGAAAGGCTCACCCTTTTTTCGTCCAATATCGCTCCCCCTCGAATACGAAGGATACCCGGGCGAACAGCGAGTTTGATCAAGTCCCTTCTCGCTGAATCATAGGAAATATCATAGGATTGGCAAATCTCGTCTATCGTGATCTTCCCATGGCTTTTTACTCGAGCTTCTATCCCGATTAAACGTTCTTCTTGAGTCATTGCTACCCCTAACTATCGGCTTTCTCGCGCAGTATAGCGCAAACCTTAGTTTCAAACACTTGACAACATGCAAGAACACTTAAATGTTGCTAGTTAAATTACTGATATATATGTTTTGACATTTTTCACTTGAAAAGGCGTAAGTGATTTTGCATTATAACCGTACAAATCAAGTGAATTTAAGTGGTATTAAGTAAACGTGCACACTTAAAACCAAAGCATTTCACAACTACTCATTCAGCTTGGAGAGACAAACATGACTTTCTCACCGATTAAAACCGCCGTCATAGGCTATGGCTTCTCAGCAAAGACATTCCATATTCCTTTTCTCACTACCCTAGATGAGTTTGATCTTGTGGCGATCAGTACAAGCAAACTAGAGGTCAAGGACGATTGGTCTGAAGTGCAGCATTATGATCAAGTCGACGATCTGTTAATGCACTCCGATACCGAGCTAGTGATTATTACTGCGCCTAATGATGTTCATTTTAAACTTGCAAAAACTGCACTTGAGAATGGTAAGCACGTGATCATCGAAAAGCCGTTTGTCACCAATATCGCTGATGGTGAAGAGCTCATTGCACTAGCAAAGGAGAAAGAGCTCGTTCTAAGTGTTTATCATAACAGACGCTGGGACGGTGATTTCCTGACCGTAAAGAAGATGTTCAATGAACAACGTTTTGGTGAACTAAAGCACTTCGAATCTCACTTTGATCGATTCCGCCCTGAGGTACGCCAGCGTTGGAGGGAGCAAACCGCAGAAGGCGGAGGCATTTTGTTTGATTTAGGCTCTCACCTTCTTGATCAAGCCATAACTTTGCTTGGTCTTCCTGAAGCAATCAGCGCGGATTGCAAGATGATGCGCCAAGGCTCAACCAATGTGGATTATTTCCACCTAATTTTGCATTACCCGAATTACCTCGCGGTTTTACATGGCGATATGTTCAGCGCGGGGCCGAATAAGCGCTTCACGGTTAAAGGTTCCGGTGGCAGTTATATAAAGTACGGTCTTGATCCTCAGGAAGAGCGTCTAATAGCGGGAACGCTACCGGCAACAGATGACTGGTCGGAAGAAGAACCATCTCAGTATGGCAACTTTTACGACGCTAACAGCTACACTGCGATTGCAACAGAAAGAGGCTGTTATCAAGAATACTTTCATCAGATTGCCCAATCGATTCGTACTGGCTCAGCTTGCCCTGTCACCGCCGAAGATGCGCTGTTTAATATCCAATTGATAGAGTTAGCCATGGAGAGCAGTCGGTTAGGTAAGAAACTATTTATCAAAGATTTGCAGGGGAAGTCAGCCAATGAGTAGCGAGCATCTCACTCAATTGTTAGCGCAGGAAACCGAGCTTCAATTCGCTAAGTTCAACAACAAAACAGCATGGAAGCTGGGCTATGCAATCAAGCAAGCAACTGAGAAGCTCTCTACTTCCGTTGCCATCGAAATCTATGCTTTTGAGCAAGTGCTGTTTAGTTATGCTATGCCAGAGACAAGCAAAGACCTTCAGGATTGGGCAAGGCGTAAGCGTCAATCCGTATTGCGTTATGGGCATAGTTCTTATTACCTTGGTCAGTACAATGCTTCTAAGCAGCGCGAGTTCGAGAATCAGGCACATATTGATGCTAGGGAATACTGTGCTCATGGCGGCTCTTTCCCTATTCGCATCAAAGGTTCTGGGGTTGTGGGAGCGATTACCGTGTCAGGACTCCCACAAGAAGATGACCATATTCTGGTTGTAAACACGCTACGAGAGTACTTCACGGAGGATTGATTTGGGTTTTCGATAAACTGATCCGTATTATCAATGCTGGACATTGACCTAAGCGACTTCGATACCAGAGCTAATTCATGAATTACTAATATTCGATTTCCCGAAAAGTACTTTTGTCCAACAATGAGTTAAAATCATTCAAATTTCTCTGTGATCACCAAGCGACTTTAGCGTACGACACCACCCACTGATAAAGAGCAATTTAACCAATGAGTATTTACGTGCCCGGAACACCCACCTACAAAAAAGTGCTCGGTTATATTGGTATGGCGCTGCTGGCGTTATCGCTTGTTGGTGTATTTACTTCAACGCTGATTAACAACCAACTCTATGCGATATTATCCATCAGTATTGGTCTGATCTCTGTGGTGATGGTGGCGGTAACACTGTGGCTTATGAGAGACAAGCAATCAACACTGAGCCTGCACATTAAAGAAATGCACTACAAACAATGGAAGGTCGTTCTTTGCGTTGTGATTGCCATTCCGGTCTTCTTACAAGTTTCATTGGCTAAAGGGCTACCGGTAGTTATACACCTCTTGATTGCCGACAACGCCATCATCTTGAGCAGTGTCAAAGATACCCGTCATAGTTATCGAAACCGTGGACCTGACGGTTGTGTGTACATTAACGGTTACCATTTTTGGTACAACAACTTCATTTGTGGGATGAGCGAAGAAGACTGGAATGAGCTGAAACCTGATGATGTGTTGGTACTGAAGGGCTCTAAATCAGCCATTGGTTTTAGCTATCAAGGCTATAAGAAGCTAACGAGTCCACTATTGCAACAAGTTATCGCTGAACGCTTAAGGCAAAAAGGCTTTAAAGAGTTAACCCTTGAAGAAGCACGCGCTTTTGTTTCGCAGCAATAGCTAGGGGTTTAAAGCTAGAAGTTTAATGTTAGGGAATGAAAGTGAAGCTACCTGCGAGAGCAGGCAGATGCTGTACCAGAAATGTATCAAAATAAGCAAACACTCCACCCTTTCTCAATTGATTATTGTGTAGAATGTGTTGATAGCCGATCACTATACTGCTCTCCGACAACAAGGAAATACAATGTCGCCTTTAATCTCCGCGCAGAAACTAAAGCAACTAACACAAAGCCAAGATGTGGTGATACTTGATGCCAGTATTAGCTTCAAGATCCCTGCGGAAATGGAAAAGGACACGACAAATAAAATCCTCAGAGCGCAACGCTTTGATTATGATAATGAATTTTGCAACCTTGATTCACCTCTTCCTCATATGATGCCGTCTGAACAGCGCTTTAATCAATTGGCTAAAGAACTGGGCATTAATGCTGATTCAGTGATTGTCGTATACGACAATAGCGGTACTTTGGCGTCACCACGTGCTTGGTGGATGTTTAAAGCCATGGGGCACAAAGAGGTTTATGTGCTAAACGGTGGTCTTACCGAATGGAAAAACGCTGGTTTTGAAACTGCTCTGCAATATACACCAGCACAGAAACTCGGTAACTTTGACGGTCAGTTAGATCCTCGTTATTTCCTTGGTGCTGATGACGTACTGGCGGCGATTGAAAACCCAAGAAATCTAACGGTTGACGCGAGATCCCTTGCTCGTTTCAATGCTGAAGTACCTGAGCCGAGAGAAGGTATAAGAAGTGGGCATATACCAAACTCAGTATGCCTACCATTTGCAGAACTAATTAACGGTGTCCGTCTAAAAGATGTTGAGCAGTTGAAGCCAATCATTGCCGGAATATTAGGTGTCGATAAGCAGCAGTATATTTTTAGCTGCGGGTCAGGCGTCACAGCGGCAATTGTTCTGTTAGCCGCTTACCTTTGTGGCTATGAAAACCTATCTATATACGATGGGGCATGGACTGAATGGGGTCAGCGCAACGATCTACCTATTGAGTAAAAAGTAACCCCGGGCATTCCCGGGGTATTATTATTTACTCGATTTCCTGCCGCATAACTTCAACTAATTTCCCTGAAGGATCACCAGAAAGTTCCCATGTAAAAATTCCACCCAAATTAGTGTTTTTAGCCCATGCTGCTTTGGCTTTAATAGAGCGTTCATTTTCAAACGAAATAAACACCTTCTTATCTGGATTCCATAGATACGGGGCTTGAGATTGCTCATCATAATTATATTGATAGCCTTGATCTGCGCCATAGTTTTTGACTAAGTCCCAGAACATAAAGTAGCCGTTTTCACCCGTACCGAAAGGCGCTCCACCATCAGACTGTAAACTTTTAGAAGGTAGCTCGCCATTGTAAGACTGCGTTCCTTGCCAGCCTCTACCGTAAAAAGCGGCACCTATCACCAGTTTTTTACCCGGAATACCCTGTTCAATCATCTGATTAATGAACACATCGGCTCCCATCCCCCACCAACTTCGATCGGTTGCATGTAAGTTAGTCGTATGGCCCGTTTGGGCTCCCCATCCTCCAAGAAAGTCATAGGTCATTGCGAACATATTGGTGAGATAAGGGCTGGCAGCATTCCAATCGATTTGCGCCGCTTTTGGACCTACGCCCACAGCTGTAGATAACTCATATTCTCGATCTGTCGCAGAACTTAACTTATCTAAATCGCCTCGTAACGTTTTAACCAGCTGTGTAAACGCATCGCGTTCAGCGTATTTTTGCTCATCCGATAATTTAGTTTCGGGGCTCCAAGGTGATGTGGTTAAACCACCGCCACCGGGATATTCCCAGTCGAGATCTATACCATCAAAAAAGGCGTACTGATTAATTAGCTCTACCGCAGTTTTTGAGAAATGAGCAATAGCTTTAGGGTCTTTCGCCATCGCGTGAAATGGTTCAGACATTGTCCACCCACCGAAAGAAGGCAAAATCTTAATCTTTGGGTGGTCATGCTTCAGTTGAGCCAACTGCGCAAAGTGCCCTTGATAGGGAACATCAACTTGAACTGCACCAAAGTACTGTTCAAGGGCAGCTTTCTTATCAACGATAATAGCGGTGTACGGTTGTTTACCTTCACACTGCTTCGCTACCTGATTTTGTACTTTTTCGCTCGCACCGGTATGGGGGCCACACATGCTGAGAAAGGCGTAAATAATATGGGTAAGGTTTTCAGCAGGAATGTCTTTTACTTGATATGGATTATCAGGGTTAGTGTATTGCCAGTCAGCAAAATAACCCGCAACGACTTTTTCTTGTGCATGAGCCCCAAATGTTAGGATGCTCGCAGCAACGGCCAAGGTCAGAGATTTCTTCATTGTTACTCTCCATTAAAAATCACCTACTAATAGAACAAGGAAGAATATTTTTGGCTTTGAAAGAAAACGGGGATGCGAGCGATATTTAACCACCCCCATCCCCATTGCAGCCGTTGCACTACGACATTAGTTACAGAACACTATTTTCTATCTGCTACTTTCTATCCGCGATTTGCTCATCCAAATTTAACACCGTAAGTGCGTTGCTAACACTGGTTGCGATGACATCGACTGCGCCCGTCCTTAGTGCCCCTAGCAGTGCTAACGGTTTGCTATTTTCTGCCGCTATGGCAATCACTTCAGATATCGATTTAAATTCATCGATTCCTAAGCCTATTACTCTGTCGCTCATAACAGTTTTTGCCGCAACACCATGAATATCGAAAAAATCATAACCAGCGAAATCTCCGACTACACCTTGAAGCATCCGTGATTGCACCACCTCATCTGCGGTAAACCAGCCTAAATCAACCATGTAGCTATTTTCACTCATGTCACCAATACCAATCAAAGCAACATCTGCCTTTCGAGCTAAATCTAATGTTTGTTTGACAGTGGCATTTTGCATAAAGGCGAGCTTCTGCTCTCGATTTTCAGCGTAAGCAGGGGCATAGAGTGTTTCGGAAGTGCTGCCATAACTTTTAGCAAACTGGCGGCAGATATGATCGGCATTAAACATGCCTCCACGTGGGTGGATACCCCCAATACTGCATACGAATTTGACGTCTTTTTGCGGTATAACGCCGACGTGATGCGCTACAGCAGACACGTTACGCCCTTGACCAATGGTGACTACTGTGCCGTTTTGCAAAGTGCTCGCCAAATATTTCGACACTAAACCCGCGACTTGTAGCCGTTGTTGCTCTTGGTTTGGCTGATCTAGAGCAACCAACGCTCTTTTTACACCAAATCGCTCTACCAAGCGTTGTTCAATTTTGGCACTAAATACCGGGTGATATTTTACAGTAATTTCAACAATACCTTCATCACGTGATTGCTTAAGCAAACGCCCGACTTTCGCACGTGAAATAGCGAATTTTTTTGAAATTTCTTCTTGAGTTGCGCCGTCTTGATAGTATGCCACCGCTATTTCAGTCAGTAGATCGGTACTATCAATCGCATTGTCTTGGTTATTGGTCGCCATGAGACTCCAAAATATTTTAACGGATATACCCAAGCAAAATCGGCTCGTAAACGAATTCACAAAATTTACTTGGGTATGCCCTCTTTACTCACTTTTTTGTCGATCATTTGCTCACCGACGTAGCATATGTCACAACCGCTTTTAAATGCAACTTTTGCTCACTACCATTACATTTTCTCACTCACCACTTTTTACGATATCGCTTACTCGCACACCTTGTTACAGCTAGGCAAACGTTTAAATAACACTTATACTAATTCAACAAAAAATATTCTTGATTCAGCTCACCGAAATTGGCACTACTCAATTGACTTTGAGCACTAATAAGATAAATATGGGCACATCATTTACTCATCGTTAGATCAAATGCTCACAGCAAATGCTCTGGCGGCAAAAATTTTCTGTTAATGAGTAGAAGCGGACTATCTTTAGCCATGCACTATTCGCTAACTCGCTTGCAAATGTTAACGCCCAACCATCAGCGGCGTTGATTAAGAAATAGGATGATCGATTATGAGCAACAAATTAGAGCAACTTCGTAAACTGACTACTGTAGTAGCGGATACTGGTGAGATTGATGCAATCAAAAAGTACCAACCTGAAGATGCAACCACTAACCCGTCTCTAATTCTGAAAGCCGCTCAAATTACTGAGTACGCGCCACTTATCGAACAAGCTATCGAATACGCAAAAGCACAAAGCTCAGACAAAACACAACAAGTTCAAGACGCTTGTGACATGCTTGCAGTTAACATCGGTAAAGAAATCCTAACCACTATTCCAGGTCGCATCTCTACAGAAGTAGATGCTCGTCTATCTTACGATATGGAAGGCAGCGTGACGAAAGCTCGCCAACTTATCAAAATGTATAACGATGCTGGCATTACTAATGATCGTATCCTAATCAAATTGGCTTCTACTTGGGAAGGTATCCGCGCGGCGGAAATTCTTGAGAAAGAAGGGATCAACTGTAACCTAACGCTGCTTTTCTCTTTTGCTCAAGCTCGCGCATGTGCTGAAGCTGGCGTATTCCTGATTTCGCCATTCGTTGGTCGCATCATGGACTGGTACAAAGCTAAAGAAGGTCGCGATTTTGCAGCGCAAGAAGATCCAGGCGTACTATCAGTGTCTGCTATCTATAACTACTACAAAGAGCACGGTTACAACACAGTCGTTATGGGCGCAAGCTTCCGCAACATTGGCGAAATCCTTGAACTTGCAGGTTGTGACCGCCTAACTATCGCGCCAGCTCTACTTGCAGAACTAGAAGCAGCTGAAGGCGAAGTAGTAGAGAAACTGATCGATACTGAAGGCACAGCTGAACGCCCAGTAGCAATGAATCACTCTCAGTTCCTATGGGACCACAACCAAGACCCAATGGCGGTTGAAAAACTCGCCGAAGGTATCCGCAACTTCGCGGTTGACCAAGGTAAGCTTGAAGAAATGATTGCAGCTAAGCTGTAACCGAAAGAATCAATAAGGGGAACGTTTGCGTTCCCCTCTTTATATCCCCTTTTTGAAACAAATGGTATTCGGTGTTTATTATGGATAACTCCCTTCAAACGAGAAAAAATTTAGCCAATGCAATCCGCGCTCTAAGCATGGATGGTGTTCAACAAGCAAACTCAGGTCACCCTGGTGCTCCTATGGGTATGGCAGATATCGCTGAAGTTCTTTGGCGTTCTCACCTAAACCACAACCCAGCAAACCCTGAGTGGGCTGATCGTGACCGTTTCGTACTGTCTAATGGTCACGGTTCAATGCTGATTTACTCTTTGCTTCATCTTAGCGGTTACGAGTTATCAATTGACGATCTGAAAAACTTCCGTCAACTTCACTCAAAAACTCCTGGTCACCCAGAGTACGGTTACGCGCCAGGTATCGAAACGACCACAGGTCCTTTAGGTCAAGGCATCACCAACGCGGTTGGTATGGCGTTGGCTGAAAAAGCACTCGCAGCTCAATTCAATAAAGAAGGCCACGAGATTGTTGACCACTTCACTTATGCATTCATGGGTGATGGTTGTTTGATGGAAGGTATCTCGCACGAAGCGTGTTCTCTAGCTGGTACATTGGGTCTAGGCAAACTGATTGCATTTTGGGATGACAACGGCATCTCTATCGACGGTCACGTTGAAGGCTGGTTCTCTGATGATACGCCTAAACGCTTTGAAGCATACGGCTGGCATGTTATCCCAGCAGTAGACGGTCACAATGCTGAAGCTATCAATGCTGCGATTGAAGCAGCAAAAGTGGACCCTCGCCCTACCCTAATCTGTACTAAAACCATCATCGGTTTTGGTTCACCAAACAAATCAGGTTCACACGATTGTCACGGTGCACCACTAGGCGCTGAAGAAATTGCAGCTACACGTAAACAATTAGGTTGGGAGCACGGTCCTTTTGAAATTCCGCAGGAAATCTATGCGCAGTGGTCTGCGATCGAAACAGGCGCAGCTAAGGAAGCAGCGTGGAATGAGAAACTTTCATCTTATGAAGCAGAACACCCCGAGCTGGCAGCTGAATTTAAACGCCGCGTAAACGGTGAACTACCAGCCGAATGGGAAGAGAAAGCAGGTCAAATTATTGCTGATCTTCAAGCTAACCCTGCAAACATTGCATCGCGTAAAGCATCACAAAATGCACTAGAAGCATTTGGTCAAATGCTTCCAGAATTCATGGGCGGCTCTGCTGACCTAGCGCCTTCTAACCTAACTATGTGGTCGGGTTCTAAGTCTCTTGAATCAAGTGATTTCGCAGGTAACTACATCCATTACGGTGTACGTGAATTCGGTATGACAGCTATCATGAACGGTATTACGCTTCACGGTGGTTTTGTCCCTTACGGCGCAACATTCCTAATGTTCATGGAATACGCACGTAACGCAATGCGCATGGCTGCTCTGATGAAAATTCAGAACATCCAAGTGTACACGCACGACTCTATCGGTTTGGGTGAAGATGGTCCAACACACCAACCTGTTGAGCAAATTGCATCACTGCGCTTAACGCCAAACATGAGCACATGGCGCCCATGTGACCAAGTTGAATCGGCAGTAGCTTGGAAGCTGGCTATTGAGCGTAAAGACGGTCCAACAGCGCTGATCTTCTCACGCCAAAACCTTGCACAACAAGAGCGCAGCGCTGAGCAAGTAGCTGACATCGCTAAAGGTGCGTACATCCTGAAAGATTGTGCAGGCAAGCCTGAGTTGATCCTAATCGCGACCGGTTCTGAAATTGAACTAGCGGTTGCAGCGGCTGACAAGCTTACCGCTGAAGGAAAGCAAGTACGTGTTGTTTCAATGCCATCTACCGATGCATTTGACAAGCAAGACGCCGCTTACCGTGAAGCTGTGCTTCCATCAGATGTCACTGCGCGTATCGCAATTGAAGCGGGCATTGCTGACTTCTGGTACAAGTATGTTGGTTTTGATGGTCGTATTATCGGTATGACAACATTTGGTGAATCAGCACCAGCTGATCAACTATTCGAAATGTTTGGCTTCACGGTTGAAAACATCGTGAATACCGCACAAGAATTAATTGATTAGATACATCATGAAAAAAACACCCGCTAAATTAGCGGGTGTTTTTTTGTCTATACCCAAGCAAGTAAGAAAGTCCCCTGAGCATAGGTGAACTATGTGATTGGGGCGCACGAACACAGACAACACCGCTGCAACTTCAAGTATGACGGGTTATATACTAAAAAGCTTTTTAGTTATTCTGTGCGTCCCAAAGACGCCTATAGAGCCCCTGCTGTTCTAATAGCTTAGCGTGAGTACCATGTTCAACAAGTTGACCTCCATCGAGCACGCAGATCTGCGCAGCATCGCGGATGGTACGTAGACGATGGGCGATCATGATCACCGTTTTATCCTTGACCAGTTCAGATAAAGCCTTTTGAATATAGTGCTGAGTGATAGTATCAACCGATGCAGTCGCTTCATCTAGCAAGATGATCGGCGCGTCTTTTAGCAATGCTCTAGCAATTGAGATCCTTTGCCGTTCTCCTCCGGATAAGCTAGTCCCCCCTTCGCCAATTGAAGTTTGATAGCCTAGTGGCAGCTGGTTAATGAACTTATCGCAATATGCCATCTTACAAGCGGTGTATACTTCCTCATCGCTAGCTTGTGGACGACCAATACGTATATTCTCCATAATTGAGCCATCAAACAACTGCACCTGTTGAAATACCATACTGACATTGTTGTAAAGACCTTCAGTGCCCAATGCTTTAATATCTTCGCCTCCTACCTTTATCACGCCCTGATCCGGGTCATAAAAGCGCGCAAGTAGATTCATTATCGTACTCTTTCCACTACCAGAAGGCCCAACAATCGCCGTAACAGATTTATGTTGGACGGTAAAACTTAGGTTAGACAGTACTGGGCTATCTTCGTAGGCAAAAGACACCTGTTCAAAGCTCACTGAATACTCATCAATCACAGCTGGTTTGTCGGGTTCGACTAGCAACGTCTGACGAAAAAGACCTTCTAGCTTCCCTTCACTCTGAACAGCATAACGTAACACCGTAAGGTGCTGCCCCATTTCAAGCAAGGGCGAGATAACACGAGGCGCAAGCAGCATAAAAAGCAATAAAGTCAGCGCGCTGACACTTGTCTCATCAAGCGCATACGCAGCCGTTAGGAAAAACACCACCAGTCCCAGTTCAACTAATAATCTATAAACTACAACAGGTCCGGCTCCCCACTGCTCAACTTTGATGGTGACACGATTCATCTCATCAAAATGGTGATATAGCTTAGCCAACCATAACTCGGCACGGTGAAATAATCGTAACGTACCAATGCCTGTAACAAATTCAACGATCAAAGCTGACGTATTACGAGACACGTTTTTTTTCTTGTTGCTCATCTGCACAAACAAGTTACGCGTGCTTTGCAACATCAAAAAACCAATAGGAAAACCGATGATCAAACTGAGTGCCAATTGCCAATCAACCCACAACAATCCCGCTATCAACATCATTGGTATCAATAAAGTAGCAAGAACCTCGGTTATTAGGTGGGTGAAGATATTTTCAAGCCGTAATACATCGTCAGTAACCATATCGGTCAACTGCCCCGTTCGATAGCGGTAAAGCGCCCCCAATGGTAACCGATGAACTCTATCGAGCAATTTCTCTCTATAACCACTCATAATCGAATAGCTACCGAGAAAACCGTCCTTTTGACCACGCATTGCACAACATAATTGAAGTAAAAAAATCCCCCCCAGCAGCGCTGTCATCGCTAGCACCGAGATCTTCTCTTCCCCCATTGTGCTCTCTGCCAATAGTACGGATTGCAACCACCAAAAGCACACCAACATCGGCAACACATCGAGCAGACGTTCCGCAATTCGCCAGATAATGCCTTTGACCAATTGCGAAGAACTGCGTCCACTGCGTCGCTTTACTCTTAGAATGGCAGCAAGGATACTGTTAGATTTCATGAGCCAGCTCCTTTCTCTGCGGGTGGCGGCTGTTCGCACTATTGTTCGCACCAATCGTCCAATTGTCATCTTCGTTTTGCAATTGCCAAATCAACCGATAATAGTCACTTTGTGCAAGCAGCTCAGTGTGCCCCCCCTGCGCATCTATCGTGCCATCATTAACAATTGCAATTTTATCTGCATCTTCTAAGCCGTAAGTACGGTGAGCTATCACCAATACCGTCTTTTGTGGGAAATGCTGTTTTAACGCATGGTAAAATGATTTTTGAGTCAAGCTATCAGCAAACGCAGTCGCTTCATCCAGTACCAGAATCGGTGTATCAGCAAGTAAAGCTCGCGCCAAGGCGATACGCTGTTTCTCTCCACCGGAAAGACGGACACCCTGCTCTTGCAGTTGAGTATCATACCCGCCGGGTAACCGACGTATTAACTCATCAGCTTGGGCAACTGCAATGGCATGATGCATCTCTTTATCAGTAATACCATCACGGGCTAGTTTCAAATTATCTCGAATCGTTCCCTTGAATAAAAAGACATCTTGAGAAGCCACCGCAATTAGCGCTGAACGCTGTTGGTTATTTAATGCCATAACTGACACGTCGTTAATCTGTATCTCACCGGTATCCGGTAATAACAAACCTGCTAACAATTGAGCCACAGTTGACTTACCACTCCCTGATGATCCCATTAGCACCGTGGTTGAACCTGCTGATACCGTTAAATTAAGGTCTTTAAGCACCTGCTGGCCACCATAACTAAACGAAACATTGTTGAAGACAATGCGTAATGGCGCAGCTAACCTCACTGACGAATCGGTATTGCAAGTACTTGGCATTGATATAATCGGGCTAAGTCGCTTAACCCCAACTAGCACCTCTTGGACCTCGGTAAAGAAATGGCTAACTTTTAATAACGGCCGCAGCATCCCACTGCCTAATATCACCGCCATTAATATGTCTAGTAAGCGTATCTCTCCATTTTGATAAAGAAACATTGATATTGGTAAGATCACCAGTAAGTTCGCGCCGAGTAAGCTGGTAAACAATGACCAACGAGGAACGGTAAGCGTCGTAATTTTATCCACAACACCGTAATACTGTTCAAGACAACCAACCATCATATTGAAACGTCGGCTGTCTTGTTGAAATAATTTCATCACTGGCATATTGCGCAGGTATTCTACTGTGGTGTTATTTAAGTTCACCGAAGACTGATGATATTCTTCGTAAAGTGGCTTCATTCCGCGCATGACGAGCATTGAACTTAACACCGCCAGTGGGGCGACGAACAAGGAAGCTAGCGCTAAGCGCCAATCAACCCATAACAGATATCCGGTCACAATGACTGGACCAATAACGGCCCCCCATACTTCCACGGTGTGGTGGGCAACAAAGTTCTCCACTTTATCTACATCTTGGAGAAGCGCTAGCTTGAGTTGACCGGAGTGGTACTTCTGTAACCAGTGACTAGGCGCCCATGCTAGCCGAGTCGCGAGAATCCGCCGTGTGTAAGTCAATATACGAAATGCAGCTTTGTGACTAAATGTGTAGGCTGCGGCATACACAAGATTTTTAATGACCAAAGCAGCCAACATCCACAGTGCTGCCTGATACAACAGTTCCTTCAGTTGAGTAGTAGAAATAGAAAGCTGTTGATAATTTAATACTCCCTCCATTGCTTGGAAAATCAACCAGTACGGCAATAATTCCAACAGAGCGGCAGCTGAAGTAAACATCAAAGAGACAAAAAGACACCCTTTCTGAACCTTTATAATTCTCCATAAACATAGCCATCCAGTGTCATCTTTCGGTTGAGGCATAATGACAATTCCTTCGCAACAACAGGAAACAATGCGAGCGATTTTAGGACCAGACCAAATCACAAACTACCCGTATCAGATAGCCAGTACCCCATTCGGCTCAATTTCAGGATAAATAATCATTTCAAACCCGAACAGTACCGATTCCAGCCTAAAGCCGGTTCGCAATTTTTGGTGGCGTCGCTTTCTCTCTGCCCTCTCAAAATATAATGCAAGATAATGATTCCTATTACCGCTTAGGGGGGCTTTCTACCCGATTTGGGTGGTTCTGTTTTTTCACTACTCACATAATTGTTGAAGTACCTTGTGGTCAGGTAATTAACGATTCCCTCTGGTTAGATGGCGATAGCTTTTAGTTCGCTGTCTTAAATCTGAATAGAGATTCTTGCTAAAAATCATATGGAGTGAACGATGAGCAAACCATCGCGCCTAAACGCGAAAGATCTAATTAATGTCGGCATCTATTCTGTTCTGTATTTCATTATCATGCTGACTATCGGGTTTTTAGGTTTTATACCTGTTTTTATTATTTTACTCGCGGTCATTCCTGCTTTAGTCGGTGGTATTCCGTTCATGCTATTTCTAACAAAGGTGGAAAAGTTTGGAATGGTAACCTTACTGGGCACCATCAATGGAACCTTGATGTTTATTGCGGGTATGGGGTATTGGGCTTGTTTCACTGGTTTGTTTTTTGGACTAATCGCAGATTTAATTCTGGCACGTGGTCAATATAAGAATTCAACGTTGAGCTTATGTGCTTACACCATCTTCAGTTGTTGGGTTATCGGCAATTTTTTACCCTTTTTTGTGGGGCGCGAAGAATACTTTGCCATGCTGGCAAAAGGGTATAGTGATTCCTATGCTCAGCAATTAGAAAGCTTATTGCCTATGTGGTCATTGCCCGTTCTGTTTGCTGCATGTTTTGTATGCGGAGCCATTGGAAGCATTATCGGTAGGAAAGCATGCTCAAATCAGTTTCAACGCGCAGGGATTGTTTAATGCTATTAAGCAACCAAAGGCGGCGACACCGATTCCCTCTGGATCCACGAACAAAAATTTTACTGTTGTTGAGCGTTAGTTTATTTGTTGTCAGTGGGGTATCAGGTAATCACGATTGGGTTCGCCCGGCTACCTATCTTTTAGCAATGGTGCCCCTATTGTTGTTGGGGTTAGAAGGTCGTTTTAATTTAGCCGGATGTTACGGTGCCGTTTACGGCATCTGTCTTTACATTGCCTATTTCCTAGTACCCATAACTGATGGTTTTACTAACTCTATGCTGCTGGTTTTAGTAGGAGTAATAACACGAATTCTGCCCGCGATCTTTTCTGGTATATATCTAGTTTCTACAACGACGGTCAGCGAATTCTTATCCGCTTGTCGCAAACTGGGGCTACCACAACCCATAACGATACCACTTTCCGTCGTATTTCGTTTTTTCCCAACCGTTTTTGCTGAAGCCTGCGCGCTTGAAAACAACTTGGCGATGCGAGGCTTACGCTTCAAGCACATTTTCCGCTTAAGGCTATTTCCTCTTTTGATCAACACCTCTCGCATTGGTGAGGAATTATCAACTGCTGCATTAAGCCGTGGTTTCTCGTCTTCTGTAACACGAACCGAACGCCACTTACTCGTGTTCTCTTGGCGTGACTACCTTGTGCTGGCGTTGATAATTTCGCCACTTTGCCTATTACTAGCCTCTTTGTTTTTTGGATAGATTTATGAATTCAGTTACTTCAAGTGTCGAGTTGCTAACTCTACACGACGTAAGTGTGCGCTATGAACATCATGATACTGCTTGTTGGAGCCTTAGAAATATTGAATTACATATAGCGAAAGGCGAAGTGGTGCTATTTTGTGGTGAATCAGGGTGTGGGAAGAGTACGTTACTTCGCCTAGCAAATGGCTTAATTCCGCACTATTTCAGTGCAGATGTAAGAGGAAGTGTTCTGGTTCACGGCGAAGAAATCAATCACTATGATTTAGCGATAATGGCGAAGCAAGTTGGCAGCGTATTTCAAAACCCTTCAAGCCAATTCTTTACCACCACCGTAGAAGATGAGTTAGCTTTTTCGCTCGAAAATCAAGGTCATCCTGTCTCTACCATCAATCAACGGCTTAACGACGTTGCTAAACAGTTTTTGTTATCGGACCAACTACAACAATCCATTTTTGAACTGTCTAGTGGGCAACAACAGAAACTGGCCTGTGCTTCCGTCAGTATGTTAAATCCAGATGTTTATGTACTCGATGAACCATCGGCTAATTTAGATGCCGACAGTATTGCCATGTTACGCTCAATAATTCAGCAGTGGCGAGCACAAGGAAAGACCATTCTTATCGCTGAGCACCGCCTGTTTTATTTGAACGGTTTAGTCGACCGTGTGGTGCGTATGGATAAAGGTAGCATACGAGAAACTATTGCTGGAGAACAGTTTTTTAATCGTTCTAGTCAAATCTTAGAGCAACAAGGGTTACGACCAGCACACTTTTCTGAACTTAACTGGGCAGGCTCAACTGTAAGGGCAACGGCCGATAGCTATCACCTGTCGCCTGTACGCTTAGGCCAAAACGGTCAAACATGGCTTGATACACCATCACTGTCTTTTACTAAAGGGCAAGTGACGACCATTTTGGGGGCTAATGGTGCAGGAAAATCTAGCTTGATTAAAATTATTGCAGGACAGCACCGCAACCAAGCCGTGCTGAATGATAGTAAAACACAATGGTATTGGCGAACACGTCGACAACACAGTTTTCTGGTCTCTCAAAATGTACACCAACAACTGGTGGCAGATTCAGTATTAGAAGAGATCCAATTAAGTATGCCAAAACCTTCAGAGCTTGGAGCTCGTGATTGGTTAAGTAAAGTCGGCTTAGAAGAGTTAGCAGACAAACATCCATTAGCACTGTCTCGCGGTCAACAGCAACGACTCGCGCTATTAACCGCCCTAGCAAGTGAACGAGAACTATTGTTGCTTGATGAGCCTACAAGCGGTTTAGATTGGCTCAATATGGCAGCACTAGCCGATCTCATTCAAATGGCTTGCGATTTCAATCGCACCGTTATTCTGATCAGTCACGACCCTGAATTCATCACACGAATTAGCCAGCGAATGTTAATACTTGAATCCGGTCATTTGACACACCAATTTGATATTGGCTCGAAGCAAAGCGATCGACTACTTAAGCAACTTAAAGCATTTGATAGTTTTAGCGGTCGCGTGATCTAAACACACGTAGTTCCATTTCCACTATAAGCGCCGTCACTCGGTAGCGCTTTCTCATTAACAAATCTATCCGTTTCGGGTTTAAACGGTCTTATTCGGGTAGCCGATGAACTCGTTAAACAAGACAATTAAGGGAATGATTATCAATTACATATGTGTTGCTATTTCAAGGAGTACAGAGGTATGCAAGCCACACCAACACAGATACAGGACCAATCAGAGTTAAATACACCTACGCGAATCCATAAAATCAATAGACTCGCTATGTTGGCAAAAGCAGGGCTACTCTGCACAACGATTGGCACAACAGCGAACGTGCTAGCTAACGATAATGCACAAGGTCAATCTTCTGAGCTTGAAGTTATCACGGTTACAGCAGAAAAGCGCAATGCTGATATCATGGATGTAAGTTCAAGTATCTCGGCGATTACTGATTCAGACCTGAAAGATGCAGAAATCAGCTCAATAACAGATCTCAGCCAGCACGTACCTAACCTACACATTTTTACTTGGGGTGGGTCTCGTGAAAATAACATCTTCATTCGAGGTATAGGGCCAGGGTTGTTTACCGACCCTACCGTGGGCTTTTATGTTGATGGCGTGAACTACACCAATAACGGTATGTTTGACTTGGATCTAACCGACGCAGAACGTATTGAAGTACTTCGTGGACCTCAAGGCACCCTGTACGGTGGTAATTCATTGGCGGGTATCATCAATGTTATAACTAAAAAGCCAGATAACATTACTGACGCTCGTGTATCTATCACTGCTGACACTCTTGATCGACGTAAGATCAGCCTTGGTGTGAATACCCCGCTAATAGAAGATACGCTCTACGGCGGGCTTAGCATGGCATTTAACGACAATAGTGGTCATTTAACCAATATTCACAATGGCAAAGATTACGGTGCCAGAGAAGATTTTGTTGCCCGAGCAAAACTCCGTTGGGAACCAAACTATACCTTTGAATCTGATCTTATTTTCGATTTCCAACGCCTAAGAGGTGACTCTTATGCTCTGGGTAACGCTGACTTTATCCACAACAACCCAGACAAAGTTGACCACAACTATGATGGTGAAGATAACCGTAATGCCTATGGTATTACGCTTGTCATGAAAAACGAATTTAACCATTTTGATTTCACCTCAATCACAGGATGGCGCGATTGGGACAGCTATAACTCTGCCGACCAAGATGCCAGTAGTCGAACAGATTTTATTTATCACAATATTGCCGAAGAACAACAAAAGCAGTTCTCACAAGAACTACGTTGGGCGTCCAACTCCCTGAGCAATGTGAAATGGCTGGCTGGTCTTTATGGCTACTATGCCAAATATCAAACCAATGGCACCAGCATGCTTGACTATACCGCTATTGGCTGGGGCGGTCCCTATATAGACTCAACCGATGTCGAGAAGGAAAACTCAGGGTATGCCGCATTTGGTCAAATTGATTATGATTTAACCGAACGAATGATCTTAACCGCGGGTCTACGAGTGGATATGGAACGACGTAAAGCAGACATTCGCACCAATAACCAAAGCACCTCAAATGTAAACATTCAAGGTGACAAAGACTTCAATGAATGGCTGCCAAAAATTGGACTTTCTTACGCAACTGACGAGAATTCGCTGGTCTATGCAAGCGTTAGCCAAGGATACCGCGCAGGTGGTTTTGACCACTTATACCCGAACCAAAACAAGCCAACTTATGACTCTGAAACGAGCACTAACTATGAGCTGGGCTACAAAGCATCTTTCTTTGATAACTCACTTGAACTGAGCACTGCGCTATTTCATATCGATATAAAAAATCAACAAGTGCAGCAACTAGTTCAGAGTACCAATACCATCATGACGGATAATGCCGGTCATGGGCGTAGCCAAGGGCTTGAATTTGAAACCCGTTACACCCCTGCTTCTGGCTGGTTAATAGAATTAGGCGGTAGCTACACCAACGCTAAATACCAAGACTACGAGAGCTGCGCAATGACCAGCCAGCAAAGTTGCAGTGGCAAGAAAATGGTCAATACTCCCGAGCTAACGGCAAACTTCGCCTTACAAAACAACCACCAGCTGTCGGATCAATTGTCTTTGTTCAGCCGTTTGGATGTTTTCCACGTTGGAGACTATTACTTCAATAGCTTGAATACCTTGAAACAAGACTCATACCAATTGGTCAACGTTAAATTAGGGGTTGAAGCTAGAAATTGGGAGGTATATTTATGGATGAAAAATGCGCTTGATGAAAACTATTCAACAGTTGAATTCGACTTTGGATCTGGCCATACCGTAGAGGCAAGTGACCCGCAAAGCGTTGGGATAACCTTTAACGCGTACTACTAAAACCTTCAGAAAGAGGGGGCATCTATGCCCCTCTTTACCATCGATCATTTGTGTTTACTCAACGCGCTTCATACTGCAAAAAAGCAATTGAGAATAAATGTCATTTACATTTAAATATTATATTTGTTAATATACCTTTGTTATTTCATAACACTCTTTTTATTGAGGAGACAGTTATTAACTAAGGATAGATTTTAGTGATACATTCTAATTTCGATGCATTACCACCAAGAGAAATGATTCCGCAATATCAAAGCAATGAACAAAAAATCGATATCCAACCAGGTTTAGCTATATCGATTTGTCATTCCGACAGCAACTACTGCCTCAATGCCTCTTTTCCGAGTGATGACAAATATATACACCTGAACTATTTACTTGGAGGTCACTTCAAAGCAAGAGTTCGAGATACATTTATCGACTTGAAAGAAGGCGATGCAATGATGGGATTTTCCTGTGGAGAAGACTTCCATTTAATGAACTCTCCCTCATTTTGCAATCTTGATATCATGATAACGCCACAGCTGTTGGGGTCTTTGGTCGAACAGCATTTTCTCGGCATCGATTTAAACAATGTTGATTTTTTCATAAAAAAACCATGTAACAATATGAAGCTGCAATCAACGGCTCACCATATCGCGTCACTGATAGAAAAACCAACCTGTAAATTGCTATTGCACTCCGCAGTATTAGAGTTCATTCACTGGCAGCTCAATGCGTTTCGCGAAAATTATAACAACGGCGAACTTTCAACTAGAGAGAAATACCAATTAAAACTAGCCCGAGAGTATCTACTGAAAGATCTGAGCCTAGCCCCTACAATTGCGGATATTTCTAATGCTGTCGGATTAAACCAGAGTAAGCTAAAAAAAGGTTTCAAAATGCTTTATGAGCGCAGTATTTACGCTCACTTTCAACAAGAACGAATGAAGAAAGCGATGCTACTGCTTAAGGACAACAATGTAACCGAAACTGCAATGATCTTGGGTTACAGCAATGTCAGCCACTTCAGTGCTGCATTTAGCAAAGAGTTCAATATAAAACCCAAAGATGCCAGAAAAGAAGCGATTCCATCCGAGCTTAGTTTCATTTCCTAATCAATATTGACGCATCTGGTGTCAGTGTCGACAAATTGAAGGCTTTCTCTCAGAGAAGTACTCTGAAAAACCATCAATTAAATACACCATGATCCAAACACCCGCTAAATTAGCGGGTGTTTGGATCCATTTATACCCAAGAAACTTGAAGGTGCAGGTAGGCGGCAAGTAAGAAAGCCCCCTGAGCATAGGTGAACTATGTGATTGGGGCGCACGAACACAGACAACACCGCTGCAACTTCAAGTATGACGGGTATAGTAACTACTTTATAACGATACGTTGGTAAAGTGAGTTTTTCAATACAGCCCTATTTTGCTTTAGCTTGCACATCGCCATATCGTCAATTGGTGAGCCTCTTAGTTCCAGTACTCTAATTTCACGATCAAGTGAGTCATATTCTTTTACGTCGCTAGCAAACGACATATCATTTTGAGTCAGCTTATGAATGACGTCTCCATGTTCTGGAAATTCACTCAATAGGGAATGATCTTCTCCTAGCATAATGACTCCTTATGTCTAACCGTCTTCTCCAACTATTATCTGCCTGTCCTCTAGCAAGCATTACCTTAATTATAGTTTGAAAATAGATTCAATGCTGAGGCGAGCAAATGCTTAACGATGGTGTTCAGCGCTTAGGAGTGAGACGATTCTCTGTTACATTCCACTGTAATGACCCATTTATCACAAGAGTAAGAAGCACAATGTTTCGTTTATGTTTCATTGTCATAAATTGATATTAAGATCACTTAGTTATACTGGATTAACTTCGTGGCTGTTCTACACTTTTCATATCAGATGGCTTAATTCGGATAATAACAATAATGATCAAGTGGAACTCTTGGCAAAATATATCGCTTAAATACAAGCTTTACGGCCTTGTCTCTTTGCCGACTCTGCTGCTTATTTACTTAGCTATTGTGCAAATTTCAGCGCTTAACAAAAGTACCGAAGCACTGCTAAAAGCGAGCAATGCTACCAGTTTTCTACGTGGCGTCTCGAGTGTTTACTCTCCTACTTCAAATGCTCTTTCGTCGTCCTCTCTCAATAACCTCATTCCACAAATTTTCAACCGAGATCAATCTGAAGAGATCCATGCCTCGATAGAAAACTTAATATCAACACAGCAAAAGTTAACAACGAACCAAAGTATTGAAGAAAAATGGGACAATTTTGAATGGCAAGCAGATCTGTACAGGCAAATCTTGCTGACTCTAGAAAAACATGATTTAGGCAATGTGCCTAATGACATACAAAACAACCTTACCGCGCTAATACAACTTGAGTGGATGGTCTTTTGGGCAAATGAGGAAAATCAGTTAAGTAATATCTTGCTTCAGTCATTCCAAGAGGATAACTATTATGACCAAGATATAAGCGAGCAATTAAATACATTAGCAGAACGCCAGCAACTATTCGTTGAACGATTCGTCAATCTCAATGCTAATGCAGATCAAGTGAAACTGATGACTCAAGCATTCAGCAACTCAGCGTTTATTCATAGTCAAAGTTTTCGCCAAGAACTGGCATCTAAAGACTCCCTGATTCGACTTAACAAGACCGATATTGAGCTAGGTATTAACGCTTTAAATGCTCGGTTGGATCTACTGAGTGAAGTTGGTCGTACGATAGAGTTTCAGATAGTAAACACGATACAATCATCTATCAAGCAAGCTCAGGTTAAACGCCTTCTCTATATTAGCCTTGTCTCTATACTCACTTTAATTGTCATATTCATTGCTTTCAGCCTCACTCGCCATATGACCCATAAGCTCCAATTAGTTTTAGATTACTTAAAATCGGAAGACCACCAGCAACTCGATTTACTGTCTAAAACCGTCCATAGCAATGACGAACTAGGCCGCTTTGCACATGAAGTAGAACGCATCACTATTGAAAGAACACTAGCCAATGAGCGTCTCACACAAGCAAAAGAAGATGCGGAAAAAGCAAAAGATGCAGCCGTTCGCGCTAACCGAGCGAAAAGCAGCTTTCTCGCCAATATGTCTCATGAAATCAGAACGCCTCTCAATGGTGTGATTGGTATTTCTGAAGTTCTATCTGAAACCAAGTTATCCGCATCTCAGCGAGACTACGTTGATACAATTGAAACTTCATCTCAATTGTTATTAAGCCTAATTAACGACATCTTGGATTTTTCTAAAATTGAATCTGGGATGTTACTGATTAGCCACCAATCAACCTCTATCAGAGAGGTAATCTATGATGTTGCCTCGATAATTGCACCCAAAGTGAAAGAGAAGGGTCTGCTACTGAAGGTAACGATTAGCCATGACACTCCTTATATGGTTTTGGTTGATGATCATCGCTTAAGACAAACTCTGATGAACTTTCTTTCTAACGCAGTTAAATTCACAGAACAAGGCACTGTCGAATTGTCAGTTCGCAGTAATTTACGAGATCATGATCAAGTAGATTTACAGTTTTCAGTAATCGATACTGGGATTGGCATCGATAATGTCAAGCTGCAACAAATTTTCAAGCCTTTTGCTCAGGAAGATGAATCAACCACTCGTAAGTTTGGCGGTACGGGCTTAGGACTAACTATTAGCCATCAACTGGTTGAAATGATGGGCGGAAAAATAGAAGTGGAGTCCAACAAGAACCAAGGCAGTCGTTTTTACTTCAGCCTAACACTCAAGATCGAGCATAAACAATACTGTGCTAAAAACAACACTCATTCAACCGTGACCTTAATTGGTAAGAATGGATCACTGCGTGAGACCGTCAAAAGAGAACTACAGTTCTTCGACCAGCAGGTAATGAGTGAATACCAAACGATTGATGAATACATCAGTGAAGCTAAGCAAGTCTCAGATACAACTATCTTCATTGAATCCGAAGCAGACTCCGCAGCATTGTACGATGTTCAACTGCAAGGCTTGAATGACAATGATCGTCTATGTGTCGTTAGACACTTTCTGAGCCAACCTTATAACTTTAAATCAAACATTCAGGCGATAGTCACACAACCTTTACTCGGCCAACGTTTGCTCAGAGCCCTTACAACTTGTAATACCGCAGTGTCTGAGGTGCCTAATCAAATCATTGAACGTGTGACTGATGAACAACGAGTTCTAGTTGTTGAAGACAATGCTGTAAACCGGAAAATAGCAGGGCTACATTTAAGTAATGCAGGCATAGACTTCGAAATCGCTCACAACGGTGCTGAGGCGTTTCAAATGTACGTTTCTCACCCGCACAAATACTCACTGATCCTGATGGATTGCATGATGCCTGTCATGGATGGTTTTGTCGCTACAGAAAATATTCGTACATTTGAACAAGCGTTATCTACACGAGTTCCCATCGTTGCACTCACGGCAAGTGTACTTGATGATGATATTAAACACTGCTATCAAGTTGGCATGGACGACTATTTAACCAAACCATTTAAAGCTGATTCACTACTGACAAAAATTGGCGCATACATTCAAATGGACGCAGTAAAACAGCAGAATCAAGCAACGGAGTCGATCTCCACATTAGACAAGCCACACGCTTCTAATTTAATACCAACAACAGGAAAAGTATTGCTTGTCGAAGACAACAGAGTGAACCAAAAAGTCGCATCTTTGATTCTAGATAAAGCAGGATACCAATACGACATTGCCGAAAATGGTCAGATTGCAATCGATATGTATCGCCACGATCATGGCTATCAAGTCATTCTTATGGACTGCATGATGCCAATTAAAGATGGCTTTGAAGCCACACGAGAAATCCGTAGAATTGAACAAAAGTATGGGCTTGATAAAACACCCATTATTGCCCTAACAGCTAGTGTTATTGACGATGATATCCAGCGATGTTTTGATTCAGGTATGGATGCTTATCTAGCTAAACCTGTGCGTAAAAAAACACTTATCGACAAAATCGAAAGTATCGTATGAGCCTAGGACAACTACACATGGAATGTTCCACACGATTGAATAGACAATTCAAACATCAGAAACACGTACTTATTATCGTGCTTTGTTTGTCTGCCTTTTTAATGTCTCACCCTAGCCACTCTCTTGCAGCTGAGCAATACGCTATTTTCAGCCTCAACAATTCATTCGAACAAATATCTGTGTTTAAAGCTCGCAAGCTTTATCGTGGAAAAGCAAAGTCATTAAATGGTCAACGATTTGAACTGGCTGATTGGCCGGCAGAAAGCGAAGAACGAAAAGAGTTCTATCGGTACTTACTCGGTAAGAACACAGCTCAGATGAATGCGCATTGGGCGGCGCTGTCATTTTCAGGTAAAGCCCGACCTCCAAAAGAAATCTCTGAATCAGAAGTTCAAAGCTTAGTTGAATGGATGGAAGAAAGACCGAATCGCATTGGTTATGCTCCAATCGAGGTACTTCCAAGTAATGCCAAAGTGCTATTTGTCGTAAGTGAGGAAAACTAATATGAATAAATGGATTCCTCTATTACTCGGTGTTATTTGTACTACCCCAAGTGCTTTTGCAAACATTGAACTCGATGAATATGCCAACATAAGTGGCTTTGGTTCAACATCTTGGGCAAAGAGTGATAATTCAACACCACTACTCATTCACCGAGAAATTGATGATAGTAGCTGTTTTGACTGCGACACAACATTCGGGCTTCAGCTCGATCTTTACTACGAAAACCTAAGGGCATCAGCTCAGTTGGTGAAGCGCCCACAAGACCATTGGAGCGAACCTGAATTAGAATGGGGATACCTAGCTTATGCTATCGATAACTGGTCGTTTAATGTTGGTCGCCTGCGAGCTCCGCTGTTCCTCTATTCTGAATACTATTATGTTGGTCAAGCCTATACCCCCGCTCGCCCACCAGGTGAAGTTTATAACAGCATATTAGGCATTACTTATTATGAGGGAGGTAGCGTAACGTGGACAAAAGACCTTGGTGAGGAATACACACTGTCTATTACCCCTTTCGCAGGAATCGAAGATACTAAAGAAATAAAACTCAACAGTAGTACGCTATTAGAACTGAATACGCATGAAATGATGGGGTTAAATGTCGTTTTTTCGAGCAACGACTATCGATGGAACTTCTCTTACTTAAATTCAAAGTACGACCAAAAAGTGACAATTCACAATTTTGTTATGGGACCTGTCACTCTTCCCTCTTTTGTCGAAGAGGAAAAGGACAATAAAATAGAACTATTTGCCGTTGGTGCGGAATACGAGTTTGAGAACTTGACCCTAACCAGTGAAGCTCAAAAAAACGATAGAACGACTTCTTGGTACGCATTAGCTGCCAATCGATTTGGCAAATGGACACCTTACATTTCTTATGCTCAACAATACAATGAAAGTGATAAGCTCGAAGCCGACAGTCTATTTTTAGGCACTCGCTATGACCTTTTTTACAGCGTTTCTATTAATGCAGAGTGGCAATACTTCGATTCAAAACAAAACCTAGAGGGCTCATTTGTCGAAACCCCAAATAGCAGCCACGCGAATCTATTTAGCATAACGGTAAATTTTGTCTTCTAAACACAAGTTGATGGCATAAGGTATTTACAAAAGAAAGCCCCTGTACATACCCTATAAATGATGTTTTTTAAACCAAGGTGGCTATGAGATTCTGCATAAACACAGTCTCATAGCCACCTTAGTTAACATTCAAAGGCATGTAATTCAATTATGCATCTGCTTATAATTAATCACGTTTGCCCAACCTTGACCATTTAAGGCTTCCGATTAGACGATTACACAGAGATCACCAACATCTTTTTTTGCGCGTTGTTTACTTGAGTACATGACTTTATCTGCATTATCAATTGCCTCGTTCAAGCAGCCGACAATCTCTGAGCAACCCCAACTCCAATTGAAATACGGATAGTCTTGAGAAAATAATTGCTTAAATTCCGCGTCAAGCTTCTCAATACGATGCATAACATTAGTTGAGGAAAAAACGCTTTCGCAAACAACTAAGAATTCATCCCCACCGACCCTAGCAACAAAATCATCCTCTCGGAAATTGTTGACCAGTATTTGTGAAAACGTGTTGAGAACACAATCTCCAATCAGGTGACCGTTTTCGTCATTTACTCGCTTAAAACAATCGAGGTCAATAGCAATCACTACGCCTGAAAATTCAGATTTTTCATCAATCAACTCAACAAGTGCACGTTTGTTTTTTAGACCAGTAAGCCCACACGTTAAGCTCTTCTGTTTATACAAGCGTGCACTTTCATGCAACTTAGTCACTTCAAAGCCAGTGGTAAAAATATAAACATCATCTTCTACTTGTTGTTTAAATTTTATGATCTCGAAAAACTGTTCACCTTCACGACCAGCAAACTTCAATACCTTGGGGACAAGCTCGCCGAACTCTAAGAACCTTAAACTTTCGTCATGGCAAGAAAGCAACATATCCGCGACATTGCTGGGTACAACCTTTGCCAATTCTGGTCCGGTTTTGCCTATTGGGTCCACATCGGTAAATTCTTTAAGCCAATCTAAAAAATTATCATTGATATATACAAAACGATGTTGCCCGTCTCTAATGCTTAAGAAACCTGGAAATGACTCAAAAAAGTTTCTTTGCAATTGTTTACTTAGTTCCATTGAACCCTCAAGCTCTATCAACGTTAAACTGCAATTTTTGCAACCGTTAATTTGTTACTTACAGATGATTAAATTTGGCAACCGACGGTCCAATCTGGCTCACTACATTCTCACTCCAAAGAATGCATGTTCATTCCCTTAATACACTTTCTCTGTAATAACGGTATTGCGTTTCAATTTCGCCAACTAGAGATGTTGCTTCCAATGCACTTGTTGTCTTACTCGTCTATTTGATCATTACCTGTATATAACAATCAAATAGACGCACACTTACGCCTTTGTTGTAATGATTACCGCTAAATGCACATTAACCAATTAGACCGAAAATGTGCAACGCGGCTATTCTACAGTAAACAACAGAAACCATTGTTCTACTAATTAAAAAACATCTTTATTCTCTGACAGTTGCCACAAAAATTCACTCATGAGAAGGCACGCAAACCTTTGCGTTAACTGAACATCGGAAGCGCAAGTAAGATGCTGAAAAATGATCACAATCGATGTTTGTAAACTGACTGTTCTACCGAAAGAAACTGGTCTAACCAGCTCCGAGAATTTAGCCCCTTGTAATGCTGCTATATGGGATGTCAATGTTGGCTTTCTCCATATAAGAAAAACCTTCATTATTATCCTTCTCAAACTGAAGCACACACTTTCCACCAACAACTTTCAAGAAAACTAATGTTAACTCGATAGAAATAAAAACTAGTGAAATAATGGCTTATTATTAATACACACAAGACCTGCTGGTCTTATATTTAAGACTGAAAATGTATAAATTGTCTCATTTTAGATAGTGCTAAAGCATTATTTGGCATCAGTCGCACTACGCTCTCGACATGTTATTTTTAGATTGCTGACACCTCATTCATATCGTAGTTTTCAAACCGAATAGTAAACTTAACTACTATCAAGCGGCGTACGATTAAACTTAATTACCAGACGATAATGCGCCCACAAAATTTAGCTCACAATTGGTGACGTGATTGGACTTTTTACTGCGTCATCATTCAATTTTAAAAAGGATTGTATATGAAAAACCTAGTTAAAGTAGTAGCAGTATCAGCTCTAGCTCTATCTACATCGCAAGTAATGGCAACAGCAACGGATACATTCCAAGCGACTCTAGAGGTAAAACCAGCACTAACTATTGAAAAAGTTCTCGGTAAAGATCTTAAATTCCCAGCGGCATATATTGGTCAAACAGGTACAATTGAAGTTCCGGCTAGCCACACAGATGCAGCGCAATTCGACATAACAGGTCCTGATACAGAAACGGTAGACGTGGTAATTAACAACAGTGACCCTGTCATCCTTAATAATGGTGGCAATACGATCCCATTAGCATTAATTGCGCCATCTACACATACGTTCTCAGGTAGTAGTGGCCAACTTCTGATTGGTGGTACTATTGATTTAACTGGAATAACGCTGGTCGCGGGGACATATACTACAGGCGCTATCGATGTGGCAATAAAATATCAATAGAATATAACCGATTTTAGAAATTAGGTTAGCTAACTGTCTAAATGAAACAACTATTAGCTTATTTAGCTATATTATTAAGTGGAGTCGCCAGTGCAGCTCCACTTAATATAATTCATCAAAATAATAATCTAGAATTTAGTAAAACACACATTTCCGGGTTCAATCAGAAAGCCAAAACACATCCAAAATCAAACACTCATGATGCATTTACATTCATTGTACAAGGCGACCCAGGAAAAACAATTCAAGTCACAGCCAGTCACAAACAACAGCTAAAAAACAATACAAATAGTCTACCAATAAATAAATTCTATTACGGATGCAATCTTTCATCTAGTGGCATAGCGACTATCACTAAAACAGGTTTCAGTAATCCACTATGTATAGGTGCGCAAGTCTTAATTAATTACAATCATCCACCTGGCGTATACACAAACGAAATTCATTTCGAGGTCAAATACCTATGAAAATACCGCTGATACTTTCCATTTTTCTTATTTCATGCAACGCTTACTCCCAGTTACTTGTGGCGCCTACAAGATTATTAGTTGATGGCGACAAAACATCAACTACGGAGTTCATTGTTGAAAACCCATCAGATACTCCAATTAGACTCGAAATAAGACCCTATTACGAAGAAACTGGAACTTCAGGCTCAGAGCGTATCAATCCGAACATAACAATTGAAGATTATTCGCAGAACATTCGAGTTTCTCCTCCAGTTATCCGAAATTTGAAACCAAACCAGAGAAGAACAATAAGAGTACAAGTTCTAGCAGACAACACTCTTCCAGATGGTGAGTATCGTTCTTATCTAAAATTTACACCAACCCAAAAGCAGGAAAAAATAGCTACCCAGACCGTCAATTCCGAAGGAAGTAATTTTGACCTCAATTTCCAAATTCAAACATATGTCCCTATCTACATTCAGAAAGGGACACCTGTACAAAAAGTATCTTTTGATTGCCTAAACAATTCGATTAGCATCACTAATCACAGCAAATATCAATTTAACGCAATGATTGAAAGTTCAACCAAAAATAAACAGAAACTAATTCTCCTCCGAGAATCAATTTTGACTAAACAAAAAGAACAAAATGAAATCGTAACTCTAACTCAAGAGAACAAAACCATATATAAATGCGACATGTAGTCAAACAAAATAACGTTTGGCTGCTATTTCTCCTAGTAATTAGCCAAACGTTATTTGCTCAAAGTTTCTTCCCTGCTCATATAGAGGTAGAAACGAATGAATCGAGCGAGGATTTTTATCGTGTCATTATGGATGACGATGAGAGTCCATATCTCAAAATTGATAATTTAGCACTTTACCAACTAGGGATGATTGGCGAATGCCGCTCTTATTCCTGTCAGTTTTACTTACCGAACGATATTAATAAAGAAAACCCGCCTTATGAGATTGATCTGCTCAACAAGCAGTGCAATCAAGCCACCAAAGAATACTCCACAATCAAGACAGTAAACTTTGAAGAGCAAATATTGGTTCACTGGCGATCCATTGGCCAATGCTTACCAGTTAAACTTAACTGGTATTTGCTTGACTATAAATTGCATATGGACAAAGGTTTTAAAACACTTGCTGACCTAGAAAAACAAATCAAAAAAATGAAAAAGAGTTCACGAGACCAAGCGCTAGAGCTCTCTTCAAGGAAAAGGCAACCAGTCCATCTCCCATCTGATGGTATTGGTTTATCCACACGATTCTCTACCAGCATCACATATAATGAAACCGGTTATAAAGATCTATATGTGTTGTCAGATTCAATGTTCAGTACACAAAATACCTTAAGCCAGCTTTCACTTGATTCGAGCCAATCCGAACCCGTCAACTATTACAGTATTGCAGCTAAAACCAACCAAGGCGAGGGCACATTGGAGATAGGTCACGTCTTTCTTGATGGGGGAATTTTCACTAACAATGAGAAAATTGAGAACGGGTTGTATTACACCAATCGCGTTACCTCCACCGGTTTCGGTAATATTCAACTGCAAAATAGCACTAAGCCGAATATAGAAGTAGACCTACTTATTAACGGGATCTACCGCAGCAGCTATCGCTCAGACGCCTTTGGAAGATTCACCATAGATGAAGACAATATCTCCCCTGGTGATACGCTCACTTTTCGCTATTACCTAGGTGAAGGTTTATGGGCAGAAGAAGAATTGACTGTCGCGGGAATCGACAGTGACTTCTTACCAAAAGGTGAATGGCTAACTGAGGTTACATACAATGGTGAAGATGGAAAAACCGGAGCGCTTTCCGCTGAATATGGCATTGATGATTATATCACCATTGGCGCTTCTTTTTTCTCCTTGGAAGAACAACATCAAATAGGCTTACAAACTCAATTATTGCCAGCACATTGGATGTCAGCACTAGTGGGTTGGCTACCCGGTCAAGACCGTTGGCCTATTCAATTGAACATGCAATTTTCCCGCTATCAATCAATGTCTGTTGAATTAAATCGTAGTCACAGTTTAGAAATTGATGATATTCCCTATCACAGTTTGAAATATTCGTGGAATAATCCACTTTTCGCTTTTAATACCTCGGCCGAATATGATGAAAACGGTTATGACATCAATCCCCGTCTTGGTATCAGGATCGGGCGCTCACTCTATTTTAATTACCAACCTAAATATGAGTACTCTTTTCTCAACGAAACAAGTCATTCAACCCACTATTTTGAACTGACAAGTAGTGGACTTGCTGATATATCTTGGAGTATTTCATCATCAGTTGATTATTCTGGTCGGCATGAGCAAAGTAGTGCACGTATTCGAAGTGACTGTTCAGATTCTTGCTGGCTTGCTCAATTTGGGCTATTTGAAGATCTATCAACAAGTATTCAACTCCAATACCACGATGACGAACTGGATTACCATGCCTCTTTAAGTGCTAGCATCAATCCCTATTTATCGATGTCTCTAAATGGCAATGAAGACAGCTATGAATTAACGCTGACGACTGAGTTTGCCGGCAAAACCAATTTCTCTGCTGATACTAGCCAGTTCACGTATTGGGATGAATACAGTTATGGCACAGTAAAAGGGAAAGTGACCGACCAAGATGGGAATCCTATTGCCGATGTTCGCCTTCAACTCCTCAATCAATATGTCGAAACCAACGAGAACGGCGAGTATCAGTTTGATCGCGTGCCTGCTCGTAAAGAACTGGCGATTAAAATCAACCAAAGCACCCTTGATTTAAGTTTGGTTCCTGAGCACAATCCTGTGCTTTTAGATACTCGTGAAATAGCCACAACCGAAGTCGATATCGTACTTATTTCTTCATTTGGTATTGATGGTTTTATTGAGGCCAATATTGAAGATAAAGCCTTTATCTATTTTAAACATTTACAAAAACAAGATGAATACGCCAGCGTAGTGGAACAAGACGGTTTCTACGTGGTTGAGGGGCTTATCGATGGGCACTATATGATTACTTTGGAAATTGGGGAGCGTGAATACGTTATGTCCAAAAAAATAGATGGCGATTTTTGGATAAGTGGCATGGATTTTACGTTAGACGACTTCGAAGCGAATCGTCAACTCGCGGAATAACCGGTAGTTGATCATGAAATGCGCCCTTCGCTGCCATAAAACCAAACGTATATGGCTGAGTGTTTAGCTCTTGCCGAGTAGTAACGGCTTGGCTCTCTTTCAATTTGTTAAACATCCACTCGTCCAGTTGATCATTAATTTCTTGAAACTCTTCAGCCGTGAGCTCCGCCTTCATACTCAGTAAAAACGCACTTCTGTCGTCAGCCTCTATATTTAGCACTCTATTTTTTAGCCTAGATAACACATCCTCTACAAAGAATACTGGATACTTAGCCCCTCGTTCAAACGCGGTATGGCTGGGTTTTATCAATTTGTATTGGTTACCAATATCTAACTCAATTAGCTCCAAATGCTCTAATTTACGTAAATAAGTATGGAGCGATGCAGGGTCTAAATCATAACGCTCAGCGATTTTCTCAACCTTTCTCTGTTCTGCCAACTCACTCCACAACGTAAACAGTGGCGGAAACTGAAAGAACGCTTCATCTTGCTGCTCAGTAAAAAAGATCAGCTGATTAACGTTTTGTTCCGCTTGAGAGATCAGTTTTGATAAGGAAATACCTAAATGTGCAGACACTGTCAGTATTCTCTGTAATGAAATGACCTGTTGCCCATTGAGTAACCGCTTAACACTGACTTCGGAAATACTTAGCACCAGTGCAAGATCTCGATACGCCATATTATGTTTTTTGAGCTCAACTTTTAGCAATCTCGTTATTTCGTTCAGCAATTTTTGTTCCATAACAAGCCACGACTCGACACTTTAAGTATCACTATACTACCCTTATTCTTAATTTGTTGCCACAAGGTCACATATAAGACACTTTCTTATCAAAGGAGTCTTATATGTCTAAAGAAAAACTTACGCTGCTGTATGCAGTACACCAAGCATTTCATTGGTTAATTGTTGGCTTAACCATACCCATCATCATTTTACTGTATCAATCTCGCGGATTAACGCTCTCAGAGATAGGCATCGTCATGACGGTTTGGGTAGGATGTAACGCTTTGCTTGAAGTGCCCTTGGGTGGGGCTGCTGACCAATATGGTCGAAAACGGGTGTATCAGATCTCTTTGTTAATTACGATGCTTGGCTGTGTTGTGACACTCTATGCCAATAGCTTTGTCAGTTTGATGATTGCCGCTGCTCTATTAGGTTCAGCGAGAGCCGTTTATTCCGGTACGTTAGATGCGTGGTTTTACGAAGAGTTTCACAGGCTAAAAGGAAATATCACTTACCACCAAGCCTCAGCAAAGGTCAATGTGATGCTTACCTTGGGCATAGGCATTGGTTGCTTTTTGGGAGGGCAACTACCGTTTGTTTATAAAAATTGGTCAACTTCAGAGGGCTACCAATTTAATGGCAACGTTATTATGACCATATTGTTGTCTTTGTTACTTCTGATGTTGACTCAAGTCATCGTTCAAGAATCTAACTTTAAAGCTGATAACACTACAGATGAAGCCTCCGCGACTAAAACTGGTGTAATCAAGCACGGTTTCGTGACTCTACGAGCAAGCCTGAACCACAGTATATTAAGACCATTGCTCTTAGCTGGTTTCGTATATGGCTTAGTGCTAAGTACAGTAGAAACACTATGGCAACCTCAACTTATGTTGTTGCAAGTGAATACTGAAATCGCACGCTTTGGGGTAATTTCATCACTTTACTTCGCTATGGCAGCATTAGCATCGTTTAGCTCAGTAAAAGCTGTGGCGTGGTTAAACGGTTCTCATCGCAATTTGCTGTTCTTCTCTCGCGGGTTTTCTGGCGTCGTACTAATGCTTCTTGCGCAGGCGGCTTCACCAGAAACTTTCACTCTGTTATATCTGTTATTTTTCTTTCTGTTCACCCTTGGGTACAACTCCGAGCGTATATTGATAAACCATGTTATTGAGTCTAAACAACGGTCGACATTATTGTCGTTATACTCCTTCACTATATCAAGTGGCGCCATTTTTTCAGCTGGTTTGTTCAGCTACATTGCTGATATCTATTCAATTAGCACCAGTTGGATGATTGCGGCAGCAGCGCTGGTCATGAGCTGCTTTTGGTATTTGAAGATGCCACAAGCATCCACCACTCTAACTAATGAAAAACTATTGAGTTGATCACGCTAGCGCTAATTAGCAGTCTAGACGTCACGTTCTGACCAATCCACCATAGTAAATCGTTTATTACCAACTATCACACAGCCTTTAACACCAGATTAAGCCATGTTTTTTTTGCAAAATTCCACCATAAAATAGTCAAAGAAAAGCCCCATCCGGTTAAGGTTTGGGGCTTGATTAAGATGTATTGAATTGGAAACCTAGAGGATGATACCGACTGATTTCTCTTCGACTGGTGCAGCCTTAGGATAGCTAATTTCTTAGTGAGTTTTGGTTCGAACTCTTAATGCCAATCTACTAACAAAGCTGTTTATTAAGTCGGTTCGGTATTACTAACCCAAGCAGACGATCACCAGATTTCATCAAGTAGTTTATCTTTAACTACTATCGCTTCTGCAATATCCTCCGGCGACATATATTTTTTAACGTCACTAATTTCTTTAGCTGCGTCTGGATCGCCATATTCTTGCGCTACTTCAAACCATGCAAGCGCTTGAACGAAATCACTCCAAGTGCCTTGACCATTGCGATACGCATAACCTACCGAATACTGACTGTAAGCATTCCCCTCCATTGCGCCAGCGGTGTAATACTCGAGTGCTTTCTTGTAGTCGACAGTTTTAAAACCACATGATTTTTTGTATTCAGGGTAAGAATAAATGTCGCCCATTTTCACGTAAGATAATGCATGCTCGTCTTGCTCAATAGCTGCATCGAATAGCTGCATCGCTTTACTACAGTTAGCACTAACACCCTCACCTTTTAGGTAAGAAACACCAAGGTTGTACATCGCACTAACATCACCGAGATTTGCAGATTGTTCAAACCAATACGCGGCTTTGGTAAAATCTTGTTCAACGCCATTGCCATTGTTGTAAGAGAATGCAAGTTGATACATCGCATCTGAATCACCACCTTTTGCCGCAGCTAGATAGTACTCATTAGCTTTTTGGTAGTTAACCTCTGTACCTTCACCATCAAAATACATTACACCCAAACTATACTGGACATAGGGATCATTACCTTGCTCAGCTTTGTGGTACCAAGCTAGGGCTTGTTCATATTCATCGTTACCATAATGGTGGTCAGCCAGAATGATGATAGCCTTTTGATCACCAGCTTGCGCCAACTTGGTAATATACTCATAACCCTTCTCAATGTTTTCTTCAAACATTGAATCTTCTATTAGTAAATTGGCGGCTGATAATAACAGTTGAGGGTCGTTTGAAGTTTCCGCAGCTTTCAATATCTCTAGATCTTTTCCTTCGAAATATTCCTCACTGAGGTCATAAGCTAATGCATTAACAGACAATAAAACGGAGAGAGACGCTAAGACAGTACAACTTTGCTTTACCATTTAAAACTTTTCCATGTAACAACTTGATTTAACAAGGACTATAGCAAATATTTCAATTTCAAACGCAGTTTGTATCACGAAACTTTTAACCTCTAGTCAAATTGCGCAATTAAATAATTTTATCAAGGGGATTAAGTTAATTGGCTGTTATAACCACAACGATTCATTAATATAGTGGGTGTTTTTTTAACTCAACAGGATTTTATTTTCAGTTAATCTCGGTATCAGATAGGCGGATGCAGTCTTATTCAATTTAGAGTGGATGCAACTTTTAGAATCTACTGTCCATGTAGTCCCCTATATAAACTAGTCATTGAAAATGGTTAATTAGGCAGGTTGGTCGAGACGTTCATTATGCAAGTTCATACGCATTTCAATCGAATGTCGTGCGCCCTCAACTCCTTCCCTTACTTGTTGAATAAACTCAAACCCAATTGTTTGATAGTACATTGTTAAATGTGAATCAGCGTATGCTGTCAATACAGTTACTTTCTGTTTTCTCGCATATTTAATAAGGCTTTCAACTAGAATGCTGGACAATTGCTTGCCACAATATTCTTTAACAACAACCACTCTTGAAAGCTCGGCATAACCGTCACTTAGTATTAAGCGTGCAGCGCCAACCACCTGCATCCCGTCATAGAGTATTGCATGCTGAGAGATTAGGTCTTTCCCATCTAAACCTAACTCGTGTGAGGTCGGTGACTCACCTACAATCACCTGCGCTCTAACACCTACTGCTTGCGCCATGAGTAAAGAGTCACATCCTATGACTAAATTCATATTTTTTCCATTGAGTTAATTCTTAACTTATGACCATAGTGAGTTGTTACCGACTAACACAGATATCAAGCACTAAATCCAGATAAAGGCAGGCGCAATACAGGCTAAACTATCGCAAACACTACGTTACAAAAATGTTAAACTTAACTTTACCGTGACTTAGAGATATAAGCTAGAAGAAAATTGGGATGTGTTCTAGAAAGAGCCAAATAATAACAATCACTTGGCTCTTAATAAATATGCAGGGTGAATACTAAGCAATACCGAATAATCGATACACCCAAGTCACCTCACCATATGAAATAAGATCAAAAATAGTTAGGAATACTGATGTGATAATAGCCAATTTAATTAAACGTTTTACAATAAACATACAAATTTCCAAGTATTTACAACTGTTCAGAGATTAACAACAAAACTCTACGCCACAAGCCAAAACTGTTAATTTTTATTAACTAGATGTAACCGGTGAAGATACCTACTGTACGGTGTGTTTAATATACTCTCTTTTGCATAACTAAGGGGATATCAGTACTCCAATGACTCAAATTTTCATTCACATTTGGACATATATCAAGACACCAATGGTAAACTACCATTACACTTGCTTATCAAAACAATAATAGATTTTAGTTTAATGAATTCATTTCGCTTGTTTAACTCAAATTTGCGCTACAAAACCGTGATGTACTTCAGTTTGGGACTCACAGGGATGATCATCAGTTTCTTGTTCATCAGTCGCTACTTTTTTCTGTACAGTCTAAATGAACTTGAAAATATGGAAATATCGCGAGCCGGCAACCAAGCCCAATCGGTTATCGAAATGATGGTGCACCAACAAGAAGAACGCTCTTATGACTGGGCGTCTTGGGATGAAACCTATTATTTACTCAAAGAGCATGATGTAGCCTCCTACCGAGCTCGCAATCTGTTCATCGAGACGCTCGATACGTTGTCAGTTGATTTAATGGCGTTTGTAACGCTAGATGGGATGGTTCTGGACTACCTTTCTAGAGAAGGCCAATCCATAAACTCTGTTCAACAGCTTTCATCTTTGATGAGCCATGATCATATTATCAACCACATCGCCCAAATGAACTTAGGCGCAGACGACATGCGCCAGAGCTTGTCAGGATTATTCAAAGTAAATCAAGATGTATGGGTGGTTAGCCTCACGCCAGTTAGAAATAGCGAAGGAACGTCGCTTTCTACGGGATGGCTTCTATGGGGGAAAAATCTCACCTCAAGTTTCCCGGGAGATTTCAAATCTATACTCACAACTAATAATGCGTTGGTGTTTGACCTACCAAGTCAAACTACATCGCTTTTGGCATCATCTAAGGATAATTCGGTAATCTTACGAGAAACTGAAAACATTGTCCTTTTGACAACAATTACTGGTATTGATGAAGCACCGATTACTTACCTAAAAACCGAAATTACTCGTGAACATTACAACAAAGGCAACCTACTTTTCTCCTACCTTTTTGCCGCTGTAGGTTTAAGTACCAGCCTCATCGCAGGCTTAACATTCTTTGTGTTTAGAAAAGGTGTCACAAATAAATTCAATACCTTTGAAAACGGTATTAATCAGTTATTCGCCAAATATAAATTGGAAGATTTAAATCAAGGAAAAAGTGATGAGCTTGATAAGGCAACACGCCTTGTCGAAGTATTATCCACCCATGCATTAATTGCTGAAGATAAAGCTCAAGACACTCTGCAAAAATACCGAGCTCTTTATGAAAGCCGTTCAGTCGGTATGCTTGTGATTCTCGAAGGGCAGATAATGGATGTAAACCAAAAAGCACTGGAGCTTCTTGGTTATTTAAAAGAAGAGTTGGTCAACGAGTCATTAACCAAACTTTGTTCAAGTAACGCTAAGAAATGCCAAGTTGAAGAGATGTATCAACAAATTGAAAATGGGCAATGTAGCTTTGAGGCGAAAATGATCGCCAGCAATAAAGAAGAAATTGATTGCCATATTGAAGCCGCATTGATTCAACATACTGGTCAAAGTGCTTTAATGTTACTTATCCACGACCTAAGGGAACAGAAAAAACAATTAAAATTGATTAGAGAGCTAGAAGGAAAAGATCCGATCTCGGGGTTAAACAATCGACCTGCTATTTTGAATCGAGTGATACATCTCATCGATACTCAACCAAATCAGTTTTCAATTATGTATATCTCAATAGACCCGTTAAAACAGGTTTCTGCAGTCTACGGACACTTAGTGTTTGATGACGCAATTCGCCACATATCAGGTATCCTTAAGCAACAATTTAACCAATATGAGATTGGGCGTATTAGTGAGTTTGAATTCCTTGCGATTATACCGATTTCTACTGATTTTGATTCTGCACTCAGTTCAGCCAATAAACTGATCGACAAATTTTCTATAAAAACTGAAGTCTCTGGTTTATCAATCGATCTTAGCTGCAAAGCGGTTCTAGTTGACTCTAAACTCACGCATCACTCATTGGAATATCTTCTTCAAGCCGCTTATTACTCCACGCAAACAGAGCTAGAATCACAATACAATGAAGTGCTCTTGATGGGAGAACAGCTTTCAGAACAAGCGCAGACATCACTTACTATCAACCGTGAACTGAAAAGCGCAATTGACTCGGGGCAAATTGGTGCTTTTTACCAACCGATTGTTGATACTCAAACTGGTGAAGTCAACGGATTTGAAGCCTTAGCACGCTGGTTCCATCCATCTCTAGGTATAATTTCACCAAACGTATTCATACCTCTTGCTGAGCAAAATCAATTAATCGTTGATCTTGGCGAAGCCATACTCTATCAAGCGTGTCGTTTTATTAACCAAATAAATAAACGTCGCTGTCAAGATGGTTCGAAGACACTGTCAATTCACGTAAACCTAAGTGCCAAGCATTTTTACCATACTTGCTTAACAGAATATCTAAAGCAAGTTATGACCGAATTTGATATTGGTGCAGGGCAACTCACCATTGAGTTGACTGAAAGCATGCTAATGGGTGTAGAGACTGAAACCATTAACCGAATGAATGAGATTAAAAAATTAGGCGTCCAATTAGCTTTAGATGACTTCGGTACTGGATACGCTTCATTTAGTACACTTTGCTCTTTCCCACTAGACGTGGTTAAGCTCGATAAATCCTATATCGATCAAGTTGAAACAAATGACAGAGCAAAAACACTACTTAGAAGTATTGCCAACATGGCACACGAACTTGGGCTAGCCACCGTTGCTGAAGGGGTTGAGACGGCTAGCCAAGTTCGAAAACTGAAAGTTTGGAATATTGATGAAATTCAAGGCTACTACTTCTACAAACCCATGAGCGAGGAAGATGCCCTTAAACAATTCACCCCGTCGAATTCATAATGGTCTAAAGCGATACAGAAGCAAGTCATCGGAATAGTTTTTTCTCTTCAAACCAAATAGGAATAGAGGTCGACTCCTCTATTCCTATTATCGTATCTATACTTAAAGCAAAATTCTTCGATTTTGCGTCAGTCACTCAATAAGGGGGACTGTATGAAACAATTATGGATACTGTGTTTTACTCTGATGTTTTCTATCTTTGTCAACGCACAAACCGTTTGGATTGTGCCACTAAACGGAGCAATAGGACCCGCAACTAGTGATTACATCAGTAGGGAAATTGAGTTAGCCCAAAGCTCAGGAGTGAGCCTTGTTATTTTAAAAATGGATACTCCGGGAGGGCTCGATAGCGCAATGCGGGACATCATACGCGCTATCACCACCTCTAATGTACCCATCGCAACATGGGTCGGTCCATCCGGTGCCCGCGCCGCAAGTGCTGGTACTTACATCCTACTGGCTAGCCATATTGCGGCAATGGCCGAAGCAACCAATTTAGGCGCGGCGACACCCGTTCAACTCGGGGGTGCTAGCCCAAGTAAGCCCAGTGATGACTCTCCTGCTGAATCTGAAGGCACTGCCGATAAGTCACCGACATCACCTGAGAATACCGAAAAAGTACCAGCTAAAACGGCGATGGAAAAAAAAGTCATCAACGACGCGAAAGCATATATCAAAGGTCTAGCAAAATTACATGATCGGAACTCTGAGTGGGCAGAGAAAGCCGTCAGCGAAGCGGCGAGCCTCGACTCCACTGAAGCGTTAGCCCTCAACGTAATTGATTACATAGCGTCTTCACCTGAGGAACTGGTCAGTCTCGCCAACGGCAAAACCATTTCCTTAAATAGCATCAAAGTTGAGATCTCATTCGATAATCCTACTTTTCAACAAAGGCAACCTGACTGGCGCGCAGAGATGCTCGCTGTTATCACTAACCCAAACATTGCGTACATACTCATGCTCATCGGTATCTACGGTTTGTTGCTGGAATTCTATAACCCAGGAATCGGTTTACCAGGAGTATTAGGCGGTATTTGCTTATTGCTGGCTATGTACGCCCTACAAATGATGCCTGTCAATTACGCGGGCCTCGCATTATTGCTGTTAGGCATTGCTCTTATGGTGGCTGAGGGCTTTAGCCCGAGTTTTGGCATATTAGGATTAGGAGGCATTGTTGCTTTCATTTTAGGCTCTATCTTTCTTCTGGATAGTGACCTACCCGGCTTTAAAATTGCTCTACCGTTGATTTTCGGTATCGCAGCGGTATCTGCTCTACTCATCATATTAACCATCGGATTGCTGCTCAGGATAAGGCATAAAGGCGTGACAACTGGCATATCAACGATTCTTGGCAAAGTCGCCACGGTTACCGACACCTTCGTACAAGGAAAAGGTAGAGTGCAAATAAATGGAACACTATGGGCTGCACTATGCGAACCTACCGAGGCGCCTAAAATGGGTGACAAAGTCGAGGTAATACAAATTCACGGTTTAACCTTAACGGTTAGGCAACAACGCGCTAATGACTAGGAGGTACTCATGTTACTTTATACTATCGCAGTTGTACTGGTTCTTCTCTTCGCCCTCGCAACTCAAGTTTTCAAAGTACTACGCGAATACGAACGAGGCGTTGTCTTTTTCCTCGGACGCTTCCAAGAAGTGAAAGGACCGGGTTTAATCATTTTAATTCCATTCGTTCAACAAATGGTTCGCGTGGATCTTCGTACCATCGTACTCGATGTACCAACGCAAGATTTAATCACAAGAGATAATGTTTCAGTGCGAGTCAATGCAGTGGTTTACTTCCGCGTTGTCGACCCACAAATGGCTATCAACAACATTGAAAGTTATGCTGATGCCACCAGCCAATTGGCGCAAACAACATTGCGATCAGTACTTGGTCAACATGAACTAGATGAACTGCTAGCAGAACGAGAGCGCTTGAATAAAGATCTACAAGCAATACTCGATCAACAAACTGATGACTGGGGTATCAAAATCGCTACCGTAGAAGTTAAGCATGTCGATCTCAATGAAAGTATGGTTCGTGCTTTGGCGAGACAAGCGGAAGCCGAACGTAATCGACGAGCCAAGATTATTCATGCGACTGGGGAGCTCGAAGCCTCTAACAAACTAAAACAAGCAGCAGAAATGCTCAACCAAGCGCCAAATGCGCTTCAACTACGTTACATGCAAACACTGACTGAAATCGCCAATGATAGGACCTCAACCATAGTATTCCCGATGCCAATGAATTTGGTTGAAAGCTTGTCGGAGTTAGGAAAATTAAAAAGTAGTGATGATAAATAGCGGGAAAATATAGTTGCAGAAAAGGTCTAAGTACTTTGAAATGTCGTAGCTTAGACCTTTGAAATCAAACTGTCGGCATGATAACCACTAACAGTAACCGTTCTAAATACGGCTAGAACATTGTTAGTTGATTAAACGCACAACCAGTGAGCCTGGAGCACGGATGGCTTCAATGTTGTAGCTCAATACCGTTCCAGCAACCGGAGCATGATAGCGGATTAGCTCATCACCGAAACTGTCATACTGAATAGCCAAAAGCTGCTCTTGCTTTACTTCTTCCATCATGCTGACTTGCGCGACCACAAACCCGCCGACTTCAGCGCGTATACTGACAATATCCCTTCCTTCCAAACACGGAATTATCGCGTCAACCTCACCTTGCAGTATTTCATGACGTTTGAGGATATTTAGGATACCAGTTACGGTGCGATCAATTAGATCTTGCTCTGTGTAGCGCCCCATACCAACTTCGATAGTAATACTTGGAATACCACTTCTATTCCATACAGTCTCAAGCACACCTGCATCACCTGGATCGTTTAAGATAGCATCAGGGTTAACTAAACGCGCCATTTCAAGCGCTTGATCCAAACGAAAATCGGCAAATACATATAATGGGTAAATTGCACCTGTTGTTTGCGTATGCAGATCAATGGCTAAATCAGCATTTGATTGCAATAACTCGTTCCAAAGTGTGAACAAAAATCGACTTGCTTCATTTCCTTTCGCATCACCCGGGAAGAAACGGTTTAAGTTACATGGCGATGAGTCAGGATCGGCTGAGAAAAAATCACGGCTGTGGTTCAACATACCGGTTAAGTTAATCATAGGCACAATAGTCACCGTACCGGCTAACTCTTTATTTACTAATTCTCGCGCGGTCTTTTGCGCCGCTAGAACACCATTGTATTCATCACCATGAACACCCGCAGTGATTATGACTTTCTTACCGGGCTTATCGCCTTTAAAAACTAATACAGGTAAATGTTGCCATTGTGACAGCGCATTCGTTGCAATTTGGAACATAAACTTATGCTCACCTGCTGGCAAATCAGCTACATCCAAAGATTGGATAACACGGTGACCTTGAATTACGTCATCTAAATATTGTGTCGCCATTAAGATGTTCTCTCCTGAAAACAGAAGAAATCCAATCAAGGATTTCTTTAAATAAAAAAGGCGAGAATAAAATCTCGCCATAAAAAATTTGACTATCGCTTATGCAAAGCCCATCAAGTGTGCACCGACAACCGTGATACTCGCTAGCGTAAACAATAGCAGCATGAAGCGCCAACAGAATCTTGCCCAATCACCCCAGTCTATACGACATACTCCCAGCGTCGCCATTAACGGCGCTGATGTAGGTACAATAACGTTAGTAAAACCATCACCTAACTGGAATGCCAATACCGCAACTTGACGTGAAATGCCGGCGATATCCGAAAGAGGGGCAAGTAAAGGCATAGTCAACGCTGCTTGACCAGAACCCGAAGTCACAAAGAAGTTAAACACTGCTTGGAAGACATACATTAACCATGCAGCCGCCATATCAGGTAGACCGCTAATCAGACCACCAGCACTGTTCAAAATAGAATTCAGTACACTTGCTTCGTCTGTTGCACCGCCGCCCAGCATTAGTAGAACCCCTTTCGCGCAACCAACAAGCAGCGCAGGTGCCAACATAACGCTTGCACCTTCTTTAAAGGCACCAGCAGCTTCGTTTAATGTCATACCATTTAAGCGGAAAATCGTACCAATAATTGCTACAACAAAGCCCATAGTAAAGAACTGAGATGCGATCTCTGGAATGTACCAAGCGTGAAGTACAACCCCCCAGATAACCCAAATAGTTGCCGCTAGAACAGTTAACATTACTAGCGTGTCACCTAGGCCCCAGCGCGATGCTGTCTCTGATAGCTCTTGTTTACGGAAGAATGCGTCAGTGCGACGGCTGTAAGACAATTCAGGGTTCGCTTTGATACGTGCAGCGTAAGCCATGGTAAATAACATACCAATAAGCGTAAAGGCTACCCATAGCCCCATACGTACTGTCATACCCGATAGTACAGGGATGCCTGCAATACCTTGTGCAATAGCAACAGAGAATGGGTTCATCCACGATGTTGCAAAACCAATCTGGGTTGCAACATACGTTACCATCACAGTAGTAATACCGTCATAACCAAGGCGAACCATCAAAGGAACAATGATAATGGCGAAGGCCACAGCCTCTTCACCCATACCAAATACCGCCCCGCCAAGTGAGAACAGTATGAACAAAGCAGGAATGAATAGTGCTTCATTACCTTTGGTTTTATCGATCAGGCGTAGAATACCGTTGTCGATCGTGCCTGTGCGCATTACCACACCAAAAGCACCACCGATCACCAGCATGAACATGATCACACCAATCGCACTCCCCCATTTAGAACCAGAGACTAGTCCTTCAAAAGGGAAGTTCATCAAGCCGATACCACCACCTGATGCAAAAAGGCTAATTTTGTTATAAACAAGATCACCGCTTTCATCAGTTGCGTAAGCAAAGGAAGATGGATCAATAACCGTACGTGTCTTTTCAGCACCATCGACCATGTATGTCACCTGCTGGCTATCGAAATGACCTGCAGGGATTAAGTAAGTTAGAACCGCAGCAAAGATACCGACAATGAATATTAAAATCAGGGTATCTGGCATTTGCCAAGATTTCTTCGTTACAGCCGAATCCGCTGGCTGTGCATGAGTGTGAGACATATATCATTTTCAAGCTAATAAATAAGTTGCGTGGAATATCGCAAATTTCAGCATAATAAGTCAATATATTAGTTACTATCAGATTATAAATTCATTATATCAGCATACTGCGGTGGAATTTTAAACAGAAATAGTTTTGGATAAGTTAATTATCCTGACGGATTATTAACCCAAATAACAATTTACTTACGTGAATAATTTGAGGTTTTGGAAGAAGGGTAAAGTGGTATGTATAAAACAAATTTCAAGGTTAAAAACATGCTCTGCAATCGCAGCTAAAGATATCGTGGCTCATCCACCAGCATCACTGCTAAAACGAATAAGCCACGCCTTATTAGGCAACCTTGCCTGTATCTTTTTTATTGCTCGCATGTTTGCAAAATGTCTTGTGCAGTGCACAGATAGATTGTTGGTATTCACCATCTCTAACCACAAATTGTACATTAACATTTCGCATCGACGAATGGACAGCTATTGGCGTAACATCACTATCCATTAGCGAAAGTACACCTTTGGTCAACGTTTTATTGGTATCAATCTGCGAGCCTATTACCGAAATTAGCGCTACCATTCTTCCCTTGATGGAAGCATTTGGATACCGCTTTTCAGCTCGATACAAAACTTTATTCAACGCATCTTCGCTGCCACCCAAATAATAAGTAATTGAGTTGGCGTTCATCTCTTTACCAATTAGGCTAACACGCGCTTCTGCAATAATTTGCATCAAATCATAACTGACGTTATCCACTTGCCCAACCATGGTTTGATCAAATAAATGTAAAGCGAACACCTTTTCTTTACCAGCTATGATCTCAATTTTATCTGTCTCTGGGCTGTAGTCTGATGAGATCAAGGTGCCTTGATGCTCAGGCTCAAAGGTATTTTTGATCTGTAGTTCAATACCACTTTGTCTTAGCCCCGCCGCGGCATTAGGATGAATAGCTTCCATCCCTAGGCTCGCCAACTGATCGGCAACATCATAATTAGTGCGCCCAATTGGCAACACTTCTTCAGTACCTACGATTCGAGGATCCGCCGAACTTAAATGATACTCTTTATGAATGACAGCCAAATCTGCTTCAATAATTGAGGCGATCCGGCTAAAGGTCATTTCGCTATAGCCTCTATCATAAGTCTTCATTAAACCATCTTTGGTATAAGCGTAACCCGTTACAATAGGTAACTCCTCTGCAATATTAATATTAGAGAAAGCTTGCTTTATCGTCTCATCTAACGATAACGGCTGCGTCGAGTCCCATCCTGAAAGGTCAACAAATCGAGCATTGACGCCTAACGTTTTTAGTTTCAACGCGGTATTAAATGCACTGTGTACTTCACCAATCGATGACAAAAACTCTCTAATTTGTGGGAGGTAATGGCGAAGTGAAAACTGCCCATAACGGCAAGTATCCAAAATATTGCTTATGCAGTTTTTCGCTTCAGCGATGCGAGCACGAATATACTTGTCGGCGCGCATTCGATTCATAGGATCGGCAAAAATATTTTCATTGATGAATAACATCTGCCTTTCAACTTGTGCCAGTGCTTCACCCCACGACTCATCTCGCTTTGCAATTAGCTGATATACACCAGGTTTATTGGTTTTCTTGTTCTCAAGCAGCACGTCTGTCATGCCACCATAAGCCGAGACTACGAAAACACGGTTGTAAGGCTGTTTAGGTCGAAGGATGATGTTATCTAGCACTGCATCAAATGCAGACATAGAAGTACCGCCGATTTTTTCTACGGTAAAAGTCATGAAAATTCCTTGGTCGAAATGAATAGCGAAAGCTAAATGCAGAAAACTGGTGGGGCATCCTGCCCCACTCAATCACGATTAATCTACTAGCGGATAAACGCCATTTTCATCGTGTATCTCTGCACCGGTAATTGGAGGATTGAACACACAAGCCATTACCATTGGAGTATCTTTGTAGGCGCGTAAGTAATGCTCATCGTGTTTATCAAGAATATACAGAGTACCCGGTTTTATTGGGTACGTTTTCCCCCCAACGACTTCAATCTCACCTTCACCACTCATACAATAGACCGACTCTAAGTGGTTCTGATAATGGATATGAGTTTCTGTATTCTCATAAATAGTCGTAATGTGGAACGAAAAACCCATATTGTCATCTTTCAACAACATGCGAACACTTTCCCACGTTTCAGATGCTACACGTCGTTCACTATTACGACATTCTTCTAACGTTCTAACTATCATGCTACTTCCTTGCCTTAAGATGCTTTCTTGAAGTGTTTTTCAGCAATGGCTTCCACTGCTTGTTCAAAAATACTAAGTCCTTGATCCAACTCTGATTCGGTAATGGTCAACGGACAGAAAAATTTAACCACTTCGTCGCTTGGTCCTGCGGTTTCAATAATCAAACCATTGGCGAAGCAGGCTTTGCTTATATCGCTCGCAATCGCACCATTTCGGCACTCAATACCAATCATCATTCCTCGACCTTTCAGCTTTACAAATAAGTCTGGGAAGCGAGAGATATTTTTCTCAATTACGTTGGCAACTTTGTCCGAACTCTTGGCAATATGCTGCTCAAAATTGTTGTTTGACCAGTATATTTCTAGTGCTTTTGCCGCGGTAACAAAGGCATGATTGTTGCCACGAAATGTCCCGTTATGCTCACCAGGCTTCCAAATATCCAGCTCAGGTTTAAGCAGGACTACCGCCATAGGTAAACCGTAACCGCCAATAGATTTGGAAAGTGTAACCATATCTGGAGTAATACCTGATGGCTCGAAGCTAAAGAAAGTTCCTGTACGACCACAACCGGCTTGTATGTCATCTACGATCAACAAAATATCGTGAGCTTTACAGATTTGACTCAAGCGCTGAAGCCACTGGTTAGAAGCAACATTTAAACCGCCCTCACCTTGAACGCTTTCAAGTAACACCGCGGCTGGCTTATCCATACCTGCTGAGTTGTCATTAAGCATCGTTTCAAACAAAGCCAAGCCATCAATTCCGGCATAACCTTCATAAGGTATACGTGTAACACCACCTAGGCTGCCATCCGGTGCCCCTTTGCGGTGATGTTGGTTACCGGTCGCTGCCAATGCACCCGCAGTGCAACCATGGAAACCATTGGTAAACGCCACAATAGAGCTTCTGCCTTTAGCCTTTCTTGCCAATTTGAGTGCAGCTTCAACTGCATTGGTGCCAGTCGGCCCCGTAAATTGAACTTTGTATTCCAATTCTCTTGGTTCAAGAATAAATTGATTAAAAGCCGTTAAAAATGCAGCTTTCGCCTCTGAATGCATATCGAGACCATGGGTAATACCATCCATTTCAATATATTCAAGCAGTGCTTGCTTCAATATAGGGTTATTGTGACCGTAATTTAGAGAACCAGCTCCAGCAAGGAAATCTAAGTAACGCTCGCCATTATCAGTTTCTAGCCAGCACCCTTTAGCTTTTTGGAATACCACTGGAAAACTATTTGAGTACGAACGAACTTTTGATTCTTGCTTTTTAAATATGTCCATAATAAGACCGTATATTTCCTATTTTGATTTGGAGGTTATTTGGTGGGAATGCGATAGAGATACTCTGTTTCGTGCTTACCATTAAAATGGGTTTGTTCATCCAAGAAGACATTGACGTCACCTTGGTTACCTCTGGTTGCATCGAATTTTTCAAATAGAGCCCACGAAGCTTTGTTTGCTTGTGTAATTGTCGTCTCTATCGCTTTAAGATTTTGTAAACTCTCCCTGTTCAACAGGGCGTTTAACATGCGATATGCAAGACCTTGGCCTCGGTAGTGCGGGGATACAGCAACTTGCCATACAAATAGAACATCTTGTTCATCAGGTTTTCGGTAGGCTGAAATGAAACCGCCAACTCTACCCTTATGTTCCACCATTACACACGTTGCACTAAAGTGAGTAGCTTGAAGAAAATTACAATAAGATGAGTTGAGATCCAGTGGCGGACATGCCGCAATCAAACTGAAAATTTTATCGCCATCTGTAACTTTCGGTTCACGAAAAATCCATTCTTTACTTAAGTCAACTTCAGCATCCTGTGAAGCAACCCAAGGTTCCGATGTAATCATGTTAGAAACAATCCTTAGAGTTCTAATCAAAATTCCCTATTATTATGAGCATTGTTCACCATACAAAATCAACCAAATGGTTGTAAAAACCCTATTAACGTGACGTTCGTCACATTATTTCAAGAAATATTAATTAGACCTCTAACATGTTTATTATAAGAAGGTGGGATTTTTAGCATCAACTTGGTATTCATATACCCAAGAAACTTGAAGGTGCAAGTAGGCGGCAAGTAGACGGCAAGTAAGAAAGTCCCCTAGGCATAGGTGAACTATGTAATTGGGGCGCACGAACACAGCCAACACCGCTGCAACTTCAAGTATGACGGGTATACATGTAATTGATGGTCTTAGCCGATGACACTACCTTTACAGCAAAGCTCAAACCCTTCTTTGATCAAAATTTACATAGAAAACAGCTCATTAATACAAACACTGGACCGCTTATATATTCTGGTGATGCTATTAATTAAATTACGTCAATAAGAAGTTGTTCAGCCGCTATAAGAGATTTTTCACGAAATAGTCTTTTAGGGCGTGCTCTACCCTTTTATTAGAAATAATTGAAACTGAAAATTGTGATTTTGATCTACGCTGTCCATCTATAAAAATATAAGCATAGCTTGCTGTAAGTTTATAAATAATAAAATTAATTATAAAAACAAAACCCATCAGGTTAATTTACATGAATATACTACAAACTCATTACAATAAAGAAATTGATGCATTACATGACATCTCATACCTATTAGGAAGAGCACAATCTAACGACGAGATGTACAGAATTGCTGTTGAACAATCTATTGTAAAACTCAACATTGATAGAATGGCTATCTTCCTTATCACTGGCGAAAACTCGGTTCAAGGTACATACGGTACGGACACTGCAGGTAATGTCGTAAATGAACATTATTTTACGTCGACTATTACTGAACATGTATTTGCTTATAAGATGATAGGCAATAGAACTTACATTGGTTTTCAACAAGATACATCGTTGCTGCATAATTTCAGCCATGTGAGTAATGGTTAGAATGGCTATGTAACCTTGTGGGATGGAACCGCTCCCATTGGATGGATTGCTTGTGATAACCTTCTATCTTCTGCGCCTTTAGAAGCATCTCAAATCAATGCACTCAAAATGCTTGGATTCATTGTTTCTCAAAATATATACCAAGAACAGTTAATTTCTGCCAACAATGAATTAGAAGTGAAAAATAAAGAATTGGAGTATTTAACTGCGAAACTTGAAGAACTGGTATTCATTGACCCATTGACAAAAATATTTAACCGCAGAGCACTAGAACGATATTTGAACAAAGAATGGGCGTTAGAAAAATCAAGAAATTCATCACTCTCTGTATTAATGATCGATCTTGATAACTTCAAATCTATAAATGATATGGTTGGTCATCTAGAAGGCGATCAATGCCTCAAATCTGTGGCACAGCTATTAAACCATTTAATTGATGAAGAAAACTTCATTCTTGCTCGATATGGTGGCGAAGAATTTATATTGTCATTTGTTGACATAACACAAGACAGACTTGAATATATAGCGAAACAGATATTAAGTCATGTTAAGAAACTCGCAGCTTCCTTAGCGAGTAACCAATTGGAAATGCCACTTACTGTCAGTATCGGAGGCGCATTTACCCTCGCAGAACACGGCATAGGGTATATTGAGCTTATCCAGCATGCTGATAAAGCACTTTATAAAGCAAAGGGACAGGGTAAAGACCAATTTTTAATGCCTGAAACTCCACTAGTCCTGTTGTCAGACGCTCATGACTGCGACCCTGCTTTCCCTCTACGCTTTCTCGGTTTACAACGCATTTTCATTTTAATACACAAAAGAAAAGCCCTTTCCAAACGGAAAGGGCTTCAAATTATTTCCCAAAAAATGAGCAGATTTTTATAGCAGTTCTACTGACTGCTGAGCGATAACAAACTCTTCGTTGGTTGGAATAACTACAGCTACTGCACCTAACATGTCAGATTTTGCAATTACACCAGCGTTACCAAAGCGTGCGTCTTCGTTGCCCTTTTCATCTTCCACAAAACCTAGAAGTTTTAGGTTTTTCAGAATTTCACGACGAATCGGTAAAGCATTCTCACCAATACCACCGGTAAAGATTACCGCATCAAGCTTGCTTAATGGGATTAGGTAAGAACCAATGTACTTAGCTACACGGTAAGTGAAAACTTCAAACGCTAGTTTCGCACCTTCGTGACCAGTTTCCATCGCTTCAAGAACGCCACGAGCGTCTGAAGTTAGACCAGATACACCTAGGAAGCCAGACTTCTTGTTAAGTGCTTCAAACACTTGCTCTTGGCTCCAGCCTTTCTTAAGTAGAAACTCAATGATACCTGGATCTAGGTCACCACAACGTGTACCCATCATTAGGCCTGAAAGCGGAGTAAAGCCCATTGATGTATCAACTGACGCACCGTTTTCAATCGCACATACAGAAGCACCGTTACCTAGGTGAACTGAAATGAAGCTACACTCTTCTACTGGTTTGTTCAGCATCTTCGCTGCTTCGTGGCTTACGAAGTAGTGGCTAGTGCCGTGGAAACCGTAGCGACGAATGCCGTATTGCGTGTATAACTCGTTAGAGATTGCACCTGTGAATGCTTTTTGTGGCATTGTTTGGTGGAATGCAGTATCGAATACAGCAAACTGAGGCAAGCTTGGGAAAGCTAGCATAGCTGCTTGAATACCAATCGCGCCAGCTGGGTTGTGGAGCGGAGCTAGATCAGAAAGGCTTTCGATTTCCGCTAATACTTTATCGTCGATGCGAACAGTAGAAGTGAACTTCTCGCCACCGTGAACAATACGGTGACCTACAGCAACCAAATCAGAAGTGAATCCTAAAGATTCAATTAAATCCACAATGCGGTTAATCGCATGTTGGTGGTGATTGTCGGGAGCAGAGATCGCCTCTTCGGTTTTCTCACCATTGTACTTCCAGCTAATGACGGCTTCCGGTAATCCAAAGCACTCACCTAAACCGCTAACAATCGCGTCGCCAGTTAACGAATCGATTACTGCAAATTTTAATGAAGAACTACCTGAGTTAATCACCAATACAAACGAATTAGACATGTGGTACGTATCCTGTTTCATACTTATTGTCGAAGCTTTCGCTCCATTGTGTATTGAGTTTAATTATTCAAATTTTTTTTGAATTTATCAACTTTCTTTTAATATTTAGACCAATAGAAACGTTTGTTTGTTGATCTAAAGCAAGATTGGATTTTTTTCACAGCAGGAATTTAATCAAAACGTTAGCTCAATCAAGATAATGAACTAGAGAAAGCATCCTGCGCTGTATTCTAACCTACTTCTACCCTGAGCACCCGATTACAATGCTGAGATTCAACTTACAAATGGCAATGCCATTAAATTTAGTCGTTGAAGCATATCGAAACGTCGACCTTTCTCTCAATTTTAGGTCATCTAAAAAAAATTTTAATCATTTCACTATCACGAGTCGTTCAATGATAGGCAATTTCATCCCTTGCCGTTAAACTGATAGCAGCATAATTTTAGGGCTCAATCATGAACATTGGTGAAGTAGCAACATTAACCGGATTATCAAGCAAGTCTATTCGATTGTATGAGGAAAAAGGCATCATTACGCCACCTCAGCGCAGTGATTCAGGCTATCGTGAATATTCATCGCCGCATTTACAGGAACTTAACCTGATTTCTAGAGCAAAAAATGCAGGGTTCTCACTCGAGGAATGTAAAGAGTTTGTCCAATTGGCACAAAACCCTGAGCGAAAAAGTAGTGAAGTAAAAGCCAGAGCACAGGAGAAGCTGAAAGAGATAGAAATAAAGATCAAACAACTGCGCGAAATAGAGTCTCAACTCCAGCAATGGATAACATCTTGCCCTGGTGACTCCAACAGCAAATGCCCAATAATTGAAGATCTAACAAAGTAATAAAAGTCTTTCAAAGAGAAAGACTTTAAAATATTAGTAGTAAGTACACATACGCTTTCCATCCTTCTCTATGATGTTAAATGGGGTATCGTATATGGCTTCCAACACGTCAGCTTGGATCACCTCTTGAACCGTTCCCTGTGCCACTACCTGCCCTTTTTTCAGCGCGATAATCACATCGGAGTAGCATGAAGCAAAATTGATATCGTGGATCACCACCACTACCGCTTTGTTCATTTCTCTCGCCAATCGACCAATATTGCGCATAATTTGCAGAGAATGCTTAATATCAAGGTTATTTAACGGTTCATCCAAGAAAACATAATCCGTATCTTGAGCAATCACCATAGCAATAAAAGCCAGTTGTCGCTGCCCACCACTCAGTTCATCCAAATATTTGTGCTGAATAGCAATAAGGTCCAAATATTCGATCGCCTGATTAATAATGATTTGGTCTTCGTCGGTCAACTTACCTTGGCTATATGGAAAACGACCAAACGCGATCATTTCACGAACTGTAAAGCGCATAGTTATTGAGTTTGCTTGGCGTAAAACGGCTAAACGTTTTGCAAGGTCTTTGGTATCCCATTCGGCAATCTCTTTACTGTCGATAAACACTTGCCCTTCATCTTTGCTTACTAATCGGCTTGCCATCGAGAGTAAGGTGCTTTTACCCGCGCCATTAGGACCAATAATTGCAGTCACTTTACCTTTCTCAAATTGTGCGCTCGCCTTTTCAACAACCGCAGACTGCCCAAAATATTTGGTTAGATTTTTAAGTTTAATCATAATGACCCTAAACGATTTTATTTCTGAGCAGCATAGATAAGAAGTAGATACCGCCAATAAAGTTAATCACAACGCTTAACGTAGTTGAGAAATCAAATACGTTTTCTATCACCCATTGCCCAGTTAGTAACGATGCAATGGAAAGTAGCGAAACACCAAGCAGCAACACTCGATGCCGATAACTACGAAGCATTTCACGCGCCAAGTTCGTTACAAGCAAACCGAAGAACATGATCGGTCCAATCAAGGCCGTTGAGATGGCAATTAGACACGCAGACAGCACTAACACCTGCATGGTGACACGCTTAACATCAATACCTAGGCTTGTTGCGTTGTCTTTGTCCAACCAGAACACGTCCAACACGCGATTGAGCCTAAATAATAGAGCGCTAATAACACACAGAAGCGGTGCACACAGGTAGACCAACTCAACTTTAATGTTATTGAAACTGGCAAACATGCTCTGTTGTAATGCCGCAAAGTCATTCGGATCCATAAGCATGGTTAAGAACGAAGAAATGCTGCCAAACAACTGCCCCAATATGATGCCAAGTAACAGTAAAACCATCAGATTTTGATTGTTACTCTTGAAGTAAAAGCCAAACAATAACATCGAAAATGTCAGCATCACTGTCACTGAAATCGAAAAATTAATGTAATCATTGAGTACGTAGCTGCTCAAACCACCAAACAGCACGACAACGAGCGTTTGGGTAAACATATACAGTGCATCAAAACCCATGATGCTAGGGGTCAAAATTCGGTTATTGGTAATAGTTTGAAACGCCAATGCTGATTGCCCAATAGCAACACCTGCCAGAATCATTGCCAATACTTTTGGCACACGACGAGATAAGAAGTATTGGTAGTTGTCGGCGTTGAGCCCAACACCGATAAATAGACCAGAAAAAACGAGGGCGATTACCGCTAAGATAAGTAGTTTGGTTCTATCCTGCATGTTTTTGTCCCCGTAGAATGAAGAACACAAACACACTGCCACCCAAAATACTAATGATCATTGAAATAGGAATTTCATACGGGAAGATGATTACTCGCCCAGCTAAGTCACAACACAACACAATTAATGCGCCTAGTACCGCTGTCAGGGGAATGTTTCGTCGTAAATTATCACCATAGAACTGACTGACAAGATTAGGAACAATCAAACCAAGAAAAGGAAGCTGACCAACGATCATCACAACGGTTGCCGACATAACAGACACAAGTACCACGCCAATTACCAGCACTTGTTGATAGTTGAGTCCTATATTGGTAGCAAAATCTTTACCTAAACCAACGGCTGAAATACGTGCCGCATACAAGTAACTAAAAATCGCAATCGGAACCGCGAGGTAAAGTAACTCGTAATCACCTTGTAGCAAGTTAGCAAAGTTAGCCACAGCCCAACCAGATAGGTTTTGAAGAGCGTCATATTTATAGGCAATGAAAGTCGCTAACGAATCAACCACATTACCAAAAATAATACCGATTAAAGGGACAAAAATAGCGTTCTTAAATTGTATACGGTTGATAAACCGTACAAATAACAATGTACCCAGTACTGAGACCAAGAAAATTAGCCAGATTTGCTGTGCCCCAAAAAACACCAAGCTTAATACGTAGCCCAACATAGCACACTCAATCGTACCCGAGGTTGATGGAGCCGCGAAGCGGTTCTGGCTAATCTGCTGCATGATCAAGCCAGCAATACTCAGACCAGCTCCCGCGAGTAGTACAGCGAGCAACCTAGGAATACGGCTAGTAAACATCAAATGCCAGCTATTAGTATCACCCGTCAACAACGCGATAGGGCTTAGCTCACTTACCCCAACAAACAACGAACCGATACTGAGAAGAATCAATATTGGAAGTAACTTCTTCAAAACATGCCTCTAACGTCGAAAAGCCCAAACAACATGCATTGCTTGGGCAAATAATCTAATTTTTGTTATATGCCAACTGATGATTTAACATCACGGATCATTTGCTCCGTCGCTTGAATACCCGAAATAGCCAAGTACCAAGCGTTGATGTCTAAGTAGGTCATTTGCCTATTCTGGTAAGCCTTCGTTGCCTGAACTAAATCATTTTCAAAGTCTCGCTGAACGGTGCTTTTACCCTTATTGGTCAAGCTATCTTTATCAACGATAAGTAGCGTTGATGGGTTTATTTCTCGGATAAACTCATACGAAACTAAATCACCATGATTTTTGGCTTTGATAGCCTTCACCGTTGGCGTAAAACCAAAATCTTGATAAATAGCAGAGAAACGTGAGTCCGCACCAAATGCAGTAATATTACCGCCAGAGCTCATAATGGTTAGCGCATCAATATTGTGCTTCTGGTTGTAATCACTGACTGCTTTAAATTCTTGATCCAACTTAATAATTTTATTCTCTACAAATTCTTTTTTATCGAATACTTCACCTAAGTTGCGCCATTGTTCTTTGGTACTCTGCCAATAGCCTTTCTTGTCATTCGGGGCAAATACGATCGTTGGTGCTATTTTAGCCAACTCGTCATATTGCTTTGCAGCACGAGAACCAACAATGATTAGGTCTGGCTTTTGAGTATAAATCGTTTCGAAATTTGGCTCAGATAAGCTACCAGCGGATACAAATTTATAATCTCGATACTGAGCTAGGTAGTCAGGAAAGACACTTACGGTCGAAATCGCCACAGGTTCAACGCCTAGAGTGACTACTGCATCTAATGCCCCAACGCCAATAACAACCACGCGTGCAGGATTACGCTCTAGTTCGGTCGTGCCTTTTTCATGTGTGATTTCAATCATCTCTGCATTTGCCGCAAATGCGCTTAACCCTATTAGCAAGGTCACAACTGATGCTTTCATACCTAACTCCATAATTACTAATGCAATGCATTATCATTTAGATTTAAAGTTAAGTCATCCGACATTTACGTTTTTTACATTGGTAGAATATTATGAGAGTCAGTAAACAAAAAATGCACAAGGGTATAAGTTGAGAAGGGAGGAGTTTTGAATGGCATCACTTTTAAAACGGTGATGCCATTGATAGGATTTAGAAGAATTCGATACTGCCACGTCCGTTTTCATTCTTTTGCTTTGGCTTTTTGTCTAGCTCAGTTTTGTTACTCGATTTAGACGGCTTCGCTGGTTTAGCTGGCTTTTCGGCTTGAGGTTTTTTTTCTGGTTTAGACGGTTTTGCCGCTTTTTTCTCTTTTGATTTTTTACTTGGCTTCTTCGTCTTTGCATCAGGTTTAACAGCTTTCTCCGGCTTAGATTTTTCTTCTATAGAAGGTTCTGAAACTGGCGCATCACATACGACTACGTAGTATTCTTGGTTAAACTCGAAAAAATCACCATCGTACATTTTGCGACGCTTGCGTGTTTCTAACTCACCATTTACCGCAACATAACCTTCCGAGATGATATGTTTAGCTTCACCGCCGCCACTCACTAAATTAGCGATCTTAAATACTTTATAAAGTTCAATAGGCTGAGATGAGACGTCAATGCCAATAGCTTCAATCTCTATTTCTTCGCCCTGCTCTTCCCACTCGTCAGGTTGATTGTATTCTGACATCTGCGTACCTCAATATGAAAACGTCGAGTCTGCCTTTTCTTTACCATTCTCTCAAGCTCTTTTACCATCTTTCATTATTCATATTTTGCGTCTTGTATTATCGAAAATCACACCTAAATTGGTTACAGATAAAGCACTTACGCACATAAAACACAAATTCCATACAGTTTACCCATTGTTTTATAGCGTTAAATGGAATATTCATGTAAAACCAGTAGCCTAATGGATGTGTTGTACCTAGCCTCTGTTGTGTTCTGTTTAAGTCGTGTGCAAAAGTTAACAGGGTGTTTTAAAAAATGTCAGACAATATTTTTACTCTTTATCCGCACCATGATTTAGACCTTAACCTATATCAGAAAGTGGACGAAATACCTGACACTCAGTCTAAACATTCAGTCCCTTTATCTGGCTCACAACTTGATCTCATCATGAACGACCACTTTAAATACATTTTTGATGTCTTTAACGACGGCTTGTTTTACATGACTGGTCAAGACCATGTGTTTTTTTACAATCCTTCTTTCTATGAGCAATTTGACATAAACAGTGGTCATATTCCTTTCGAACGTTGGCTCGAAAAAGTGCATCCATTCGATCGTGTTCTGCTGAAAACTAGCGTCGCAGAACACATACTCACAGAAGACATCCGTGATTCAGTGCAGTATCGAGTGCGTAACAAAGCGGGTCAATACATATGGATCGAAGGAGCGGGTATAACTAAGACCTTTAATGGGAAACGGTTTATTGTCGGCTGCCATCGCGATATTTCTGATAAAAAATTGATGGAAAGTTACATTCATCAAACAGCTTTTCAAGACAGTTCATCTGGTCTTGCCAATGCCCATAAATTATCCGTCGATATCGAAAAGCTATGCCAAGACTCCGACGTGTCGCATTCGCTGATATATGCACATCTTGAAGACATCCGTGCGTATCTTTCTCTCTACGGCGCCCAAACCTTACACGATCTCATGGCTCATTTTCTTTCTTCATTGAGTGGGTTACCCGACAATTTCGTTGATATTTATCGGATTCGATCTGACGACTTCGCCATTTTAGTTCGGGGCATCTACAGTGCCGACGAAATCGAAGCATTGGGTGAGCAAATTCTCTCTACTTATCAAGAATCCATTGAAGCAAACGGCTCTCTTTGGGGAAATGATATTAGTATTGGCATCTATCCAAACTTTTATCCGAGCCAACCAAGTGAAGAGATACTTAAAATTGCCTTTCGTACTTGCCAATTTGCTCGCGAAAAACAGCAAAACCGCCTCGCTATCTATCACGATAAAACTCAAGAAAAGGTTAATCGTCATTTCTACATCGAACGTGAGCTATCCCGCGCGATTCAGAACGAGAGATTAAGCGTTCGGTTCCAACCTATTGTCGATGCGAGTTCATGTAAAATTGTTAGCTTTGAAGCATTGGTCCGTTGGAAGGATAAGCAACTTGGGTGTATATTCCCCGATGAATTCATTCCAGTCGCTGAAAAGAACGGGTTTATTATCGATTTAGGCTATCTTGTGTTTCGCAAAGCATGCCAGTTTATTCAACGCTATCAGACAGAACATGACAGCAAAATTCGTGTCAACATCAACGTCTCTGTCCTGCAGCTATTAAACAACCAATTTCCAGAACAGGCAAAACAACTAGCGGACGACTATCAACTTAATCCCGACCAAATCGTGCTAGAACTCACCGAAACCGTTATTCTTGATGGCAATAAAAACGCAGTATCACAGTTATGTCGCCTAAATCAATTTGGATTTCGTCTTTCATTAGATGATTTTGGCTCTGGCTATAGTTCGATCAACAGTTTCTTTGATTTGCCGTTAAAACAGATCAAAGTGGATAAAGCGATGACTTGGCGTGCTCTTGAAAACCCTGCAACTTTGGAATACCTCAAATTCATTACCAATTTATGTCAGGATAATCAAGTGGATGTAGTGATTGAGGGAATCGAAAGTGCCGATATGCAACGCAAGTTCACGGCTATTGGCGTCAACTATTTACAAGGGTTTTGGTTTGGCAAGCCACTGAGCTTAGCCAGCGCGAGCTATACCACACAAATCTAAGTCAAGAAAGCGCAACTAATTCTTGCGTATAACTTTGCTTCGGCTGGCTGAATAATAATTGGGTTTCGCCCTGCTCAACAATTTCACCATTTCGCATCACTATTGTGTAATGACAAAGTGACTTAACCACATTTAGATCGTGACTGATAAACAAGTACGTCAAACCATACTTCGCTTGTAGTGACTTCAATAAATCGAGGATCTGCGCCTGAACGGTTCTATCAAGAGAAGATGTCGGCTCATCGAGCAAGATAAACTCCGGTTTGAGCACCAAAGCGCGGGCGATAGCAATACGTTGCCGCTGTCCTCCGGAAAACTCATTTGGATAACGAAAACGAGTTTTAGGGTCTAAATCCACTTCTTCCATTGCCTCAACAATCGCGTCATCAACCTCTTTGTCATCCATTTGTGTATGAACTTGTAAGCCTTCACCAATCACTTGTGCTACCGACATTCGCGGGTTTAATGCTGAGAATGGGTCTTGAAACACCACTTGCATTTTACTTCGATAAGGCAGCAATGCTTTTCTATCCAACCCTTGCAACTCTTGCCCTTGATAGCTGATCGAACCATGAGAATTCACCAAACGTAGAATTGCCATGCCAGTAGTCGACTTACCAGAGCCACTCTCACCAACCAGACCAATAGATTGACCTCGTTTGAGATCAAAGCCCATATCGGTCACGGCCTTAACATGAGACACCACCCGTTTTAATAACCCACCGGTGATCGGAAACCACACTCGCAATTGATCTACACGCAGCAATGACGGGGAATCAGACTCCACTTCAACTGGTAAACCTTTAGGATCAGAGTTGATTAGCTGTTTTGTATATGGATGGTTGGGATGTAGAAAAACCTGCTGGCACTCCCCGACCTCCACCAGCATGCCATTACGCATTACCGCAACTCGGTCTGCAATACGACGAACAATACTCAAATCATGGGTGATAAATAACATCGCCATACCCAGTTCTTGTTGCAGTGATTTGAGCAAATCTAATATTTGTGCTTGTACCGATACATCAAGAGCTGTCGTAGGCTCGTCTGCAATTAACAACTCAGGTTCGTTGATTAACGCCATCGCTATCATAACTCGTTGACGTTCACCGCCAGATAATTCATGCGGGTAAGCATTAATCTTTACTTCAGGATGCCTAATACCGACCTTACCTAACCATTCAATCGCAAGCGCTTCTGCCTTGCGTTGACGCAAGCCACGGTGAATGGCAACAATTTCAACCAACTGCTTACCAATCCGATGCAATGGATTGAGTGAAACCATCGGTTCTTGGAAGATCATACCAATGCGCGCACCGCGAATACCACGCAGTTGACGCTCTGAACATGCCAACATATCAATGCCATCAAACTGTATACGCCCATTGAGATAACGAGCAGAGCCTTGTGGAAGCAATTTTAAGATAGCATTGGCGGTCACCGATTTTCCCGAACCACTTTCACCCACCAGAGCGAGCGTTTCACCACGCTTAATATCCAGCGATACATCCGAGGTAACTTGCTCAACAGCGCTTGCTCGACCAAACCCAACCGACAAAGAATCAATCGATAGTAATTTTTCTGACATGATTAGTTTCCTTGTTGGTGCGGATCAAACGCATCACGCACAGCTTCACCAATAAAGACCAGCAACGTCAGCATCAGAGAAAGCACCACAAAAGCAGAGATGCCTAACCAAGGTGCTTGCAAGTTTGCTTTACCTTGCGCTAATAGCTCGCCCAATGAGGGGGATCCCGCTGGTAAACCGAAACCGAGAAAGTCTAAAGAGGTTAATGTCGTTACAGAGCCGGAAAGAATAAACGGCATCATCGTTAATGAGGCAACCATTGCGTTGGGCAGCATATGGCGCAACATAATACGACTGTCGTTGACACCCATAGCTTGTGCGGCGCGAACATAATCAAAGTTTCGACACCTTAAAAACTCCGCTCGCACAATCCCTACCAAGCTCATCCAACTAAACAACACCATAATCCCAAGCAACCACCAAAAATTGGGCTCGACAAAGCTTGATAGGATAATGAGTAAGAACAACGTCGGCATTCCTGACCAAACTTCGATAAATCGCTGCCCAATCAAATCGAGCCAACCGCCGTAATAACCTTGCGTCGCCCCGACGATCACGCCAATCACACTAGAAACGATAGTAAGCACAAAGCCAAATATAACGGAAATCCTAAAACCATAGATAATCCGAGCAAGAACATCTCGTCCTTTATCATCTGTACCAAGCCAGTTAACACTGTCGGGCGCTGACGGCACCGCTCCAACCACATTGTAGTTAATCGTGTCATAGCTAAAACGAATCAGGGGCCAAATAATGGTACCGTTCTCTTCTATCAAATCGGTGACATAGGGATCGGTATAATCCGCTTCGGTTTCAAACTCCCCACCAAATTCCGTTTCAGAATATTGAGAAAACACCGGCATGTACCATTGCTGGTCATAGTGGATAAGCAATGGTTTATCATTGGCGACAAACTCTGCAAACAAGGTAAAAACAAATAGTATGGAAAAAAGCCACAGCGAAAAAAAACCTCGCTTATTAACTTTAAACCTCTCCCATCGAGCTTGATTTAGCGGATTGCGCATTTTTGCATTTTTGACCATCAGCGCGCCTCAAAATCAATACGAGGATCGACCCATGTATAAGTGAGATCCGAAATAATACTCAAAATCAAACCCAGTAACGTCATGATATAGAGAGAACTAAACACAACAGGATAATCACGCTGGATAGTGGATTCAAAACCCAACAATCCAATTCCCTCAAGTGAGAACATAACTTCAATTAACATCGAACCGGTAAAAAATATGCTGATAAACGCACTCGGGAAACCGGCAATAATAATCAACATCGCGTTACGGAATACATGTCGATAGAGAATATTCCGATCATCGAGCCCTTTTGCCCTTGCCGTAACAACATATTGTTTATTGATTTCATCGAGAAAAGAGTTTTTAGTCAGCATGCTTAAAGTGGCAAATCCACCAATGACCATGGCAAAAATAGGCAAGGCTAAATGCCAAAAATAATCGACTATTTGCTGGTACCAAGTAAGCTGTTCAAAGTTACTCGAGACTAAGCCTCGTAGCGGAAACCAACTGAAGTAGTTACCACTAGCAAATATAATGATAAGAATAATCGCAAATAAAAAGCCGGGGATAGCATAGCCGACAATAACGAACGCACTCGACCAGATATCAAATCGCGAGCCATGATGAATCGCTTTCATTATCCCTAAAGGGATCGATATCAAATAGATGATCAACGTGCTCCAGAGCCCTAAAGAGATTGAAACGGGTAACCTTTCAACGATCAAATCAATCACGTTACCACCTTTAAATAGGCTTTCACCAAAATTAAACGTGGCGTAGTTTTTAATCATATCAAAGTAGCGTTCATGCAAAGGCTTATCAAAACCGAATTGCTTTCGGATCTCTTCAACTACCTCAGGATCCAAGCCGCGAGAGCCTTTATAACCCGTTGACGTCGCTTCTTTCGAAATATCCAACTCAACTTCTGTTCCACCACCAGAAAAGCGCTCCATGATCCCTGAAGATTGCCCTTCAATTTGTGCGATAGCCTGCTCAACAGGTCCACCCGGCGCAATTTGGATAATAAAGAAGTTGATGGTGATGATCGCCCACAACGTGGGGATCACCAATAACAAGCGTCGAAATATATAAGCGGCCATTTATCCCTCTTTAACGGCGTTTTTCTGGGAGTAACTGCGTTTTATCTTGCGATATCCACCACGTATCAATACCGAGTTCATAGATTGGCATAACCTCTGGTCGCTCAAATTTATCCCACATCGCGACACGATACTTGCCAATATGCCACTGAGGAATAATGTAGAAATTCCATTGTAAAACTCTATCTAAAGCGCGGCCTAGCGGTAATAATTTCTCAGGATTCTGTTGATTCTCAACGATTTCTTCCGTGAGAGCATCCACAACCGGATCATTGACACCTGCGGTATTGTAGGTTGAATCCATGAAGTTGGAGTTCCAAATAATCATCAGATTTGGGCTAGGATAAGGGTTCGGCGAATAAGGGGACGAAAGCATATCAAAATCCCTATCCCGCAGGCGCTTAATGTACTGTGTGGTATCTACGGTACGGATTTTCATCTCGATGCCCATACGCTTTAGGTTTTTCTGCATCGGAATCGCGATTCGTTCGGTCGTTGGGCTATACACTAAAAACTCGAAAGCCAGCGGCTGACCTGTTTCCACATTCGTCATAACCTTGTTCTTCAGATCCCAACCCGCTTCTTTCAAGAGTTTAAACGCTGTACGCATCTGACTACGAATACGCCCAGACCCATCTGTCACCGGTGGTTGATACTCTTCTGTGAACACTCGAGGTGGGACTTGACCTTTAAACTCAGCCAAAATGTTGAGCTCTTCTTCGTTAGGCAAACCCAGAGCTTCATAATCCGTATTTTGGAAAAAACTACGCGTACGAGAATACTGACCATAGAACATGTTGGTATTCATCCATTCAAAATCCATCGCATAATTTAGAGCTTCACGCACCTTAGGGTTTTTGAAGAACTCTCGTTGAGTGTTGAAGACAAAAGCCTGAGTCGATTCTGGTTTATGGTGCTGTATTTCTTCTTTGACAATAAATCCTTTGTCGAAATTCTGCCCCGTATAGGAATTAGCCCAAAACTTTGCTGAGCTCTCTAAACGAAAATCAAATTCACCCGCTTTAAACGCTTCTAGCATGACGGTATCGTCACGGTAGTAATCGTATTGCGTTTGTTTAAAATTATGTCGACCAATATTAACCGGTAGGTCTTTCGCCCAATAATCTTCCACCAGCGAATAAGTGACGCTTTGCCCCACTTTAAAATCGGTAATTTGGTAGGCTGAGCTACCGACAGGAGGTTGGGATAACGGCTCAGAAAAGTTCTTATCTTGCCAAAAGTGTTTCGGCAAGACGCGGGTAGATTGAGCTAAGCTGAATAATTTTTCACGATTGGGCTTTGCCATTTCAATGCGGACTAGCCGATCGTTTTTTGCCGTGACCGATTTGATATCTTGGTAATAGACGCGATACTGAGGGACGCCCTCTGACATAAATTTTTCAAAGCTAAACACTACGTCGTGCGCAGTAATTGGCATGCCGTCATGGAATCGAGCTTGAGGGTTTAGCTCTACTTCCATCCATGTATAATCATCAGAATATCGTACCTTCTGTGCAATGAGAGGGTAATAGGCGTCTATTTCATCACTTGGGCTATACATTAGGGTGTCGTATAGCTCCCCTGCCCCTTGAGCTGATACACCGCGAGATGCAAATCGATTAAAATTATCGTACGTACCCACCACACCATAAGTGATCTTGCCAAATTTTGGAGCGTTGGGGTTAACATAATCAAAATGACTGAAACTGTCTGGGTATTTAGCAGAGCCAAACCCAACAAGAGAGGTACTTTCAATCACAGCTGAAAGCACAGTTGAACTGGCAAGCGTAAGAACACTTCCTAAAACTAGGCGTTGAAACTTCCCCATAGCTACTCCCTTAGCATTTTATTCTATTTTTATAATTCAATTACTTGAGTAAGTATATACCGAAAAATCCGTTCAGACATAATACCTAACACTTGCAACTGTTAGGGCTCTCACTGTTTGTACCTTAATTGCAATCTGTGCTGGTATAGAAGCAACCCGCCTCGGCTGACGGGATTGCCACAATTGTAATTAGAGCATTTCTTTGGCTATCAAGTGAAGCAAGAAAGTTTCACGCTCGATACTCATTCCTTTCTTCGGACTTTCCGCTATGGTTTTCTCGTTGTGTGCAATCGCTTGGTGGATATTGAGCCACACAGGCTTCATACCATTTTTTACTTCATAATCTTCGTACGCAGTCTCGCCTAGTTCACGATCGATTTTGCAGGTATAGCAGTAAGACGTCATATGCATAATGTCAGCATCATCTTTATACCAAGGACGGAACTCTTCAAAAATACCAAACGGCTTGATGTTGTGAATATTCTGCGCGCCCGTTTCTTCTTCTAACTCGCGAACCAAACCTGCAATAACATCTTCACCTTCATCTAGACCGCCGCCTGGGATGGTGTAATCATGGTATCGCTCTGTATAGAGTAATAAAATGTCTTCGCCATCGATAACAATGGCTCTAGCCGCTTTGCGCTGAAAAACCGTTTTATCGTCAAGATGATCAATATCGGGGTGGATTGCTGTTTTTAGGTGTCTCATTGTTACTACTGATAGGCTAGAAAGGCGGCGATACTAACATAATGCGTAGTATCGGGCGACCTAACGAATTACCCCGCTTGCACAATTGGCAACGCCATCACTCGCAGTGGTCCTGCTGCACCACCATGATAGAGTTCATTCGTATCAACAAATCCCGCTTTAAAGTAGCACCTGTAGGCGGCAGTATTTAGGCAATTTACCGTCAAATAAACCGAGCGCCTTTCTGGGTAGTGATGCTTGATATAATTCGGCAGTAATCTCATCCCATCTGTGCCGTAACCCTGACCTTGCTGGTGACCATCAACAAAATAGGCTCTTAAACCTATTCCATCCGGTGGACAGAATGAATAACCGCAATGGTAGAGAAGATCGAGCAGGAAAAAACCAATCACTTTATCATTAAAAACTAGCACGTGAGGGTGAGTTGTTGCGCCTATGTTCGCCAGCATCTCTTCCATCGAACCGACGTATTTGATTTGCTCCTCAGCTAACGCTAGCTGTAACAGTTGTGTGTGATGCTCAGGTAGCATCGGGGTAATAAACAGCATGAAAATTCCTTTTTCAATGCAGAAATATCGTTATCAAAACCACTATATTTTGAAAATAAAGGCTCTCCTCTGAGAGCCTTACTATTACTTACGTAGTGCGTTGAGTTTTGCCTGAGCAATACCATAAACAGTGTCTATCGGGTAACTACCCTCATCACTTGGGGTACCCGCTGCTTTACCAGTAAAGATTTCAATTGCCTCTGTCACATGGTCAATTGCCCAAATATTGAACTCCCCTTTTTCTACCGCTTTAACAACATCGGGACGTAACATCAGATTGTGCATATTAGAACGGGGAATAATAACCCCTTGCTTTGATGTTCTCCCTTTTATGCTACAAACATCAAAGAAACCTTCAATTTTTTCATTCACACCACCAATTGGCTGTGACTCACCAAACTGATTCATTGATCCGGTGATCGCAATATCTTGCCTATTGGCTTGCTTTGAAAATGCCGAAACAACAGCACAAAACTCAGCCATACTCGCACTGTCACCATCAACACCACCGTACGATTGTTCAAACGTAATCGTCGTGGTCAACGGGACTTTTGCCGTTTTACCAAATACCGATGAAAGATACGCCGTTAAGATCATCACCCCTTTGGAGTGAATGCTGCCACCTAAATCAACACTACGTTCAATATCGATCACATCGCCATCACCATAACAAGTCGTCGCAGTAATTCGATTTGGCGCACCAAACATATACTCACTCGTACTGAGAACAGATAGCGCATTAACTTGCCCTATTGCCACACCTTCCGTATGAATCAATGTAGTACCATTAATAAAGCCTTCCATCACTGCGTCTTTTAAACGGCTCACTCGTAACTCTTGGTTATCCAATGCTTCCAACACGTGACTTGAGCGGATCATATTAGCGTTAGCTTGCTTAGCCACGTAATTTGATTCACGCAGTAAGTTAGCTATATTCGCTGAGTGCAATGACAGCTTATTTTGATCACCAGCAAGCCTTGAACTGTGCTCAATAATGCGGGCGATGGCTTTGCGATCACAATGAAGCATGTTGTTATCGTGGACCACACTTGAAATGAACCTAGCGTAATGCATTTCTGAGTCCGGAGTACGTTTCATCTCATCTTCAAAATCAGCGGTTACCCGGAACAATTCACCAAACTCAGGATCGTAATGTCGCAATAGTTGATAAGTGCGATAGTCACCAAATAGGATAATTTTAACATCGAGTGGAATAGGCTCTGGGTCAAGCGACACCGCACCAGTTAAAGTCAGTTCTTTCTCAAGCGAAGTAAAACTAAGCTGGCGTGAACGCAGGGCCCGTTTTAGACCATCCCATACGTAAGGTTGCTCAAGCACTTTTTGCGCATCCATAAGCAGCACGCCACCATTGGCTTTATGTAAACTGCCTGCACGAATCAATGAAAAATCAGTAAAGACCGTACCCTTGTATGTCGCTGTCTCAATGTAGCCAAACAAACTGTGGTAATTGGGGTTTTCTTCCACCACCACAGGAAATTCACACGCATCACGGTTAACCAGAGTATTGACTTTATATCTTCGAGGTAGCTTCTTATCGAGTGATGCTGCGGCTATCTCTGCTTGTTCGTTACCTTGCTCTAAAAATATATCAGCGTTCTCAACAATATCCTTCTTCAACTCTGACAGATGTGTTTTGATTTCTGGATACTGTGAATAGTTGATTTTAAGCTTCTTAATAAAATGATCGATTACGTCTAGTGTCACATCATCATTTAACTTTTTGATTTTTTCGCTAAAAGTCTCTTCCCACTCGGTTAGCTCCCTAACCATATTCCGCAGTTGTACCTCGAGCTCATCGATAGTGCTACCAAATTGCTCCTGCTCTTTAATCGATAGTTGGTCAAAGCTCTCTTCTGTATGCAATTCTTCCCCATCCATAGCGACAAACTGATAATCGCCTTGGGTCGTCATTGTTAAGCTTATGTTCTTCTCTTGGGCTTCTTTACTGATTGATTCAAGTTCAAGTGCCTGCTTTTGAGTCAATTGAGAATTGAGTTTCTCGGCACGGCTGATATATATCTCGTTATCAAACGCTAATGGTATCGCAACCACCAGTTTAGCAATCATTTTTTCTATATCTTGCTTTAAGCTCTTACCAACACCGCAAGGTAATTTGAGCACCTTAGGTGTTCGGTTATTCGCAAAATCAGAAACATAGCACCAGTCATACAAATCAGAGACATTGCTTTTATGACGATGCAAATAACGCAGTATCATTGTGCGTTTACCTAGACCATTCTGACCAATGGCATAGATGTTATAGCCCTTCTCTTTAATCGACATAGCAAATTCAACTGCTTTTTGCGCACGTTCCTGACCCACTATCTCATCAATTGGTGACAAATCTTTGGTCGACTTGCTCGGTAACTGATCGAGTTCGGTTGCATGGTAAAGTTGACTCGCTATAAGCTTTTCTATCGTCATCTTCATTTCCTTATTACTGCGCCTGTCTTAATTTACATTGTAGTTTGATTTCATTTACATTTTAGTGACTTAGGCTGTAATCGAGTTTAACCGCTCAAATAGTAGTCGATTTTTATGCTAATGATATTTATTTGCAATTGATATCTATTTGCATTTAAATAACGCGAGTTTGCTTTAGAAAAGCATGGTTGTTATTGAGGAGTTGGTTAGGATGGATTTACAACAGTGTTGGAGTCACTACTTAAAAGCAGAACAATTGCTTGAGCAAGGTCATTGGCCCGAAGCCCAGTATCTATACGACCAAGTGCTCAGTCATCTACCAACACATATTCATGAAGCAGTCGCCAGTTTACAAACCAAACCTTGCCAGTTTGTATGCTTAATAATCGGCTACCGTGATGCCGCTGTTTCACAATCACAGATATTAAATCGCATGGGACGATATCAAGCCGCTTTCGACTGCTTGAATCAAGCCTATGCACTGCTGCAATTTCTCTCCATTGAGCAATGTGAGTTAGTCAATTCAACTGGACATCAAATCTCAAAAGCCAGTGATGACCTTCTCAAGCACATCGGTGCTTTTTGTTCTTCACAAAGAAACGCGAATTGGATGTTTGAATTTGAATTGCTACAAAAAGCTCAGCACTATTTCGACACATTGAAATACGCTCAACAGATACCAACTCGTACACACGTGATCAATTGATAAGGAAGTACAATGTCACCATCACCTATACTCACGGTTTCTCAGCTATCAGTGCGTTTTGAGACCAACGACGGCCCTGTCGATGCGGTAAAAGACGTCACATTCGAACTTTATAAAGGTGAAACCCTCGCGATTGTTGGTGAATCGGGCAGTGGCAAATCGGTTTCGACCAACGCTATCATGCGCCTACTGCCAACAAACGCTTCCGTCGCTGCAGAAACTGCTATTCGTTTTGAAGATCATGAAATCACTAAAATTAGTGAAAAGCAGATGCGCAAGATTCGCGGAGACCGAATTGGAATGATCTTCCAAGAGCCGATGACATCACTCAATCCTTATATGAGAGTGGGCGAGCAAGTTGCTGAGGCAATCAAATGCCATCGCCCTGTATCTCGTGTCACCGCAAAGCAGAAGGTGCTTGAGTTATTTGACTTGGTTCAGTTACCAGAGCCAACCACCGCCTATAAAAAATACCCACATGAATTTTCTGGCGGTCAATTACAACGAATTATGATTGCAATGGCGTTGATCAATGAGCCAGACATCCTGATTGCGGATGAACCGACTACTGCCTTAGATGTGACAGTACAGGCAGAAGTACTTAACTTGATCAAAGAAATTCAATCTAAAATGGGCATGGCAATTCTGTTCATCACCCACGATTTAGGCGTTGTAAAACATCTAGCCGACCGCGTAATTGTCATGCGCTATGGGCAGATAGTAGAAGCAGGGTCTTGCCAACAGATCTTTCGTTCGCCCGAGCACGACTACACTAAGATGCTGATAAACTCTATCCCTAAGGGCAGTAAACAACCAGTCGCTGAACACGCTTCGCAACTGCTACAAGCAAATGACATTCGAGTTAAGTTTTTGGTGAAGCCACATTTTATAGCCAGCAAAAATACTTATTTTGAGGCGGTAAAAGGGATCTCCTTGCAACTCAAACAGGGCGAAACCTTAGGTATTGTAGGCGAATCAGGCTCAGGAAAATCCACTCTCGGGCGTGCGATCATTGGCTTATTACCCAGTAACGGCAAGATTGAATATAAGGGTATGGATGTAAATAAGCTCAATGACAAACAACGTTTTGCATTGAAAAAAGATATCCAAATGGTTTTTCAAGATCCGTATGGTTCACTATCACCAAGAATGACGGTTGGTGAAATTATTTCCGAAGGCTTAACCGTTCATCAACCACAACTAAGTAAGAGTGAACGATTAATTCGCGCCAAAAAAGCACTGGTTGAAGTACGCCTAGAGCCTAACGCCATAAATCGTTACCCTCATGAATTTTCAGGTGGGCAAAGACAAAGAATTGCGATCGCTCGTGCGTTAATTCTAGAGCCTTCATTTATTTTACTCGATGAACCGACATCAGCTCTCGATCGCTCAGTGCAACTGACCGTTATTGAATTACTTAAAGAGCTTCAACTTAAACACAATATTGGCTACTTGTTCATAAGCCATGATTTGAGCGTGGTAAAAGCGCTATCTGATCGCGTGCTTGTCATGCAAAAAGGGGAAGTGATGGAGCAAGGTAGCGCGGAGGAAATATTCACAAATCCTCAGCATGAATACACCAAAAAGTTAATTAGCGCATCTTTTGATTTGGAAGAGAGCAAACACGCAATTGCTTAACTCCCTCTCCACTGTAACTCCCATCGCGCTGTATTGTACCCAAGTAACCTCAAGTCACTTGGGTATAGATGGCACCATTAAAAATAGTGAGCCATTTCGATATAGCGCGTTTTGATGTGTTCTATCAACAACTTTACTTTCTTCGGTGGCTGGCGGGTAAATGGGTAAACCGCGTAAATGCCAAGCCGCTTACCAACTTGTTCTGGGAACAAATCAATCAAGTCACCGCGATTTAAATCATGGTAGACCAAGCAATGAGGCATATAGGCGATACCGCATCCGCCCAGTGCGGCTTTTCGCAACGCCGTGGCATTGTCTGTAGAAAAATTGCCTGACACTCTAATAATATTATTACGCTTTATTCCTTTGAACTCCCAATCACTCGCACCTGTGGTTTGATAAGCGTATTGCAAGCAATTGTGATTGAGTAAATCATTCGGTTTCTGCGGCTTACCAAACCTTGCTATGTATTCAGGCGATGCGCACACAACCCATTGAGAATCAATAATGTGCCTCGCAATAAGACTAGAGTCTTCTAAGTACCCGGTACGGATAACAAGATCATAACCATCTCCGATGAGGTCAACGAAGCGATTATCTAACGACATGTCTACCGTTAAACCAGGATGTAAGTTACAGAATTCAGCTACTGCCTGAGCCAACAATAAGTCACCAGAGATAGTTGGTACCGACATTTTAATATGCCCGGTAACCCTTTCACCAAAGCCCGACACCGAATCAGCTGCTTCTTGAGTGGCTTGCTTCACATTTTTGGCACCTTGTAACAAAGCTCTACCCGCTTCAGTTAGGGTCAACTTTCGCGTCGTTCGATATAGTAATTGGACACCAGCCTGCTCTTCCAAACGAGCAATCCTTTTGCTAACTACCGAATTTGTAAGATTATTTTGTTCCGCAACTTTACTAAAACTTCCCAGTTCAAACACTTGAGAAAATAAAATCAAATCATCAGCGCGCATCTAATTACACCATTTTTGGAACTAATAATTTTCATTATCTCCCTATATCCATAAAAAATAAAGCGTACCATTCACATTGAATTAACATCGAAATCACAAAAATTCTAATTATAATTTATTCGTCAGCTTTTATTAGTTCTGCCCGAGAAAGGAAGTACTCATGAACGAAATCCTCTTAGCTCTAGTCGCTTTTTCACCAATAGTGGTGGCAGCGATTCTCCTCGTTGGTCTTAACTGGCCAGCCAAACGTGCGATGCCTATCGCTTTTGGACTAACGGTAATCATTGCCCTTGTTTTCTGGGATATGTCTGTAACGCGCGTCGTTGCCTCTGTTTTCCAAGGCCTTGGCATTACGGTTTCAGTACTCTGGATTGTGTTTGGCGCTATCTTTTTGCTCAACACTCTTAAACACACCGGAGCAATAACAACCATACGCAATGGATTTACAGATATTTCCGAAGATCGTCGCGTACAAGCCATCATCATCGCTTGGTGTTTCGGCTCTTTTATTGAAGGTGCTTCTGGGTTCGGTACACCAGCGGCTATCGCCGCCCCTCTGCTTGTTGCAATTGGATTCCCAGCCCTCGCTGCAGTATTGATGGGAATGATGATTCAATCGACGCCTGTGTCGTTTGGCGCAGTTGGTACGCCGATTATTGTGGGAGTCAACAAAGGACTCGATACACACATGATTAGCAATGCCTTACTGGAGAATGGCTCAAGCTGGGATGTTTACTTACAACAGATAACTTCAAGCGTTGCCATTATCCACGCTTGTGTTGGTACATTGATTCCTGTGCTAATGGCAGTGATGCTAACCCGTTTCTTTGGCAAGAATAAAAGCTGGCGTGAAGGTTTAGATATCTTACCGTTTGCCTTGTTTGCTGGTGTTGCATTCACGGTACCTTACGCTTTAACTGGGGTATTTTTAGGCGCCGAATTCCCTTCATTAATTGGTGGCTTGTTTAGCTTGGCCATCGTTGTAACTGCAGCAAAAAAAGGTTTCTTGGTACCTAAAAGTAAATGGGACTTCGAATCTGAAGATAAATGGCCGGCAGAATGGCTAGGCTCTTTGAAAATAGAAATAAAAACTGACACCACTAAACCAATGAGTTTGCCGTTAGCCTGGGCACCATATGTTTTACTTGCAGTCGTTCTTGTAGCGAGCCGTGTCAGTAGCGAGTTTAAAGCCATGCTAACCGGAGTGAGCCTAAGCTTTAGTAACATTCTTGGTGAGACCGGTATTAGCACCGCTATACAACCGCTGTACTTACCGGGAGGCATTTTAGTCTTTGTTGCTTTGATCGCCGTATTGTTACAAGCCAAAAGCTTCAAACCCCTTAGCCCTGCGTTTGCCGAATCAAGCAAAACACTGATTGGTGCCGGTTTTGTATTACTGTTCACAATTCCAATGGTGCGTATCTTTATTAACTCTGGCGTCAACGGTGCCGATCTAGCGAGCATGCCAGTCACGACAGCTAATTTTGCTGCTGGCGCTGTAGGTTCTGCGTTCCCTTCTCTGAGTGCAACCGTCGGCGCTCTGGGGGCTTTCATCGCGGGATCAAATACGGTTTCAAATATGATGTTTAGCCAATTCCAATTCGAAGTGGCACAAACGCTCTCTATCTCAAGTGTTATCGTAGTGGCATTGCAAGCTGTTGGGGCTGCCGCGGGTAATATGATTGCAATTCACAATGTAGTCGCGGCTTCTGCCACTGTGGGGCTGTTAGGTCGCGAAGGTGCAACCCTGCGTAGAACTATTATACCGACTTTCTATTACTTGGTCATGACTGGAATTATTGGTCTTGTCGTTATCTATGGCTTCCAGTTCACTGACGTATTAATGAAGTAGCAAGATAATTTTAAGCAAGCAGCAAAAGATTAACCACTTTTGTTGACCATTTTTGGCGTTGATGTTCATTAAGTCCGACAAGACTGCGATTATGTTTATTGATAATCGCTCCCCCCACGGACATCAACGCCAATTTCTATGCAAATGAATGTTAAACCTGACAAATAGCATCGTTTCTTCGCTCGAAAGCTGCCATTATATCCAAGTAAGACGTAATGCAGGAGTCGAAATGAAGATCATCATTTTACATGGGTTATATATGCATGGTTTAGCTATGCAGCCTTTAAGCCACAAACTACGGAGCCTCGGCTACCAGACAAAGGTGATTACCTACAATACTCTAGCGATAGAAAAAAACCGCGTATTTGAAAAAATTGATCAAGCCCTATCACTAGATACCACCAATGTACTTGTTGGTCATAGCCTTGGCGGTCTCATCATCAAAGCCTACTTAGACACGAGAAAACCATCACAGCAGATGATTAGCCACGTCATCACTATTGGTACGCCAATCAAAGGGGCATCTATTGTGCAACGTATTCAAGAACTTGGAATTGATGCCATATTAGGTAACTCACCAGAACACGGCTTAAAGATGCATCACGATAAATGGGAATTCACGCAAAAGCTGGGATGTATAGCAGGAACACTACCCGTTGGAGCCCGCGCACTATTAATGATGGATAGATCAATTTTGTCTGACGGTACTGTTACCGTAGAAGAGACGATGATTGAAGGCATGACAGACCATATCCAAACCCCTAGTTCGCATACCAGTCTTATATATAATTCGTTTGTCCCTAAACAAATTGACCATTTTATTCAGTCGGGTTGCTTTGACTGCTCTTAGCTGCAACTTAAAACTTTCCACCCTATTAGTTATCTATGTCTAAAGGATTGACCCTTCGATTTTGATTATAGGGATCTGGCTTAGATCCAAATTATTTAGACAACGGGCATTAACGGCCCAGCCCGTAAAGGGGATTTTGCCTTGTGCAATTTCAATCTGAGTTAATTGACTCGGTTTCCGAAACGGGAGAATGCCACATTTAGGGCAAAAATAATCTTCGGCGGTTCCAGAGCCCCATTGATATAAACGCATCTCTTCCAAAGGAGTAAAGATTGTTAAGCTTTCTTTTGCAACCCTGAAATTGAGTGCTCCTCTTCGGATACAGATAGAGCAATCGCATTCACGAAGGTGGTTAATGTCAGCTGAAACTTCAAATTGAATCAAACCGCAATGACATGAACCTGAGTATGTTTTTAGCATCTTTTCCTCGATAGTGCTCAACATGATGATCTGGCTTTAATTGGTACTTTTCGTCTGACAATGCCTTAATACACTCACGGTTTTTCCAATATGTTAGAGTTTTCCTTATGATCTCGTGGTTACCACACAGGTTTCAAACCAGACCAATTATCCAACCAGCCTTTTGACATCAAGCGCTCACTGAAAACAGCCAAGGAACGCTTAGGATTGTGTGTAACCTGCAGGTTAAATAGTGATTCAAAACCAAATGCCGAAATGCATTCGTAACGACCATTCTCTAATTTTCGGATCGCGACAGCGGTTTCTTTTTCTGGCCAATAACTCATTGCATCAATGATGTTAAAATACGGCTTATCACCGTTTCGTTTATGCATAATAGCTTGGTTGCGGACTTGCCAATTTAAACTTGGCATCATTTCAGAAAGCTGAGCTTCGGCTAATTGGTAGAGTTCAGGGTTGGATTCGCTTTCATTAAAGTAGATGACATCAACATCATTCAAAAGCGTTGGTACTATTTTGTGATGCAAGTGATCCCACACCAAATTGCGTACGAAACCCGCCGCTAAGTAACAGTTGGGTAAATTGAGTTGATGAACACAAGCAAGCGCGTTAACTCTTAATTCATCTTTTACAATTAATTCTATTACTCTATCCACACTCGCCCTGCCTCAATACTATGGATATGTTCTTAGCTCCATTGACACGCAATCAATCCCTTCCCCAAAACCATTTTTGATTATGTTCGTGGTCAAAAATCCCTGTTTTCTATAAAACCCTTCCGTGTGCTGTGAAGTTTCAATAATCACTTTAGCAATATCACGATCAGCTTTTAGGTTACTCAACCTAAAAGCTGTGAGTTTGGTACCTAGCCCTTTACCATGGAATTCTCGTTGAACCATTCCCCAAGTAAGAGTCGCAACATTAGATTGCTTGTTGACACCGCCACAGGCTAATACCCTCCCTTGCGAAAGGTAGACACAGTAATCATTTGATACGCCAAGTGAGTCTAAATATTCAATAAATTCTTCACGTTCACTTGAATCAAAATATTTACCTAAGTTGCTGTCAAATACGACTAGGCACTGCTCTTTATATCTTTTCTCATAGGGCTGATATTCCATTTCATTTTTCCTGTTCTTGTGAATCAGCGTTCAACGGCGACAACAAGATAACCCCAACATGACCAAGCCAAGCGTAATTATTCGACTAACTCTGCTAGTTCCTGACACTCGGGAGTTTCAAATTCTTCTTCAAGATCAGTACAGACTAATGCGTTCATGCTTTTTAGGCATGAAACGGCGGCATCTCGCTGAGCAGAAGATGATGATAACACTGCGAATTCTTGCTTCATTGTTTGGCAGCTATCGGCTAGAACTGATTCAATCATTTGCCTCGCTGCATTATCAGACGGTAACCCATCAAGGTGTGGCGACGCACATTGCGTCATTTTGTCACAAAACAGCTGAACTTCCTCTTCAAGAGCATTGCCCATAACACTGGAAGCAGACAGAGCCGTAAGTAGACCCGCTATGGTGATAAAAGCTCGATTATGTGATCGAATATTTTGACGTTTCATGTATCCATTCCTTAGATTTTCCAGTAATACTGATATATTAAAACTGGCAATTGAAAACCACTCATTGCTTGTATTAGGTCTGATGTAACGAACCTCAGATTGAGGTACACCATCAACGATTCCAACAGCGTACCTTAAAGCCTAAATTACAATTAGCGCCCCACCCTAGCACCATGAACCTCTCCTTTGAATACACCAATCCGTGTAGAGTCGCATTTTGTACAAAACTAAAAGCCATATTCATGTTATTCAATGTATGACTTCAGGCTTTCATTACTTTTAAACGGTTACAGCAATAGAGCCCGTGACACAAAAATCAAGAGGAACCTACTATTCAATCAGGACAATTACTACGTATAATACCAACATAATCTATACCAACACGACACTAACAACATGATTACTCTATTCACTAATTTTGGTGATATCGAAATAGAACTTAATTTGGACAAAGCACCTGTAAGTTCAAAAAATTTCAAAAAGTACTGCGAAGATGGATTTTACGAAGGTACTATTTTTCACCGTGTTATCGAAGGATTTATGATTCAAGGCGGTGGTTTTACTGCAGAAATGCAAGAGAAACCAACACGAGATCCTATTGTTAATGAAGCAAATCGAGGGTTAAAGAACCAGATCGGTACTATCGCGATGGCACGAACCGATGCTCCTCATTCTGCCACGGCTCAGTTTTTTATTAATCTTGATGACAATGATTTTTTGGATTATACGGCGACAACGAATTTAGGTTGGGGGTACGCAGTTTTCGGTAAAGTAACTGCTGGAATGAATGTAGTTAATAAAATTGCCCAAGCCAAAATTACATCTAAGTGTGGTCACGATGATGTACCATGTGAGCCTATTATCGTTGAGCGTGTAACTATAGAATAACGTAATGAAAATCAGGTCTTGAAATTTGCTAAGCCATCAGAAAGACCTGATCAATTATATTTGTACCGCTGATTAAACACTATGTTTATACCCAAGTGACTTCAAGATGCAGGATTCAAAGTGTTGTCACTTGGATGCATGTGTTAGCTATTAACCGATGGGCTTACACGTACCCAAAAAAGTACTTTCATATTTATAAGAAGTGATGACACCTTGTTCATCAGTAAAGAAAATGTAAGTGCAGCTGTCGCTGAATATTTTGTACTCAATTTCAACCTCACCTTTTTCGTTAGTGTTCTTCTGCTCTGGCTCACCCCACTGTGAAATCAGCTCATTTACATGATGACCAGACCAACTTTCTCCAAACGAGCTTTCACTTACAAATAATGAACAACCACCTAAAATCGCAGTCATACTAAGAGCGATGAATTTTAGCCTCACTGTTATTCCTTTCCAAATACTGTCTTTATCGACCAGCGCTGACGTTATCAGCTATAGCTATGGTTGAAAAGGTTCTATCTCAAGATTCGGCATTCAAACTCCTGTCACTTTTATTGCGGCGCTGACGGATCCCCTCATAATTCCCCCAGTCCGGCGTTGTGCGTGAGCCGTTGATATTCAAGTATTGCCCATTGATATTGGGACTCATGAATTTGATACCGTCGATGGCTCCGAACTTCCCGCCCTAAGCGAGGTATTGAAAGCACTCTGCGATGTTTTATGGTGTTGGCTTGAAAGTCAAAATGCCACTTCGCTTGCACGGCAGCTAAGCCATTCCACCACATCAAAACTTCTGCTAACAACGCGATGAGTAGCAGTATATCTAAACGCTTAGTACAACGGCTTCGGTTATG